>CAZGLO010000063.1:0-21205 GCA_964526735.1 uncultured Chloroflexaceae bacterium | reverse complement strand
CGGGTGGAGGAGCGAGCACAAGCCCAGGTGCTTTAGCTCTGGGTAGCTGACAACCTATCCTCTGTATTTCCTCTGTATTCAAACCCTGCGTTCGGCTACAAACGTGGCGACAGGAAGTACCCCACTCCAAAGGAGAGCAGCACGAGCAGCACACACAGCAATACCACCCCTACTACCGTCACGAGCAGGGTGCGAAGCGGGGGGAGGTTGTGAGTCTCTCGCAGGGCGAGGTAGCTGGCGATAAGGGCGAGTAAGGTTGTCGCGCTGAGCTGTGCAAAGGGGATAAGTTTCACCACCCCAAGCAAATGCGCACTTGATGCCAAGGCGGTCGCGCCCAATGTTTGGTTGAAGGTGGCTGCCCCGCCAAGCAGACGCGCCACGATATGGGCAAACCCGCCATAGAGAACCCACGTGGCAAGGTAGAGGAGCGGGATGGCGACGATTTTTAGTGCCCCGCCCATCACACTGCTCTGGAAAAGCTGCACGGTGTTTGCTATCGTCGTAAATTGGGTGCGGAAGTTCTCGGGAAAGCGAGGATCGTAGGTGGCGAGGTCTTCATACCACGGCATAGTGATAAGCCCATCGTAGAGCGTTTGCGTGACATCCTCATAGTCGCGTGTGAGCATCACCTCGCCCATCTCGCCCACAAACGTCGCCACACCCACCACAAGCCCTATCAGCGCCACAAGTATCGCCCCTTGACGGAGTGGGTTTGGGGCATCACGTTGTTGGCGGAACACAGCAGTATCAAGCGTAAGCCCACCTATTCCAAGGGCTACATACTTCTGCATAGCGTATATCCCTCGCTATCATACACGACCATACACGATGTATGGCGCATCATGGCCATTCACCGGCACAATTCTACCATAGAAACAAACATGTGCTCCCAAGAGTGAGATCAGGTTACCGTAAGGGGAAGGTGGGTCAATAGGCCGCCGCCCCACTACCACACGAGTGGCGGGGGCGGGAACTCTTCATCAGGGGAGGTATGGTGGCGGCTGGGGAACTCGGCGATGATTGAGGGCGAGGGACATAGCTCAACCAACGTACGGACGATCACCTCTTCGGGGATATCGCGCAGGAAGGTCTCCATATACCACTCGACGATGGGGGAAAGCGTGCGCTTGCGCTTGGTGAGGTAGCAGGCGAGGTAGCGCTCCCAGAAGAGCCGCCCCTGCTCCTTCGAATCGGCATATTTCTTCATCCAGCAGCGGGGAATGCGTTCGTGTAGGACGTGGCCGTTTTTGATGAGCGGCTCGTAGGGCTGACGGCGGCTGTGGCAGTCGAAGCAGAGCGTCTCGCCATTGGAGATGGTTGGCTCGCCTCCTTTGTCAAGCGGCTGGACGGGGTAGACATCGAGGTCGTTGGAGCTGCCACACACCACACATCGCTGTCGGTCGCGGGCCTTGACGGCCTTTTTCCAGCGCTCCTCATCTAGAAAGACGTGTTCTTGCTCCTCTTCGGGTGTTTCTGAAGCAAGAACGTCGCGGACAATATCAGAAACGGAGCAGTAGTTATACTCTGCGATAGTCCGAAGTTTTTTGATGGTTTCTTTTGGCACTCGTAGGGTAAGGGTATACTCCTGTTTCTTCACGTATTACATTTCCTTTCTTTACCATTGGATACTTTTACCAGGAAAATGGCCTAAAAATACGTGATTTCCACACAAAAACCTCTTGACAAGGGAGGGATCGTGGTATAAAATACATCCAACGATAGCGAGCAACGAAAAAAAGATTTTCGCATAGCATAACGAAAGATATAGGAAAGGAAACAACATCATGATGAACGCACGGGCGCGACGAGACCTCATTGATGAGATGGTGAACGAATACGATATCAACATGGTGAAGGCTCTTATGTCCACGATTTCCGACCACACGGGCAAGTCTTGCCCCGAATGCGCCGACATCGTGTTGGAGGCCTGGAGCCGCAGCAAGCACCCAGAAGTCGACTCCGAGTGCTACGACACCGCCGCCGTCAGCCTCACCTAAACACCTTAAATAGAAAGAAACTCCCCTTGCGGAGCAGAAATAAGTGAAGGTCGCGCCTGCGGATAGAGCGCGACCTTTCCGTTTTGCGCGGAACTGGTATAGAAGAGAGAGACTATCACCATTGATCGTCGTCTATCCACGCGAGTTTGTAGGTAACCCCATTGTGAACGACCTGCTCCACAGCGGGGTGGACTTGCTCATCGGTCTCCACTCGTCGGTAGACGTGGAGCGGTTGCTGGGCTGACTGCACACACAAGAAGTTCCCCCGTTCGGTCACATCCGGCCCCTCATACGAGAGGACGCCGCTGCCATTACTCTCATCACAGAAGTGTTCAACGAAGTTCATATCTTTGCCTCTGCTTTCCTGTTTTGGCGATGTGCGAACGGGGTGGTTGGAAGGAGCGCTAGTCCTATGCGTATTCCCGACCCGTCCGCAGCATCGCGTTGCCATCTTTCGTGCTATTCGTGCTACGTTCGCTCATCGAAGGTGTTATGCCTTTACAGAGTGGCCATTGTGCACTGCGCCGTTGCCGTTTCCGTTTGTGGATGGGCCAAGCGTGCAGCCATCAAGGTCTCGCATATCCATAATCGTGTTGCTGATAACCGTCTTCGCGCTGAGGAAGGTGTTGACAATCTCTTCCACCAGGTACATCGCGCCGCGGTAGCCGACAATCGAGCGGCGGTGATAGCCGAACCGATCCTCAACCGGGAAACCGGCGCGGATGAGGGGGACGTTCTCGTCAGTCGAGATGAACTTGCCTTTGGAGTGGCCAATCAAGAAGTCGACCGGCTCTTCCTTGATGAGCTTGTGCAGCTCGTGGAGGTCGCTCTTGATCAGGAAGGTGGTGTCAAGGTCTAGCTCTTCCGCAAGCGCCAGCATATCCTCGCCCCACGCCTTGGAGTCGCTCGCTGTCACCACGAAGCGCGGCTTCAACCCCAGCTCTGCCGTCATCCGTACCAGCCCCTCAAGGATGTCGGGGTCACCATAGAGCGCCACCTTCATATCCGTCACATACATATGCGCGTCAATCATCGCGTCGAGGAGCCGTGCGCGGTCAAGCTCTATCTCAGTGGGGATGGGCTGGCCCGTCGCTTCGGAGACCACCTGCAAGAACTTGTCGGTGTTCTCCAGCCCAATCGGCATTGGCAAGATGTGGGAGGGCATTCCGTAGCGCGTCTCGTAGACATTCGCTGCCTTGCCACCAACGTGCTTCTGCAGGGCGATGGTCGCCTTGGAGTTGGACGAGTCTTGGATCTCCTCCAACGTCGTGCCACCGCGGGCGAAGTGGGGTTTTTCGCTGTAGAAGCCGCCGTCCAACGTCTCCGAGTAGTCGGTCAGGAAGATGGTATCAACGCCCATATGCTTCATCATCGACTTGAGTTCGCGGGTGTCGCCCGGGTTGACCCACCCAGGGATGATGTTGATCTTGCCATTATCTCGGCGTGAGCGCTGGGGAAGCGTCCGGGCCATCACCTCGAGGAAGTTGTCGAAGCCGGTGATGTGCGTGCCCACGTAGGAGGGGGTATTGACCGAGAGAATGGGGATCTCTATCTCCGGGTAGTTGTCCTGGAACTCGCTGATGATCGAGGGAATGTCATCGCCAATCGTCTCCGACAAGCAGGTGGAGCAGACCGTGATCATCGTTGGGTGAAACCGCTCGTAGATGTTCTGCAATGCCGTCAGCAGGTGCTCCCGACCGCCGTAGACCGCGCTATGTTCCGTCAAAGAGGTGGTAGCGACCTCACAAGGTTCGCGGGTGTGGCGGGTGATTTGGTGCCGGGGGTAGGTGGCACATCCTTGGGAGCCGTGGTTGATGGTAATCGCCCCGTGGATACCATAGGTGGCGAGCATGGCCCCGATAGGTGCACAGGTGCGGGTGGGGTTAATTGATACGAGCCGCTTTTGCCGGGAAACCGTCGCTTTGGCTTTCTCAACGGCGGGGGTCGTAGTGGTTACAGGTATGTTTGTCATAACGATAGCTCTCTCTTTTACTACAGACCATCTGTTGATGGGAACGGATACGAGGAACGTTTCACTGGTAACGTTTAACGTTTGGGGGCGACAGGCTCCGTTGCCCATCACCAGGCCGACACGAAGGCTAGGCAACCACTTGCGGCATCGGGCGGGCCTTCTGCTGCGCGAGCTTCCAGACCGACGCATTCAGGGCGCGATCCATATCGCGAGCGAAGTTGACCATCCCGACAAAGCCTGCGTAGGGGCCGGTGTCGTAGGTGTGCCCATTGACGAACGGCACGCCCAGCTTGTAGGCGATGTACCGCTCTTTGTTCCCTGAAATGAAGAGATCTGGCTTATAGGTGAGCAATATCTCCTCTAATTCCGGCGCGTTGGGGTTATCAATCACCAACGTCCCGTCGTTGACGCGCTCAAAAATCTTATCGTAGTCATCTTCGTGGCCGAAGGTCGTCGCCGCGGCAATCACGTCCATCCCCAGTTCTTTGAGAAGTTCTGGCCAGTGCCACGCCCGCGGCCCGCCTTGGTAGATGAAGACCTTCTTACCTTGCAGTCGGCTGCGGTAATACTCAATGGCAGGCATCACCTTGGCCAGCTCTTTCTCAATGACCTCCTCAGCCTTTTCCTCTAGCCCGAAGAACGCCGCCACATCGCGCAATGCTTGCGACATCTGGCCAAGACCCCACAGCGTGACATTGAGGTAGGGCGTGCCATACTTCTCTTTGGCCATATCGGCGATGTAGGTGGCCGAGCGGGCACAGTGGATGACATTCAGCGCCGCCTTGTGCATAATCTTGATTTCATCTACCGACACGTTGCCGGTAAAGCGCGTGATGATGTTGAGGCCAAGCGCTTCAAAGAGGTGCTCAAAGGTGCGGATGTCGTATTTGATGTTGTAATCGCCTACGATGTTGATCGAGCGGGAGTAGTCGCCCTCTGGATCAACCGAACCCACGAGGTCTTTGAAAATCGTCTCGTTGCCGACGTGGTGGCCGAACGACTGGCTCACGCCTGCGAACCCTTCGCAGCGGAAGAAGACCACGGGCTTGCCAATCTTCTCCGAAGCGACCTTCGCAACATCTTTCCCGTCATCGCCAATCAAGGCCGGGGCGCACGTGTTGTAGACAAAGACGCCTTTTGCCTCAGGAAACTCTTCAGCCGCTTCGATGATACTCTGCAACAGCCGCTGCTCTCCCCCAAAGACGATATTTGACTCTTCCAGGTCGCTGGTGAACGAATATTTCACGTGGAAGTCGCTGTCGGCCAAGTGAGGTCGGTACCCCCACGAGTAGAATGAGCAGCCGACCGGCCCGTGCGTCAACTGAATGACGTCTTTGACTGGCCCGCCTACCACCCCACGACAGCCGGCGTAGGTGCAGCCACGCTCGGTCATATCGCCGGGGACGGTCTGGACGTTGGAGAGGACAGGGCACCCGCCGCTGGGAGAAGTCCCACAACTCCCCTTGACGGCCATATGTTTCGCGCGTTCTGGGATGGTTTTATCGCATTTCAATAACATAATCTATATCCTTCGTACTTCAGAGAAACTCGGTTTGCGGGAGATGTGTACCTTCCTGATAGGCCTACTAGGTAGGTCTAGGTCAGAGGAGCCCGGCACGAAAGGCTCCCTTGACCGGCGTGCAGATGTCTTCGTAGAGCTGGTCTTGGAGATGATCGCCACCGCATCCATCCTCGCCCGGCACGCCCACCGCATCGGCACGGCACTGGGTGCAGCTGCGGAATTGGCGAAGAACACCACTGCATTCGTTGCGGACGTGTTCGAGCAATTCGGCGGATGGCGGCTCTCGATCTTCAAACTTGGCTCCGGGGATGGGGATAAACGGCATCACATTCATAATGTACGCGCCGAGTTCCTTGACCACCTTCGCTACCTTGACCAGATGTTGGTCATTGATGCCGGGCATCAAGATGGAATTGACCTTGACGATCATCCCGCGCTCGGCGGCCATTTTCACCCCCATCAATTGGTTGTTGCTGAGCAGCTCAAACGCTTCGCGGCCACGGTAGGTCTTGCCGCGGTAGCGCACGGCACGGTAGATCTGCTCACCTATCTCCTCGTCTATCGCGTTAATCGTCACGGTCAATGAGGTGACACGCGCCCGGTAGAGGTCGTCGACCTTGTCGGGCAGGAGCAGCCCGTTGGTCGACATACAGCGCACCAGTTGGGGAAATTCGTCCCGTGCCATCTCAAGCGTTTGCAGGGTTTCCTCGTTGGCGAGGGCATCGCCCGGGCCTGCGATGCCTATCACCCGTATACGCGGCTCAAGGGTGAGGGCGCGGTCGACGACGGTGCGCGCTTGTTCGGGGGAGATGACCTGCACCGTGACCCCTGGACGGTTTTCGTTGGGGCACGCATACTTGCGCACGCAGTAGTTGCACTGGATGTTGCACGCGGGTGCGACTGGAACGTGTACCCGTCCAAACGACCGATGGGCTTGCTCGCTGTAGCAGGGGTGCTCCGAAACCTCCGAAGCAGCGCGATTGGATGATGAGCAGTGTCCCTCACGATATTCAACAAATGGCTTGTGTGCCACTTTGGCGGATGTCTTGGGGGACATTTTTTGGGTCGATTTATGGGTCATGGTGCTGTCTTTCTACGCTATTGCCAAATAGGCAGTGGGAAGAGGGGCGAGAGAGACGGTATCCCTAGTCGAGGATGCCGTATTCTTTCATCAATTCCTCCAGCTCATCCTGCGTGATGGGCGTGGGGATGGTAAATTCGTCATTCTCTTGGATCTTCTTGGCCAAGGTGCGGTACTCTTCCGCTTGTGGCGAGTCGGGGATGTGCTCCACCACCGTGCGCTTGTTGATTTCGGCGCGTTGGACATCCTTGCTTCGGGGGACGAAGTGGATCATCTTGGTGTTGATGCGCCGCGCAAACTCCTCAACCAAGTCTTGTTCATTCTCTACCTGCCGCGAGTTGCAGATGATACCGCCCAAGCGGGCGTAGCCGCGAGATGCGAACTTCTTAATGCCCTTGGAGATGTTGTTGGCGGCGTAGAGCGCCATATATTCACCCGACACGACGATGTAAATCTCTTCGGCGTAGCCTTCGCGGATGGGCATGGCAAAGCCACCACATACCACGTCGCCAAGCACGTCGTAGAACACGTACTCTACTGCGCTGCCGTTTACACCGTTATATGCGCCAAGGTTCTCCAACGTCTGAATGGAGGTGATAACACCACGGCCCGCGCATCCAACACCCGGCTCCGGCCCGCCCGACTCGACACAGCGGATATCGCCATAGCCATTCGATACCACCATATCAAGGGCAACTTCTTCTGGCTTTACTTCGCGGAGCTTGTCGAGCATCGTGGTTTGCCGGTGGCCGCCGAGGATGAGGCGAGTGCTGTCTGCCTTGGGGTCGCAGCCGACGATCATCAGCTTGGTGCCCATTGAGGCCATCGCCGCCGCCGTGTTTTGCTGCGTGGTGGATTTACCGATACCGCCTTTACCATAGAAAGCAACTTGTCGCATAGCAATGTCTCCTTAAAACTGTACCCTAGAAAGAGCGAAAAACGAAAAAAGATACATGGGAATTGTGTGTTTGAAAAGATGAATTGCACATGCTCTGTGCAGGTGTGGGTTGAGCAGAAACATTGCTCGTGGAGGAGGAAATCCTACCAGTGCACGATCATCGTGCGGGGGGTGGGCGTCGTAACCCAGGAGTTTGTGTTGGTGCTTTCCATTGTAGGGGAGATTGTATGCGAATACTACGGCTAAAACCTACCAATGTATTGTTTTTCTGGTTGTACACATGGTACAGGTATAAGCGAAAACAGCGTTTTTCTTCGGGGTGACGTTACTTTTTGCGCTTCTTTCCTAGTGTGTATGACAAAAATACCTCGCTGCACTATACCGTTTACCTATATATTTGTGCATTTTTTACAGTCGATTTAGGGATAGTTTTCTTCATTGCTTCGTGGAATAATAGAGAGGAAGATTGCCATTATAGGTATGGCAATATGAAATGGAGGGACAACCATGCTTCTTCAGAGGGTTTCTACCCGCTGCCGCTTTCCTCTTTGCGTCCTTTGCTTGGCAGCCATATTGAGCACGGCAATGGTGTTCTTGGCGGGGTGCAGCAATACGCAGGGCGGTGGTACGCAGACGGTGACGGTCTTCGCCGCCGCCTCGCTCACCGAGTCCTACCAAGTGCTGGCGGAGGAGTTTGAGGCGGCAAACCCTGGGGTAGAGGTCGTGCTCAACTTCGCCGGTTCGCAGCAGCTTGCCAGACAGCTTGCCCAAGGCGCGCCTGCCGATGTCTTTGCTTCTGCCAACGTCAAGCAGATGCAGGCGGCGGTCGAGGCGGGGCGGGTTGTCAGCGAGACGCAACAGGTGTTTGCGTACAACCGCCTGGTCGCCGTGGTGAGCACGAAGAGTGATGTAGCGGTGGAAGGACTGCAGGATCTGACCAAGCCGGGGTTGAAGCTTATCCTAGCCGCGCAAGAGGTGCCGGTTGGCGGGTATACGCAGCTCTTCCTGGAAAAGGCGAGTACTGCAGATGAACGTTCCTCGTTGGGGGCCGACTACCGCGAGCAGGTGCTGCAGAACGTCGTTTCCTATGAGCAGACGGTTAAGGCAGTTTTTACGAAGGTGTCGCTGGGCGAGGGCGATGCGGGGATCGTCTATTCGTCGGATGTCACGCCGGAAGATCGCGAGGCGGTCACGCAGATCCCCATTCCAGACGCATTGAACACCATCGCGACGTACCCCATCGCTCCTATCACCGATGCAGATGCCCCGGAACTTGCCCAAACCTTTATTGAGTACGTGTTGGCGGATGAGGGGCAGACGGTGTTGGAGCAGCATGGCTTTCTTCCCGCCCGCACTCTCCCATAGCCAGAAAAACAGTTCAGGAATAGGACTATGACCATACAGCAAGCAACCCAACGTCTCTACCGCCTCCCGTCCTTGCACCGCCACAGCCATCGCCTGGTGGTAATTGTGCTTGCCCTCCCACTGCTCGCCCTGATCGTGCTTCCTATCGTCTCGTTGCTGCTGCACGTTGAGCCATTGTTGTTGTGGCACCATCTCCGCACCACCAACGTTGCGCAGGCTGTGTCGCTGAGTATGGCGACCAGCACGATCACCACCGTCGTGGCGTTGATAGTTGGCACACCAACGGCCTATATTCTATCGCGCTACCAATTTCGAGGGCGCATGCTGATCGAGACGCTGCTTGAAATCCCGATGGTATTACCGCCTGCTGTGGCGGGAGTGGCGCTGCTGATGGCCTTTGGACGGCGGGGCATTGTCGGCAGCTATCTAGGTGAGTGGGGGATTGAGGTGGCCTTTTCGCAGACGGCCGTCGTCTTGGCACAATTATTCGTTGCAGCACCATTCTATGTCAAAGCCGCCGTCGTTGGGCTATCGAAGATTGACCGTGAGGTAGAGCAGGCCGCCGCACTTGATGGCGCAGGGCCGTGGACAACCTTCCGCCATATCACGCTCCCGCTTGCATGGCCCGCCCTCTTCGGCGGCGCGGTGATGACATGGGCGCGAGCGCTTGGCGAGTTTGGGGCGACGATTATCTTTGCGGGCAATTTCCCCGGTCGGACGCAAACCATGCCTCTTGCCATCTACCTTGGGTTTGAGCTAGAGCTGAATGTGGCGCTCACCCTTGCGATTATCCTCCTCAGTTCGTCGTTCGCTGTGCTGATTATCCTCAAGGGGTTCCTCCGCCAGCGCATCGTGGGCGCATCGTAGCGCATTCGCATCCCTCCCCAACGCAGTAGTACCAATGATGGCAATACTCACCGGCAACGATGCCGGTTTTCGGTTTTTACCCCCACTTTCCCCTATCAATCGCTCAAATCAAAGGCAAAACGAGGAAGTACGATATTCTTTTGAGGGGATATAGAGCATTCTACTATGGTATAATGACCTAAATTGCCCTGTCATAATTGAGGAGAAAGCTATGACAAGCTCCGACATCCCCCATGTCCGCGAGGGAGAGGTTTTCACCAGCCCGCAGATCCCAGAACCTGCTAAGGCGTTAAAGGATTCCTCCTTTGATGGCACACACCTGCACATTCAGGCAGTAGGGACAGAAACAAACCGGTTTTATGGCGCACCCTTCGACCCCAAGAGCATACACGTCCAACGTACTTCGTTTGCTGCGAATGGCCACCGATTCCGGCTTGCCGCCATGGCTGAACGCATCCGCGCAGCGGCGCAGTATGACCCGCAATTTGCGGTTGGGATATCGCAGATAGACCCACTCCCCCACCAGCTCGATGCCGTCTACAACTATATGCTTGAGCTTCCCCGTATTCGCTTCTTGCTTGCCGACGACCCGGGGGCAGGGAAAACGATTATGGCGGGGCTGTTGCTCAAGGAGCTACAACTTCGTGGCGTGCTTGAACGGGTGTTGATTGTTTGTCCGGCCAACTTGACCATGCAGTGGCAAGAGGAGATGAGTACCCGCTTTAACCTAGATTTCAGTGTGCTGAGCGGGCCGAGTTTTCGCGATAACCCGGGGAACAAGGTGTGGGAACGCTACCCGCAGGCAATTATCTCCATCGATTTGGCCAAAAGAGAGGGCAAACGCGAAACGCTTGACGGGTACCATTGGGATATGGTGGTCGTCGATGAAGCCCACCGGATGTCGGCTGACAAATATGGCAGAAACATTAGTAAAACCCAGTCCTACCAGCTAGGGGAGCTATTGAGGGATCATACGCACCACTTCCTCCTGATGACTGCCACCCCACATCGCGGCAAGGTTGACAATTTCCGCCTTCTCCTCTCGCTTCTTGACCGCGATATGTTTGGGGAGGCTAGTGATCTCCGTCGCATCCTCCGCCAGAAAGATTTGCCGATATTTCTGCGGCGGATGAAGGAGAATTTGGTCGATTTCGATGGCAATTTGCTCTTCCCGCCCCGCAAAGTAGAGACGATTCGGTATGAATTGCAGGGGGCAGAGCTGCAGCTTTACAACGATCTGACCGAATATGTCACGAAGGGATATCAGCTTGTCGAACAACTGACCGACAAACGTGCCCGGAACAGCGTTGGGTTGGCGCTTGCCATCTTGCAGCGGCGGATGGCGTCGAGTTTGCGCTCCATTCGGACGTCGTTGAAGCGGCGGCAGGAAAAACTCCAGGATAAGCTGAAGGAACAGAAAGAATCTCCCATCCCTGAAGACGCAAGTTACGATGATACTGATAAGACCGACGAAGAGCGGTGGAAAGATGAAGATATATTCCTGGGAATGCCATTGTCTGAAACTCTTAAGGGGAATATGTCGAAGAGTGAGATGATACGCAGAGAGATTAAGGAGGTCGAACGGCTCTATCAGCTTGCGCTGCAGGCCGAACAAGAAGAAGAAGCCGAACAAAGAGACAATAACCAAGATACCAATGTTGAGCGGAAGCTCCAAGAGCTTTACAAAGTGATGCACGACCCCTTGGATGACGGACGGACGTTGCGGGAATCGGGGGAAAAGCTCTTGGTCTTCACCGAAAACCGCGATACACTTGACTACTTGGTCGAAAAGTTCAAGGCATGGGGCTTCACTGTTGCCAAGATCCATGGCACGATGGGCAGAGAAGAGCGGGCAAAAGCACAAGACCACTTCAGAGACCCACATGGCGCACAGGTATTGGTGGCGACAGAGGCAGCGGGCGAAGGCATCAACCTGCAATTTTGCCGTCTTATGGTCAATTATGACATCCCCTGGAACCCCAACCGCCTTGAACAGCGAATGGGCCGTATCCACCGCTATGGGCAGAAGTATAGCGCGCACATCTTCAACCTCGTCGCGGCAAACACCCGCGAAGGCAATGTATTGGCGACCCTGCTTGAAAAGGTCAAGCAGATGCGCCACGACCTTGGCAAAGAGAATGTCTACGATGTGATAGGCGACCTGCTCTCGGCCACTGAGCTGGCTGAATTGGTGCAAAAGGCGGTCAAAGAGCGTCAATCGTTGGATGAAATTCAGAAGGCCGTTTCGGAGACCATTGGCCGCAATGAGAAGCGGTATCAGGAGGCGCAAGAATGGTTGAGTAAGGCGCTTGCGGATGAGCAGGTCATGACGCAAGAGGCGCTGGACAAGATCCAGAACCGCGTCACGCGCTCCAAAGAACGGCAATTGGTGCCTGAATATGTTGAGCACTTCTTTGTGGAGAGCTTCCGAACGCTCTGCCAAGATAAAGGTTTGAAGAGCAACATCAATAGGCGGACGACCGGCGTGTGGAATATCAACAACATCCCGCAATTTATCCGGCAGGTCGCTCCCAAAGGCCACAAGATTAACCATACCTACTCACGTGTCATCTTCAAGAGGTCGCTAAGCGAAGAACACCCCGATACAACCCTCATCACGCTTAAACACCCCCTCTTTGAGGCAATCTTCTCTCTTGTGCGGGAGCAATATGGCCATATACTAAAGGAAGGAACCTGCTTTGTAGCGGGTCAACGGCTTCAGGAAGGGGTATTTCGGCTCTTTGAGATAACCCTGAATGATGGCACCGGCGCGGTCGCTGGGCAGAAGCTTGTCGGGGTACACCAAGCACCTGATGGCCAGTGTACGCAGTTCGATCCTTTGATGCTCCTTGACGTGGAGCCGGTAGAAGAGGGGTATGAGGCGCACACCAGAGAACCATCTTCCTCTACCCACGCCCTCCCCAAAGCGCTACAACCGATTGCGAGCGATGATTCGTCGGCAAAGACGTGGTGCCAGCAACAGATTGCTCAGCCCTACAAGCAACAGATACAAGAAAAGCGCGACCGTGAGACCGATATTCAAGAGGAGTATGTACAACGTTCCTTGCAAGCGATGATCAATCAGCAGAAAAAACGCATTTCTGAACACATCGCGAAAGAGAAAAAGAAAGAACGGAGTGGGGAGAAGTATGATATCGGGTTGCGGACGTTGGAGCAACGTTTGGAAGAGCATGAGAGCCGCCTCGAACAACGAATGGACGAGATTGAGCGCGCGCGGTCATTTTTGGCCACCCCGCCACGGGTTGTTGGCATCTGTGCATTGCTCCCACCACCGGATGTCTTTTCCGGCGAAGATGAAGAGGAAGACCCCAAAACAGAAACTATCGCGGTCGAAGTGGCCAAACGCTATGAGGAAAAGCAGGGCCGCACCCCCCACAGCGTTGAGGCAGATGGCCTCGGCTTCGACCTGCGCTCATGTGGCGAGGAGCTGCGTGGCGAGCAGGAAATACGCTATATCGAGGTAAAAGGACGCAAGAAAACCGGCGCGGTGAAGCTGACCACGAATGAATGGCTCAAAGCCGCCCGCTTTGGCAAAACATATTGGCTCTATGTGGTGTACCACTGCGAAAGCGATAGCCCGCGCCTGGTCGTTGTCCAGGATCCTGCCGCTCACTTCACCCCGAGCGAGCATATCCTCAAGGAATCTCGCTTTACTATCAACCAAGGTGACATAGAAAAGTACGGGCGAGAGGAGAATCAGCGATCATCCAAGTCCTCCAAGCCCTCCAAGCCCTCCAAGCTCTCCAGGCTTTCCAAGCTGTCCAAGCGCCGCAACACATAGCCCTCTCCCCGCCACCCTTTCTCATCTCTCTCAATCATCATCTGCCAATAGAGACGCCCACCCTCACGAAGAGGATGGGCGTTGCCAATTTGTGCTCACTTGGAAGACGTTTCCGAAGAACGTCCTCCAAAAGCTATCAAGCTACGGAAGTTGGAGCGACATTGTGGGTGAGACAGGTGTTGTTTGGGTACTTATCAGTGGTAGATAGAGATACCCACTCCACGAGTCCTCCGAGCTTGTGACATATTCGGAGAAGTGATCCAGGCGGAGGTAGATCTTGTTGTTGACCTTATCCACCGTCTGTTCGCACTCGGAAGAGGTACACCACGGGGTGGCGGTTGGGTCGACCCACTCCCCGCTGTCCTCATCCCAGAAGTAGACAACCAGCCCGTTCTCGCCAACGCTCGGCGGGCCTTTCAGCTCCTCATCGGTGTAGGTCAACGTCACCGTATACACCTCGCTGGTGGAGGTGACTTCATCGCCGGTTGACGCCATAAACGCCTTGAGCGTGAAGTAGAAGGCGATAGGGCCGGTGTAGGGCTTGCTGGCCTGGATGGCGTCTGATGTCACCTTGCTGAAGGAGAGATTGATAACATCGCTCACCGCCAGGGCCGGGAAGTCGAGACAGATGGAGCGGTCGGTGTTACACACTGGAGTCGTCCCCGTTCCATCCGGTGTCACGTACAGATCGAGCGGCTCACCCAGCAAGTTGATGTCGAGCATGGTCTTCTTGCCGCCGTACAACATGACGAGCATAGCTTGGTCGGCGCGCTTGACGGTGCCGTTGGCCCCAACCCATTGCGTTGGCGCGTTGCGGGCGGTGCCTTCCATCGGTGGCCGAACCGAGACTTTGTACTCGCCCGGCTTGATCTCGCCAATCTCAAACTTGCCTTGAGGATCTGTCTTTGCCCACTTCTCTAGCGAAAGACCTTCCCGCGTTATCCGATAGAGATCGACGTTTGCATCGGCAACGACCGTCCCGCTCACATCTGCGGTGGTGCCAAATGTCACGGCCCCTGTTTCGTCGTAGTAGACCGTTCCGGCCAATCGTGCTGGCAGTTCGTCCGGTTCAGGCGAGAGGGGGATGTCCAAGGTGTTCTCGCCGCTCTTTAGCTCAACTTCGGTGGCTATTTCGGAAGATGTCACGCGGTCGAAGTATTGGTCTGGGAAGGTGCTTGCTATGCCCTTGCGAGGTGTCTGCGAGTAGAATGTGTAGTAGCCAGGGTCAAGCACTTCCTCAAATTGATAGGAACCATCTGCCCCGGAAAGGGTCTCCAGCGACATGTACGCACCATATGCCTTCACCAGTACATCTGACAACCCTTGCATATCAGCCGCGAGTGTGGGGGTTGGGGTCGTGGTTGCATCGGGGTCGCCCAGGATGCGGCCCTTCAACGTTGCCCCCGGCTGTAGGATGATATCGGCAGTCGCGAGGCCCATTGAAGAAACCTTCACCTCTGCAGCCCGACTTGGGTTTGTCGTGTCACCATACCACGTCGTTGCCACCTGATACTTCTTGCGATAGTCCTTCGATGGCGTGGCTTTGATAGTGTACATCCCCGGCTGAAGACCAATGATCTCATATGAGCCATCGTCTTCCTTGACAACCACCGAACTTGGGTATGATGACCCAAAGAACTCCAGCACCGTACCAACCATCGGCTCGCCATCTTGGTTGGTGATGCGGCCCTTAATACCCGCCTTGTCCAGCGTAAAGTCGGCGGTGGCGGTCATACGGTCGGTGGCGCTGATGTCGGCAAATGGTTGTGCAAATACCGTCATCAGAGTGGGCGTGGTGGGGTTGGTGTCGGTAATCGGATTGGTGTCCGTGATGGGATCCGTATTCGTCACCGGTGTAGTTCCACCAATGAAGGCAAGCGGATCACCCTCTTTGAAGGTATCCTTGCCACTCCACCACTGGCTGGCGTAGTCATCGATCCCCTTGGCAAACACCTTGTAGGTGGTGGAGACCAGGCCAGTCACCCGGTAGGTGCCGTCATATTCCGTATGGCCCATCGCCACCTCGTCGCCGGTGTCGGCGCGGTGGATATGCACATTGACGTCGTTGAGGACAAAGCCCGTGTCAGCAGCCGTGATACGGCCAACCACCACGCCCGGTGCTTTCTCAAGCACGGCATCGGCATTCACCACTTTGCCAGGGGTCAGCGAGATGTCGGTTGCATCGCGGCGGCTCTCTTGGTTGTCATACCACTCAGTTGCGTATTCAGTGCCAGGAGGCGGCCGGAACTCAACCAGGTAGGTGCCAGACGCAATGCTCGTGCTGGAAACCGAGTAGAGGCCATTCTTGTCGGTCATTGCATAAGCCAATCTGCCGTCCGTGCGGGCATCATAGACCCAGACTCTCACACTCTTGGCAGGGAGGCCATATGGTGCAAGTGTCACCCGCCCGTTGATTGTCCCCGGCTCGTCGAGCTTGAGGGAGATATCAACATCGCTCTTCGTGCCGCTCTCCACGGTGACGGGTTTGCCCTCTTCCCACGTCTCTGCCTTCTCGTGGAAGCCTTCATGGTAATGCCAGTCGGAAGCACTCACCTTGTAGGTACCATCTTCGATACCCTCAAAGATGTAATACCCCTCATCGTTGGTGTCGACAGACGGCACTCCCTCAACTGGCTGCTCGAAATTACCATAGTGGAGCCGCACTTCAGCACCAGAAATTGGCAGGTCTGTCTCTGCGTCGAAGACTTGGCCAATCAAGCGGTTGCCGCGCGCAAGCCCAATCGTGACTTCGGTGCGCTTCTGTGCTTCGACCTTGTAGGTGGCCTTTTCTTCGTACGGGCGGTACTCACTAAAACCATCCGTTTCGATCATATAGTCGCCGGGTGGCAACCCACTGATCGTCGTCATTCCGTTGGAATCAGTGTAGCTGTAAACGTCGGGGGTGTATTTCTCTCCCGTCTTCGCATTGACTGCCCGAATGTCATACCAATCCATCCCCGCAATGGCTTTGTTTGTGTCGGATGCGACCACCGTGAGGAGGATATAGCCGCCACGTCCAAGCGAGGCATCGATAGAACGGATGGGCGTGCTGTCGAAGATACCAAAGACCTGTGCATCGCCTTTGCGTTGCTTGTCGTTGTAATATTCGCGATAGTAGGTATCGTTTCCGGCGAATTGGAGTTTGTATTCGCCCGTCATGATGTTGGTAAACTCATACCGACCATCCTGACTCGACGTCCGCGTATCCTGGACTTTATCACCCGTGAACGCATCCAACAACCGGACTTCAGTCCCCCCTAACGGGTCACCGCTATCGTCCATGCGCACTTGGCCAGAGAGCGTGCCGATACCACGCTGCTCGCCAATTAGCGCCATGGTGATTTCTTTATCGTCTGTTGTCAGGTCGATTTCAGTGGCCTGCTCGATGAAGCCATCATATTTAGAACCCAACACCCCATCATACCACTGCGGTTGATAGCCATCGGCCTCAACAAACATCTTGTAGACGCCGGGGGCCAAGTTGGTCACCGTGAAGACGGCATTGTAATCAGGGTCAAAGAACTGAGAATCCGGATTGCCAGCAAAATCTTCCCAAATTGACTTGCCCGTTCGGGCATTGAACAGAGAGACATCGACTTCCGGCATGGAGACGATGTCTTGGTCTTGGTAGGTCAGCTGGACGGTAAGATCCCGCACATCTTTCTTCTCGAGGTCGACGGTGGGGATGGTCTTCTCATCACCCTGCGAGACTTCGATAATGTCGGCAAGCTCCACGCGGTCTTGGTTATCGTAATATTCGCTGGCGTAATCCTGGGACTCTCCGACTGCCGGTGCGAATTCGATAGTGTAGTCACCCGCGGCTACGTTGGTGAAGGTATAGATACCAGTTTCGCCCGTGAAGCGGCTACCCATCCGCGTATCGGTGCCAGCGGCGCGAAGAACAACCTCTACGCCGTCAATGGGGTTGTCTGGGTCTTCTGCATCAACCACTTTCCCCTTGATGACCGCACCGCGCTTGAACTCCGCGTTGTAGGTCACGTCCTTCCCTAGCTCTATGGTGAGCGTATTCGCATCCTTTATCGTATCTTTGTTGTCATACCAGTTTGGCTGGTAGATGCCACCAAAGAGATACCCACCCGAAGGCGAGCCAAACTGCATGAAGAAGTTTTCCGTCGTGAGGACGCGGTCATCTCGCACTGTCAGGGTGTACTGGCCGGACGAGTCTATTCGGCTCCCGCCATCCCTGTAGTTGTACCGACCACTTCCGTACCGGTATTCGCCCTTTACAGAAAGCCCCATATCCTTGCCAGAGGAGGGGTCGTAGAAATCTACATCAAAATATGCATCTGTTCCACTTCCCTCAGCCTTGAGTACGTCGCCGGTCTTGGCATCGGAGAGCGAGCCAAGAATATGGCTGTAGGGGTAGAGGGAAACTGGGACGATGGTACGCTCTTCTCCCTCTTTCACCTCCACCAGCTCGGCCTCGGAAAGGCGGTTCTTGTTGCCAGAGTAGCGGGAGTAGTAGTCATCGATGCCGGTGAAGAACAGTTTGTAGTTGCCAGGCAGGAGGCGCTGGGTTGAGGTGTAGTAGTTTTTGTGGTTGCCCCATTCTCCGGCATCATTCCACCCATTCTGTGGCTCCAGCCAGAGGTTACCACCATAGAAATCAGATTCGTCGTAGACTTTCGCATCAAAGCTAGACGTGAACTTGATTTCTTCGCTGTCCACTGCATTTGTCAGCTCGGCAACGATTGGAACACCCTTCACGAGCTTGACATTGCCAAGGTCTATCGTGCCAAACTTCTCCGCCTTGACCGAGGAAGCATCATCAAAGTCTCGGACACCCGGCTGGTCTTCAACGTAAAACTGCAACGCATACCCATCGACGCTAAACTGCAGCCGGTAGTCGTGGTCAAGGTACTCTCGGTACAGGAGGGTGTATGAGAATGCTCCCGTCTCACCAAGATCGAAGTAGCTATAGCCATCAACATTGATTGGGCTATCCAGCATGCTCTTGTATGCAGAGATACGGAGGTATGTATCAATGGGGTCGCCCGTATCTGCATCAACCACCGTACCCTTCAGCAAGAAGGTAGGTTCGAGTTCCACATTAATTTCGATGGGAGTACACTGTGGATATGGCACAGGCCATATATTCTTATAGAACATTCCGTAGCCATCTTTGCTGAAGGTGAGGGTGGTTTCATGGTCAAATCCATCGCCCACATCGACAGCAAAGGAATAACGGCCTTGTGAGTCAGTTGTTTTAGAGAGGCGGTGGTAGTACCATCCTCCTACTTCCACGGGGCCTAAGATTGGTTCTCGGTTGTCCTGCACTTCAAGATCAACTTCTGCCCCTGAGACAGGCCGCTCAGAAAGCGCATCTAGGACGGTGCCCTTGATTTCAAAACGTTGTGGGCGAAGCCAGATGCTATAGAGATTCCATGTATCCCCGGGCCACGTATTCCCCACGTTATATGCGTTTCCGCTGATACGCAGAAGTGGAGCGTAGTTGGTCTTTGATATCTCTAGGGTGACATACTGCATATTCTCAAAGGGCCAATCGGCTACGGCGGTGAAGTTCCCATTCTTGTCTGTCTCCACGACGCCTAAGGAACTACCTGGAGAGCCGTAGATACCATCGCCGTAGATATCACCATTGTATAAATCCGTGGCGATCATACGAACGGTCGCGCCCTCGATGGGGTCGCTACCACATTCGCTGATCACCTTCCCCGTCACCGTGATGGCCTTCGACGGATAGGCAAGCTCGTTGAATGTCGGGGCGGTGGCATTGGCCGGGCTGCCGGGCGCAGGAGCAGCTTCGGCGACCGACGGCGAAAAAAGTGATGAGAGGTGGTTCGTTGTTGAGGAGGTTGTTGGTTCCGACGTGGACGGTTGAGCCACCATTGGGGCAATCGCGAAGAGCGAAAGTACCAATGCGGTGAACGTGAGTGTGAGTACGATGAGGCGAGGTTGTGATAGGTTGCGTTGAATGGTCTGCCTAGGTTTCAAGGCGTCTCCTCTTTTCTATTGATAAGGGTTCCTATCATCTGCGTACTGTGTTTCATTCGCCTAAAATCCTTCTACTGATTGCTTCCCTTCGGTAAAACTCCTCTTTACCAGAGAATTTCCTTGACATAAATAGACATATATGTTTAATAATGTATTTTACTCCTTATTCTCTAGAGAATACCTCTCCATAGCATTATTATTAAACGACGTACGACCGCGAATGTTACAAATGCTTGTCCACTTTGGGAAGCTATTATTTCTTTGTCTCTTCCTGCTTCATGGTAGCGATAATCTTCTCAATAATCTCATCGGGGTCGACCCCTTCTGCCTGCGCTTCAAAGTTGAGGATGCAGCGGTGGCGGAGAGCGGGCATTGCCGCCGCCTTAACATCGTCAAACGAGACGTTATAGCGTCCATCAAGTAGTGCCGTCGCCTTGCTGGCAAGGATAATCGCCTGCATACCGCGTGGCGACGAGCCATAGCGGACATATTGGCGGGTGATGGGAGGGGCATTTTTATCTTTGGGGTGGGTGGCGGTGGTGAGGCGGGCCGCATAGCTAAGGACGTGGCTCGCAATCGGCACTGTCCGCGCAAGCGCTTGCATCTGCGTAATGGTCGCACCGTCTGCCACCTTACGTGGCCTTGGTATATGTGCCCCCGTCGTGCGGTTGGCAATCTCTATAAGCTCGTCTGCGGTGGGGTAGGGCAGGTTAATCTTAAAGAAGAAGCGGTCGAGTTGCGCTTCGGGGAGGGGATAGGTGCCTTCCATCTCAATCGGGTTTTGCGTCGCTAGGACGAAAAATGGCGATGCAAGCTGATGGACGGTTTTGGAGACGGTCACCGTACGCTCCTGCATCGCCTCAAGGAGCGCACTTTGGGTCTTTGGCGTGGCACGGTTGATCTCATCTGCCAACACCAGGTTGGCGAAGATAGGCCCCGACTCAAAGCGGAAGCTCTTATGCCCGTGCTCATCCTCGCTAATCACCGTCGTCCCGACGATGTCGGCGGGCATGAGGTCGGGCGTGAACTGAATGCGGCTAAACTGGCAATCAATCACGTCGGCCAGCGTGCGCACCAGGGTGGTTTTGGCGATTCCCGGTACCCCTTCAAGCAAGGCATTGCCGCCTGCAATCAATGTCACGAGGGTGTGGCGGATGAGTTGTTGTTGCCCAACGATAACGCGCCCAATCTCTGACTCGATGGCAAGGGCGCGTTGGCGAAATTCTTGTGGATCCATTGGTGACGATGGATCGGATGCTCCTTGAAGAGGCATCGTGGACATTAGCTATTCTCCTTAATGATGAGTATATCGTGCTATGGTGCTGGTTCCAATTGTGTAAAATAATCGCGGACGTATTCTTTCATATGCGGCGGGATGTACCCGCGGTCAAGCGCTTCGTTCGCCGACTGCTGATATTCGGGGTACACCTGCTCGTAGGGCACCAGCGAGGGGTTGTTTGATGGCGGGAGGAGGTTTTCGTGCTCTTGCGACTGCACATCCCCGCCCTCGCCATACTGACCGGGCACAAACTCTTCATCTCCGGCCTGCCCCGAAGGCTGAAATGGCTTATAGATGAGCGGACTTTGTCCACTCCCCTGCCCACTGCCTTGCTGATCGCCTTGTTGACCGCCTTGCTGCCCCTGTTGACCGCCTTGTTGGCCTTGTTGACCGCCTTGTTGGCCTTGTTGACCGCCTTGTTGACCCTGTTGACCGCCTTGTTGGCC
>CAZGLO010000062.1:0-22370 GCA_964526735.1 uncultured Chloroflexaceae bacterium | reverse complement strand
GTGTTGGGTTATCTGTAGTCGTTTCATCCTATAAGTATACACCCGGATTTGGTATTATACCCTCCTGTACGCGGCTGGACTGAGCTGGCGGAGCAGGTGCAGACAGAGATGGGCGAGATGGTGGAGGTGGCGTTTATCGACCAGAGAGGGACACGGGTCAACAACCTGCGGAAGCAGCGACAGCGCACGGCCTGTGTCTGGAGATCGTGAAACTGCCGACTACCCAGTAGGGTTTCGTCTTGCTGCCGTGCCGCAGGGTCGTGGAGCGCAGTTTCGCCTGGCATGGGATGATGAACGGTTGCCCGAAACGCTGGCGGGTTTGCATGTTCTGGCCTTTGCTATCCTGATGGTCAAGCGGTTCATTACCTGCATGGTCGGAAGTGCATAACAGGCTCTAGATAGACACTCGCTACTGCTGCTCTTGCCAAGAATGGAGCGTAACGTGGTAACTCCCATCGGAGTCAGGTTCCATCCGAACGTAGTCAAGCGATGAAGTATAGTTGTCGGGGTTTTTGAGGTCTTCCCACTCGTAATGTGTAGAATCGTCTCCGCGGAGGCGGGGTGTCCACGTGCCGCTATTGAAGTAGTAGCCAATACGCCCATCTTCAAGCTCAATGGGGTCATCGTGGCCGTTGATGGGTTGATGGGTATGCCCCATGATGACCGTTGAGACGGCAGGGTGTTTGGTGAGCACGGCGCGGGCGGCAGAGCGATAGGGGTCTTCCTCCTTTTCCCCAAAGCCCAAAAAGAAAGAAGTCATCGCTTCGCCATTTTTTGTCCACACGATATCCTTGGTATCAGCCTGCATATCGCGCATAGTTTCGTGGCTTGCGGTGCTAAGGCGGTTGATCTCCTGCTCAAAGTCGTTGCGGAAGGAGGGATCTTCCAGGTAGTGGCCAAGATATGCCCGCAATTCGTTATCATCCACCACATTTATCACTTCCTCCACAGAGAGCTTCTGCGAGGGCTTGTTGGGGGTAGGAATACCCGTTTGGAAACTCATATTCCAGGCGGGGGCGACAGGCGGGCCTTTGACAATGAAAAACTTGGCGAGGAGAGCCATCGCGCTGGCGGTGAAGAAGAAATTGCCGCGCAGCCCAAGCTTGATGATGCGCGTAATGGGCTTGACGCTGTCTATAAACCACTGTTCTTTCTCTAGCTGGTTGTAGACTTTATCGACAAAGAGCGTCCCCCAACAGCGTTTGAGCCGCCGCACATTGCGGTCGTCGTAGAGGAAGGGGTCGCTCATCTGGTTGCCAAAGGCATTGGCGCGGTCGTGTTCCTGCCCATGCTCAATGTAGACCCGTCCGTGGTCGCCTGTCCCGACGGTGTGGGAAAACGGTTGCAGCCGCAGTTGGCCATAGGAGGGGGAGGGGCAGATCTCATTAGCAATCGTCGCCCACACGCTCGACCATAAGAGATCAACGTCGTGGTTGCCAGCCAAAATAGTGAGCGAATGGCCATCGGCAAGAAAGCCGCGTAGGCGGGCAAAGACATCGGGGTGACCGGAGGCGACATCAGGACGCTGGCCAAGCGCAACATAGGTACGCTCTAACGATTGCTTTTCGGTCGTGCCGTAGTGATCTTCTTCGGCAAGCAGCCCAAAGTCTGGGAGGATTTGGAGGTATTCGATAAAATCTCCGGCGATGATCAGCTCAACCGGCTCATCCGTATCGGTGATATGATCAATAAAGGCACAAAAGGCATCATCAACTTTGAAGTCTTCCAATGCATTCCATTCGTGGGTTGGGGCGTCGTGGCCTTGGCCCATATGGAGATCGCTTACGAGATAGACGAGTCGTTGCATCCCTTATTGAACTCCTTCTGCTGTCGCTTCATAGACAGTATCGGCTGGCAGGTGTGGCTGTCTAACGGCTTCCTGAACAAGCATATCACACCGCTCATTATTGGGGTTGCCAGCATGGCCCCGTACCCATTTGAGCGTGACGGCATGCGTGTCGAGGAGAGGCAAGAGCTGTTGCCAGAGGTCGGCATTGGGCACTGGATCATTCTTCCGTTTCCACATATTTGCCTGCCACTTTCGCACCCACCCCTTCTCAATACCATCAACCAGATAGCGCGAGTCGGTGTAGAGTGTGACCGTGCATGGCCATTTGAGGGTTTGAAGGGCAACAATCGCGGCGGTCAGCTCCATACGGTTGTTGGTGGTGAAGCGAAACCCGCCATGTAGCTCTTTACGGTGCTTGCCGTAGAGCAGGACGATACCATAGCCACCCGGGCCTGGGTTGCCAATGGCTCCGCCGTCGGTGTAGATCGTCACCTGGGTGCTGCGAGAAGAGGAGAGAGGCGAGTTGTGTTCCACAAGCTGTCCTTGAGCGTATCCTTCGCTCTGTGCACGAGAGACCGTAGAGTGTAGTATAGCATATCCGCGCCAAGGCAAAGCGAAGATACCGAGCAGTTAGGCTGAATATCTATAGAACCCTAGCGCTCCCGCATGAGTTGAGTATTCTTCATTATTCTGCTATGATACCTTTGTGGCCTATATGCGTTCGGACTGTACAGAAAGGTAGCAGAGAAATCATATCACTATGACTGTAGACACTGTATATATTGTCGTTATTAGCGTCGTCCTGCTTGCCACCACCGCCTGGGGATGGTTTCGTGGTATGCATTTTGGGTTGCTCACACTTATCGGCACGATTTTTAGTGCGGCGGTGGTTAGCCTCTGGCAGCGGCCACTTGTCCAGTTTGTTGAGCAATACCTCTCCGACGAACCGCTTTATGCGTGGGTGGCTGTTTCTCTCAGTTTCCTGCTGATGGTGCTCATTGTGGGTTATGGGAGTCACTTGTTGATCCCCAAAACCACCGAAGTTCCTGACCTCGATGCGCGTATCAAGCTGATGGGGGCGTTGGTTGGTCTCCTCAACGGTGCGCTTGTGGTTGGCTACGTCCTACGCTACGCCACCACCCTCCTCAACGATACGGAGACGAGCGTTTTTCTGACCACCTTCCCGCTCACCAGCATCTTGCACGATTGGCTTCCCTGGTACCTGCTTTCAATCGCGGGGCTTGTGAGCCTCACTAACATCGTTCGCTGGCTCAAGCTCTTTATTCAGCGCCTCAGGAGGCCAGCCGCCAAATCTCCCGAAGAGAAGGAGAGTGAAGTATTGAGCAAGATAAACGCCAAACTCCCTGATTCGTAAGTGTTTTGTCATCTGTTGGTCTTTTCGCGCACTACCTTCACCCCGCGGTTGTGGTATTCTATAAGCCACGATAGTGGTAACAATGTCTCACGTCCATCCTCGTCTGGAGATGCACGTGGGACTCCGTATCTGCTCAATTTATGTACTATCCTCACGTCCGTTCGCTCTTGACGCTCATTGCCAACACTCTCGCCACTCTCGTTACCATTACCCGCTCCCTCCGTCGCTTCTCTCTCGCCAGAGTTGTCATTTTGGGGGGAATGGCGGTGATAGGTATGATGGCAGTGGGGGGAAGAGGTACGCCGACGGTATTCGCTGACCCCCCAGACACAAACGAGAACAGCGGCACGACGGCGTCTCTTGGTGTGCAATCCTTCCTAGAGCAGCACCCGGGCCCGCTCAAAACCTACCACGAAGATGGCCC
Source organism: uncultured Chloroflexaceae bacterium (assembly GCA_964526735.1). Taxonomy (GTDB): domain Bacteria; phylum Chloroflexota; class Chloroflexia; order Chloroflexales; family Chloroflexaceae; genus JAAUSY01. The sequence continues at coordinate 18,782 of CAZGLO010000062.1, read as the reverse complement.
AGATGGCCCAGATGGCCAATCAGCCGCGGCAATCATTGAGGGGTATAGCCTCTACTACGGCGTTAGCCCCTACCTCCACCTCGCCCTGCTCGAAACCGTCAATGGCCTATTGAGCACCGCCGCCCCGCCAGATGATGCCTTGCGCTTCCCATATGGCCCGGCTGGCCCGGAAGGGTTTGCCGCGCAGATAGAGTGGGCCAGCCGCGAGATACGGGCGGGGTTTGGGCCATATGAACAGCCTCCCACCGTCCACTTTACTGACGGCGTCACAATGACCTTGACGCTCGATCAAGCGCCAGAAGGCGTCGCTATTCAGCGTTTCCTGGCGAATGGCCATACCGCGGATGAGTGGTTTGAGCTGAATAGGCGATTTACCCGCGTCTTCCAGGACTACTTCAATAATGAGCTGCCAGCACTTGAGCCTCTCTCGCCCTCTGGCCGCCCTATGGAAGCGCCAACATCGGGGTTTTTGCAGTGCCCGTGGCCGGTTGGGGTGCGGGTGGTGCATCTCGCCTACTTCGACCACACCTACCCGACGGTCGATAGCGGGGGCGATGGAAATAACCTCGTAATGACGTACGTCGGCCCGGCGGCGGTGCAATATAACACCCACGATGGCCACGACTACTTTTTCCCCGACCTCCCCATCGGGACGCCGATCCTTGCCTCTGCGCCCGGCATCGCCTATGCCCGCACGGCGCGCGGCAATGGCGTGGTGATTTTGCATGGCGGCGGCTATGAGACCGTCTACTGGCATCTCAACAGCTTTGCCCCCAAGATGCGCTCGATCGTCGATGCGCCAAAAGGCGTGTGGGTAGAGGCGGGGGAGGTGTTGGGCACAAGTGGCACCAGCGGCTTTACCTACGGCAGCCCGCATCTCCACTTTGAAGTGCGCCACCACGGTCGGCAAGTTGACCCCTATGGCTGGTACGGCGGCGGCGATGACCCGTGTGGCTCCTATGCAGGCTGCGAACCGAGTACGTGGCTGTGGCATAGCGACCTCTATGGAATGTACGACTTCACCCCGCCCGACCACGACCCAGAAGACTTCTCGCACGACTCGCCAACACCTGACCTCACGCCGCCTATCGGCACATTCAGCATCAACCCGCCTGAGGATCTGCTCTTCTTGGCGCACTTTGATGGCCATACGCTGCAAGAGGTGGGCGCGGGCGAGCCACAAGAAGAAGGCGCAGTGACATTCGATGTGGGGCAGTATGGGCGGGCGGTGCATTTGCCGATGGAGAGCGGGTTGAGCTACCCCACCGCCGACAATTTGCTCCTCTCCGAAGGGACAATCAGCCTATGGGCCAAGATCCCTGAAACCTACCCCTACAGCCCCGTCAACCGCCACTACCTGCTCTCGACCAGCGCCAACCCCGAAGATGGCGGGAATGGCTATCCGGGGACGCTTGCTATCCGGCGTGATGTTCTCTCTGCCGATGGCCTGCCGCAGTGGACGTTCTGGACAACGCCCAACGAACATGAGATGTCACACGGTTTGCCAGAGGATACGCTCTCTGCGAAGGACACGCTTGAGCCGGGCTGGCATCATATCGCTGTCACGTGGGATGCGGGTGCGGGCAGAAAGAAGCTCTACCTTGACGGCGCACAGGTCGCGGCAACCGATGGCGTGACTATGCCAGTCACTGTGGGAGAGCGGTTTGAGTTGGGACGCTTTTCGGAGCTGACGGAACAAAGTGGGGTGATGATTGATGAATTGGCGATTTTTGGGCGCGCGCTGGATGAGGGAGAGGTCGTGGAGATGGTCGAATCGCCCTTGCCCCTCAACACGAACGCGACGGTTGTCAACACGACGAGCCTTACCCTTGACACGAATGCGCTTGACCGCGACAGCGTGATTGTCGCCATGCAGATGGGCAATGACGGCATGTTCTCCGACCCGCAGCCCTTCTACGACCACGTCACGTGGGAACTCCCGCCAAAAGAAGGCGAACATACCATTACGGTGCGCTATTTCGACCGCGCCAGCAACCAACGAAGTATCACCCGCACCGTGCTCTTGGCATTGCCGCCGCGCGGGCAGGCACATATCGCCACCTACAACCGCATTGGGGCCACGCTTGCAATCACCGCCACCGACAACCATCAGCCTATCGAGATGCAAATCAGCCAGTCGGAAGACTTTGCGGGGGCGGTATGGGAACCGCTTCGTCCTGCACCGCGGTGGCTGTGGGTGACAGGCGGTGGAGATGGGGCAGATGGGTCGTTAGATGGGTTAGATGGGTTAGATGGGTTAGATGGGTTAGATGGGTTAGATGGGCCATCGTTAGGCGCGACATCGCCCCCCCCCCGTCCGCTGTTTATCCGGTTCCGGGGCGGAGATGGAAATGTCTCAGCGCCACAACCGATTGTAGCTACTGAGACACGTCTCTATCTGCCATATATTGTCCAATCGACCTACTCAAGATAGCTGTGGAGCAATTTGCCCACCCCCGGCTGGCGCAATCGCCGCAGTGCTTCGGCCTCAATCTGGCGAGTGCGTTCGCGGGTGATACCAAATGCCACGCCAACCTCCTCAAGAGTGCGAGAACGACCGTCGGTCAACCCGTAGCGCAACAGCAAGACCTTGCGTTCGCGTTCGGGAAGCTCGTTCAGCACGTCAATCAATTCGTGCTTGAGCATGTGCTGCGAAACGATGTCAATAGGCGTCTCAAGCTGGTCATCGGCAAGCATCTCGCTGATACGCCCTTCGCGTTCGTTGCTCTTGACCGGCTGCTCAAGCGAAATCGGCTGTGCCGACGCCTCGATCAGCCGCTTGACCTTGCGCAGGCTGATATCCAGCTCTTTGGCAATCTCTTCGTGTGTCGGCTCGCGCTCCAACGTCTGTTCAAGCCGGTGAACAGTGCGGCGCAACCGCATGATGGAGTCGCTCAGATGGACGGGCAGCCGGATCAGGCGGCTCTGCTCGGCGAGCGCGCGCGTCACGGCTTGGCGTATCCACCACGTCGCGTAGGTGGAGAAGCGGTTGCCGCGGTGGTAGTCAAACTTCTCAACCGCGCGCATCAACCCAATATTGCCCTCCTGGACGAGATCCATAAAGGACATTGAGCGGCCAATGTACTTCTTTGCTACGCTGACCACCAAGCGTAGATTTGCCTGTATCAAGGCGCGGCGGGCGTCGTCGGCCAGCGCAACATCGCGCTCAAGCGACCGGCGCTCATTCCACGTTTCATAGTCTTCCTCATCAAGCCGTTCGCGGGCGGCGTTGCCTTGCTCAATGCGCATGGCGAGGGAGCGCTCTTCCTCGGCTGTGAGCAGAGGGACTTGGCCGATCTCGTGCAGATAGAGCTGCACGGAGTCGTCAATCCCGCGCTCGTTGACCTCAAGATCGTCCTCTTCTGCCAAGAGCAGGTCGGTATCGCTATCGGCCTCTGCTTCGGGGTCGTGGTGATCCCACAGAAAGGCGTTGCTGCGCGCGGCGACTGGCTCCTTTGCCACGTCGGTATCTATAGTATATGCCTTACGAAAGCTATTCAATGCGATCACTGCCACTTTCTAGGTGTTCAAGCGTGTCCACCATCGAAGTTCCTGCTGGTACGCTAGCATGCTCCGGCGAAAATCGAGGGGGATCTCGTCGCGGGGAGCAGGTGGCCCTCTTGTACCTCATTATGTACTATTACGTAACTATCATACAACAAAAGCTGAGGAAATGGAGGGGTACTTTTGTCCCGAATTTTGTTTCATCATTTTGTTTCATTATGAAGACGACGATTGGGGGCATTTGGTTGCATGTGGTTGCGCTTGATTGTCAATTGTCAATTGTCTTGGTTGTAGAGATATTGTGCTGCATCATCGTGCCCACTATGCAACAGACTGCATCGACTCGCATCGAAAAAAAACGGATGGAAGGTTGTGCCCACACCAGCGGTCTCTCATACAAACGTAGGAGGCCCAAAAAATTGCGTATCCCTTTACGATGGCCACAAGGGCAACGATGGCGATGCTCACTGACGGCCGTTGGGGCACCAGCGGGGAGGGGGGAACAGCTATAAATGTAATTTGCAAAGTATGTACTGTTTATACTATAAATATACACGAAGAACCCCCAATGTCAAGTAGCATGGCGTTTTTTGTGGTATGGTGGTATGAAATACCGTAGCAACGCCATATCTCACTTGCGAGAATGTTCTTAATGGGATATCATTCGCCCAACGGGCCGTCAAACACGCCCCCTAACACCTCCCCCACCGCGAGGGGAATACCGGGGGCAGGAGAGGAACGTTCGGGAACGAGGAGGGAAATGCGCACACCTTGTCGCACATGGTTCGTCTTATGGGATCCCGCGCCTGTAGCAGCAACCCGTCGTACGTTCCGGTACACGTTTTTTGGATACCTAGAAAGTAGCAGACATGCATGCGTAACCAGGATATCTTTGTTGGGCGTGACAAAGAACTGCACATGATCGATGAGATACTACGCGATCCCACCGGTGCGCGGCACCTGGTGCGGATGATTGGCCAAGCGGGAATCGGAAAAACCTGGTTACTCCGCGAGATCTACCAACGCTACCGTCACGACCCAGGGGTTCTTGTGGTACGGATTGACTATGGTGAGTCACGCCCCCAAAGTCTTCCGGGGTTGAGCCTTCATGTCATCGAGCAGTTCGGCGATTATATGTCGGAGCAGCAAAAGGCCGACTACCACGAACGCATGGCCGAGTGGGAAACCTTGCTGCAATCCGAAATCGACCCGGACAAGATTCGGGCGGAACAAAATAAGATCTATCATTTTGGCATTGATCTCATCTGGCAAATCAGCCAAGAACGGCGGACGTTGGTCTTGAGCGATGCCGTTGACACAGAAAATGCCCTTGAAGACATCCAGCGCACCAATCTGTTGGCGACCAACCTGCCCAACACCATTATGATTTTGGCGGGCCGCCCTACCCCCTTCACCAACCGGCTCTACGAAGAGTTTGAGGAGCTGTACAAGCGCTGGACAACCCACCCCATCCTTGAGCTTTCGCCGTTCTCGCACAGCGAAACCACGGCCTACCTTGATGGCTCTCTTGAGGCGACCCTCCCCACTACAACGAATGATTCCGTTTTCTTCTTCACCAAGGGCCACCCCGTGCTGACCACCGTGACAACGGAATGGCTTGCCGAACACAAGACACTGCCAGCCCACCTCAACCACTCCTTGGCAGAGATTGAAGCGCTGCCCGAAGAGCGGCAAACCGCCAACACCAGCGAGTTTGAAGCCACGTTAGTAGGCGATATACAGCAACAGGAGACACTCCTCCAACGCGCATTGCTCTACCTCTCGCACCTCAACCGGCGCTACGACCCGCAAATATTGAAGGTGGTACTGGATATTGAGGAAGAGGAGACGTTGGCGCAGCTGATTGGGGAGATCCATCAGCATCCTTTTGTGCGCAAATCGGTGCTCACTGAGGCAGGGCTGCTGCATGAGGAGGTCGAGCGGCTATTCCTCAACCACGTCTGGCCAAAGCTCGACCCGGATGGGACATTCCGCAAGTCGCTTGCCCGCAAGATTATCAATTTCTACTATCTGGCGGAGGTTGATCGGCTCAGCACGATTGTGCAGGAGAAATTAGCGCGTAGCCTGAAGCCAACGTTGGCCACTGCCGAACATCGCGAGAAATTGCCCATTCCAGACGAATATTGGCCTAAGCGCGACCTCCAAATGGAGTGCCTCTACTACCATTTCTATATTTCGGAGGAGGAAGGGTGGAAATACCTCAATCACCTCTTCGATGATGCGCTGACCTACCACTATTCGCTCATCCAGATGGACGCCATTGTGCAGGCCGTGCACCGCCTTGCCCCCAACCAAGTCGATTCGGCGCGGTTCCAGGCGCGGATGGCGCAAATCTTGCTTGAGAAGGGGGAACTGAAGCGCGCCGCGGAAATTGCCGAGTCGGCAGTTGAGTCGTCCGACATCCACCCTGCCGACGCCGCCAAAGCCTTCATCGTGCTGGCCAACACCACCACTGATCCAGCCGAGAAGGTCATCCACTTTAAGGTGGCGCTTGAGATGGCTGAAGCCGCCGAAGACCCCGTGTTGGAGCTGAAAATCCAGAACAACCTCGGTCTGGCCTACCGGCGGCAAGGGCATTGGGATGAGGCAGAGCAGGCCTACCTCAAAGTGCTCTACCTCTTGGATGAGCATCAAGACCCAAATCAGTATGCGGCAACCCTCAACAACCTCTCGTTTGTCTATATGCTCAACGGGAATGCCACCCGCGCCGACAACTTGGCGGAAAAAGCCTTGCGGATGCGCCGTGAGCAGGGCAATATCCACGGGCTTGGGTTCAGCTACTCCACCCGTGGCCGCATTGCCGAGTCGATGGGCAATTACGTGCTTGCCTTGCGCTACCACCGCACCGCGGTTGACCTGTGCGAGCTTGTGGGCGACACGAACAATGCCGCCTTGATGCAGATCAACGTGGCGGCGGCAGAGTGCTATGCGCAGCGGTTTGAGACTGCTCACCTACTCCTGTCGCGAGCGCTGCGGAGTGAACTCCCCAACATCCGCGCGCGCGGGCTGCAGCAGGCGGCGACTATCTACATGGAAGAGGCGCGCGCCCTGACCGGCCAAGGCGCTTCGCCCATTGAGGTGACGGGCAAGTATGAAAATGCCGAAAAAGCATCGTTGCAGGCACTGGAACTGACGAAGGAAATCCTTGACGACCACCTGATGGCAGGCGTGTTGCTTGACTTGGTGACGATTGCCTTTTTGAAGGATGGGCGCAAGGATGAGCAGCGGTGGCAGGAGTTGGAAAGTATCCTCCAAGACCACAATTACAAGTTGGAGAAGGGCCGCCTACGAGAATTAGAAGGAGATATTGCCTTTCAGCAAGAAGCGTATACCTCCGCCTTTGATTGCTATCTCGATGCGTGTGAGACGCTGGCAGACTACAGTGTTGCGAGTTTTCGCCGCTCCTTCGAACAGCTTCGCGACAAGTTTTTTGACGCCTCAAACGAGGTGCAGCGCGAGGTATGCCGCACCATCCAACAGCGCTACGCCGACATCGACCCCTCCTCGCCCTTGATGGCCATGAGAGAGCTGTGCGTCGATGTGATTGTGCGGTTTGAGTCGAGCGAAGCGGAGTCGGTTGCCAGCAGAATAGGATAATCGTGATACGCTGTCGAGAAAACAACGAAGACGAGGGAGATTTACTTTCATGAAAGCGATTCACACGCTTCACCATGTACACGACTACGTCGATCTCGATTGTGATTGCGCTCTGACGTCGGGAGAGGAGGCAACGCCGCTCCCCGCTCCGACGCTCTACGCTCTTGAATTGACTCCCCTCTGTCAGAACCGATGTATCGGCTGTAGTAACCCATTTTCGCCAAATCCATCGCACGTCCCGCCGCTGTCGTTGGAGGAGTGGTATGCTGTCCTTGACCGCATCGCCCCCTACGCACAGCGGTTGAAGCTGACCGGCGGAGAGCCGACGCTCTATCCGGGGTTTGCCGCCTTCGTAGCAGAGGTGGCGCGGCGTGATATCCCCTTTACCCTCTTCACCAACGGGCGGTGGCAGAAACCAGATGATATCATCGCGTTGGCGCGCAATACCTCTTGCGTGGGGATGCTCGTGTCGCTGCATGGCCACGATGCCGCAACCCACGACGCATTTACCAACACCCCTGGCTCCTTCGCCGAAACGACGCAAAATATCCAGCGTGCGGCGGAGGCGGGTATCACGGTGCATACCAACACCGTCCTCAACCGTCACAACGCCAATAATACGAATGTTGTGGGCGAGATTATCATGCTTTCCCGCCAATTGGGGGCGACGTGCGCCGTCTTCAACCGCTATATTGGGCGGCCTATCCCGCACTTGCACCTCCCCCGCGCCGCATTGCTGCACGCGCTTGAGGTGGTGGCGAGCTATCAATGCAAGGGCTATACCGTCCGGTATGGCACTCCAATGCCGAAAGAGGCTCCTCCCCTTACCCACTCTGCCGATCACACATCTTCCCCCACTCTGCCGCTCCACTCCTACGCCAACGAAGGGGCACCGTGTGGCGCGGGAGCGTTCTCTTGCACCATAGACCCGTGGGGAAACCTACGGCCCTGCAACCACGCCCCTAGCATCACCGCGGCGGGCAATGTGCTGCGTGAGCCGCTGGAGGTGGTGTGGCGGTCTCCGGCCATGGCCACGTGGCGACTCGCGTTGGCTCACGAGTGCCACGTAGGGAATAGCCAGAACGAACGGTATTGCGGATGCCGCGCCGATGCTCTTTTGAATGAGCACGATATGGGCAAGATTGGTTAGTTGGCGAGGGAAGAATCGAATGTGTCGGATGAGGCAGGTTGAGGTGGTTGTTGTACCAGCTCTAATGCCCGCAGCAACTGCTCATCCTCGCTCTCCTGCAGCTCTTCCATCGTCATATCTTCGGCGTTGAGGGGCGAGAGCGGGTAGACATCAATGGGCATAATGACCTCCTCATCAGGCGCAATGCCTTGATTGTGGATAGAGCGCCCATTAGGGGTGAGCCATTGGATCGTGCCAAGCAGCAGTTTAGCCCCTTCCTCAAGCTCGTAGGTGGTGAGTACTGTCCCCGTCCCCACGGTTCCGACCCCAACCAACTCCGCACGTCCGGCGTCTTGCAATGCACCCGACACGATCTCCGCAGAGCTTGCGGTAAATTGGTTGACAAGCACAACCATGGGAATATCAGGCGCGATGGGAGGCGTGTTGGTGCGGGTGGGGATACGGTTGTCGCTGCGGTCTTCCTCCACCAGCACGACCGAATTCTGCGGCAGGAAGAGGCCTGCAATCGCCACCGCCTCGTGGACAAACCCGCCCAGGTTGTTCCGCAGGTCGAAGATGATACGGGTTGCGCCTTGTGCCTGCGCTTGCTGCACCGCGGTCAGCATCTCATCCGAAGAGCCGTGCGAGAAGGTGGAAAGGGCGATAAAGGCAACGTCGTCATTGAGCATCGTCCAATCGACGCTTGGCACATCGATGGTATCGCGCTCAACGGTGATATCCATCGGGGCAGGGTGTTCTGGACGACGGATGGTCAGCACGACGGAGGTACCCTTCGGCCCGCGAACGTGCGCCACCACCTCGTCAATCGTCCACCCATCGGTCTCCACATTGTCCACCTTGATAATGACATCGCCCGATTGGAGACCGGCGGCTTCCGCAGGTGACCCCTTGATGGGCGCGATGACGGTGGCGTGGCCTTCACGCATCCCAAGATAGGCCCCAATGCCTTCAAACTCTCCCGTCAGCGATTCATCCCATTTCTTGGCGGCATCTGCGGAGAGGTAGCGCGTATGGCCCGGGTCGCCCAAGCTGTCGAGCATCCCGTTGATGGCTCCTTCGGTCATCTGCTCTGGGTCAACGGCTTCGGGGATGACAAACTCATCGCTGGCAAGCTGCCACACATCCCAAAAAATAGAGAATTCTTCGCAGACTTCCGGCGATTCGGGGCAAGTGGTGGTGGTGTCAGTGCTTCCGGCCCCAACATACCCCCCGCCCATCCCCATAAAGAGAACAAGCATCAAGAGGGGCACAACGAGCCAAAGAGGAAGTTCCATTCGCAATATGCGGGTCAAGGAAGAGGGTTTCATATGTTTTCCATGTTTTCTGTCTCATGCAAATAGTATTTCAAAGGCAGTGCAAGGTCTACATGTAAAACCATACTAGCATGAGTATCAGGAACAGACAAGAGAAGGGGTTATTGCACTATGACATGATAGTACATCATAGTACATCCTCCTTGCGCTCCTCACACTCCACCGCGACGAAGGCAAAACCTGAAATTCCCCGCCACAACCTGATAGCGCACTGCTTTTGTGGTGATGTGTTGCTTGCAATCCGCAAAACCACATTGTGGTGTTTTCTGATCTTTGCTATACTGTGAAAAGTTTTGGCATACCAGTCATGGTAGCATGGTGGAATGTTGGAACGTTGGAACATTGGAACATTGGAATGTTCGGACAGTTGGAGCAAAAGAAAAGAAAGGTCTCTGACGATGAGAAGAGTTGTAGGAATAGTCGCCGTCTTTCTTACCGTAGCCCTCTTTGTGACGACGGCGGTTTTTGCCCAGGATACAAACCGCCCTGTCATCGGGACAGATGCGTTCCAGCGGCTGTGGGACAAGCAAGACCGCCCCATCGACCAAGGGCTGGTGACAGACCGCTCATGGACGTGGGGGTTCCCCGTGAGCGAGGTTAAGGAGGAGCGGCTCAATCAAGGTGTTGACCACAAACGCACGGTGCAATACTTTGACAAGAGCCGGATGGAGATCAACGACCCCAACGCCGATGATACCTCCGAATGGTACATCACCAACGGCTTGCTGCCCATCGAGATGATGACCGGCAAAGTCCAAGTGGGGTTCGACTTCGAGTCGGAGTTTGAGAAGCGAAATAAGGCCAATATTGTCGCGATTGGCGATGGAACCTTCCCCACCTACGCCGACCTCGACCAAGTCTACCAAAACCCGGGCGCGATGGATCCCGGCACGCACCGCATTGGCGACCCTATCACCGCGTTATTCAACGAAGATGGCAGCATTGGGCGGCTTGACACCTTCGTAGACGATACCAACACCATTATGGTCGAAGTCCCAGAAGGCAATGGCTATGGGGTTCCGAGTATATTCAACGACTTTATGAACCAGCGGGGCGTGGTCTATGAGAATGGCCGCCTCGTAGAGCAGCAGATCTACTCGCCGCTGTTCGTCTTTGGCAAGCCGGTCAGCGCTCCCTACTGGGTGCAAGCGCCAGTCGGGGTGGATGAAGAGGGCAATCTGAACGCTCCCATACCGGTGCTCTTCCAGGTCTTTGAGCGCCGCGTCTTGACCTACATCCCTAGCTACGATCCTCCATTCGACGTGCAGATGGGCAATGTCGGGCAGCACTATCACGAGTGGCGATATGGCGATACACCCGCCCCGCAACCCGATCCTGACCCTGATCCCGATCCCGATCCCGACCCTGACCCCGACCCTGATCCCACACCCACTCCCACCCCTGAGCCTGAACCTTATCCCTAGGCAAAGGTGAGGAGCAATTCATTGGAGAGCAAGGAGGTGGTGGTTTGTCCACCCCTCTTTGCTTTTCAAGCCGCAACGGCGGGTATCAAAAAACCCCTCGCAGTGCGAGGGGCGTTCGTTTGGCGACCCGGGAGGGATTCGAACCCCCGACACCCAGTTCCGAAGACTGGTGCTCTCATCCACTGAGCTACCGGGCCAATCGCGTGTACAATAGTGTAGCATACTCCACCGACTTCTGCAACTTAATGGGAAACGTATGGGAAACGTTATGCGTGTTGCCCTCGTTCACGACTATCTCAACCAATATGGAGGGGCAGAGCGCGTCTTAGAAGCCCTCCACGAGCTTTATCCAGACGCGCCGGTCTACACCTCCATCTACGACCCGGCGGCCATGCCCGACAGCTACCGCACGTGGGATATCCGCACGTCGTTTATGCAGCGGCTGCCCGGCTGGAAGACGCATTTTCGCCGCTACTTTTTGCTCTACCCAAGCGCGTTTGAGAGCTTTGACCTCAGCGAGTATGACCTCATTTTGAGCAGCAGCAGCGCCTATGCCAAGGGGGTTATCCCCCCGCCGCGCGCCACCCATCTCTGCTATTGCCACACGCCGATGCGCTTTGCGTGGCGCACGCAAGACTACCTCAACCGCGAGGGGATTAGCGGCATTCAGTCGGTTGTCTTGCCCTTCCTGCTGTCCTATGTTAGACTGTGGGATGTTACGACAGCAGCGCGTGTTGATGCGTTTATGGTCAATTCTCAGGAAGTGGCACAGCGCATTGCACGGTACTATCGTCGCACTGCCCACGTTATCCCACCACCCGTGGATTTGCCGCCGTATGAGCCGCAAGAGCCAGAAGAATTCTATCTTGCTGGAGGCAGGCTGATCCCATACAAACGGCTAGAAATCGTCGTTGAGGCGTGTACGGCGTTGGGAGTTCCGCTCAAGGTCTTTGGCGATGGGCGAGACCGCCCCCGCCTTGAAGCAATGGCAGGCCCAACCGTGACGTTCTTGGGGTGGGTAGATGAGGCGACGCGGCGAGACTTGTTTGCGCGGTGTCGGGCATTTCTCTTCCCCGGAATGGAAGACTTCGGGATCACCCCCCTTGAAGCCATGGCTGCCGGACGACCTGTCATCGCCTATGCAGCCGGTGGTGCCCTGGAAACCGTGGTCGATGGGGTCACAGGACGCTTTTTCTCCCAACAGACGGCTGCAGCGCTTGCTGCCGCGATTGGGATGTCTCAGTGCGATAGGTATGACGCCCCCACCATCCGGCGTCACGCGGAACGTTTTGGGAAAGACGTTTTCCTAAGCCGAGTCAGAGCTTTCATAGAGGAACAAACATGCAACAATGGGAATATTGCGCAGTTGTAGGTGTCGGACGCATCAATCTTAGTCGTCGCCCTCGTCCGGTCTTTCCAGCCATCTGGTACTTCGATGTCAACGGGGTGCAGGTGGTCGAACTCAAAGGGCAAGAGGCCGACGAAGTCGCGCGGGCAATTGCGCTCCTCGGGGAACAGGGCTGGGAGATGACCACCAACGGCAATCTTGGCGATGCCACGCATGCCATCTACTTCCGCCGCCCCAAGGTCGAGGATGATGAGGTCGAAGAGTGGATGGTCGAGGAAGACGAAACCCATAGCTAATCAACTCCGTTTGTCCTGAAAGTGAACCCAACCGGTGCAACTACGACAATACGCAAGGATTTTGTTTCGCTTCCGTGCGATGATTATTGCGGTTCCGGCGGTGGTGGCGGTGGCCAGTATCCTCCTTATGCTTGTGCAACCACCGCGCTACACCTCCACCGGCGTGGTAATGATTTCGCAAGCGCCTCACACGGAAGAGCAAGTCGTTCCCTTCCCCGATCTCAACCTGATCCACTCGTGGCAAAGCTCCGAATACATTCTTGATGATGTCACCCAAGTGGTAGAGAGCGCCGCGCTTGCGCAAGATATCCTGACGTGGCTTGAAGAGCAGGGCTACGATATCGATGACCCTGAGCTTGAGCCGAAGGACATTCAGGAGAGCTTGGAAGGGGAGAAAATCCACCGTTCCATCGAAATTACGTCCGAGGCAGGAGACCCCATTTTGGCCGAGAAGGTCATTGAGGGGGCGATGGTCAACCTGAAGGACAAAGGCCTCGCCTACTGGAACCGCCCCGCTCTCCAAGGCAATGGGCTGAGTGTGGCCGTCCTGACCCCGGCAACCGAAGCAGAGCCAGTACTTGGCCTAAGCGGCATTGCTATCAATTTGGTGCTGCGAGTGGGGTTAGCGCTGGTCGCCGCGATGGGATTGGCCTTTCTGCTGCATTACCTTGATGATAGGCTGCGAGAACCGCATCATGTGGAGGAGTGGACGGGGATGCGGGTTGTGGGTGTGATACCCAATGAATAACATATAAACTACATGTAAATGTACTTAAAAATAGACTAATATGCAAATACAGGACTATTTGAGCGTACTCACCAAGCGATGGTGGGTGATTGCACTTACGTTGGTGGCGGCTGTGGTGGTGGCGTTTGGGGTAAGCAAGCTGATGCCCAAAACCTACCGCGCCCAAGCCGTCTACCTGGTGGTGGCCAACCGCGCCGATAATGGCCTCAACATCGTGCTGCGCAACACGATGAACAGCTACCGCGAGTTGGTGCTGCAGCCAGACGCGCTTGAACAGATAAGCCGCCAACTCAAGCTTGACGTGAGTGGCGAGCGGCTGTTGCAAGATGTGCGCATACAGCCCCGCCCCGACGAGCAAAAAATCGTCATTGAGGTTGACCAGCACTTCCGCGGCCAAGCGCTTGCCATCGCCGAAGCAGTGGGGCAGCGGCTTGAGGAAGAGGTCATCCAACTCAACGCCAACCTAGAAGGCACCGACCGCATCAATGTCACCCGTATTCAGCAGTCGCGCATCGTGACGATCAAGCCCAACACGCGCACCAACGTGATGGCGGCGGCGGTGCTTGGTGTGGTGATGGGCATCGTGCTGGCTTTTCTGTTTGAATATGTGGACGATACGATTAAGGATAACGCTGATGTTGAGCGGTTTGTGGGCCTGACGACGTTGGGAGCTATCCCGACAAGCGATATAAAGCAGTAGGAGGGCAAAAACCTCCTCGCCCTGCCGCCACCGAAGCGTTGTCAGAACTGACGGGTAGTGATATACTGGGCATGCCGCGGCTGTGAGGCTGTATGGAGCCGAGAACGCGGCCCAGCAATCCATTATCATGCGTATCAAGAGCACATGAGGGTACCGAGTGTCACAAGACAAGAGCAATATCTCTTCCACCAACCGCAAAACTGACGAATCTAACAAATCTACCAGCCAGACGGCTCAAGCGGATATGTCCTCCATCTCCGACACCCTCGCCGCTTTGCGAGACCCACGTTCCCCCGCGGCGGAGGCCTACCGCACATTGCGTACGAATATCCAGTTTTCGAGCCTTGACAAGCCATTGCACACGTTGCTTGTCACTAGCCCTGAGCCTGAAGAGGGCAAAGGCGTGATATTGGCGAACCTTGCTGTGACGATTGCGCAGGGCGAACAGCGCGTGATTGTGGTTGATTGCGACCTTCACCGCCCAAGCTTGCACACGCTTTTTGGCCTTCCCAACGACCGTGGCCTTACCGACGTTATCCTCGACAAAGACGATCACGCCTTGCCCCTGCAATCGACTCCGGTGGCGGGGTTGCGCGTCTTGACGAGTGGCTCACTGCCGCCGCGTCCGGCAGACCTCCTTGGCTCGCAGCGGATGGAGACACTCATTGAGCGGCTGCAGCAGGAGGCCGATATGGTGCTCTTTGATACGCCGCCCGTCACCGCCGTGACCGATGCGGCTGTCCTGGCGACCAAGCTGGATGGCGTATTGCTCGTCCTGAAGGCAGGGAAGAGCCGCCGCGACCGTGCCCGTGAAGCGCGTCGGTTGTTGGAGCAGGTCAAGGCCAATATCATTGGGGTGGTATTGAATAACGCCCGTCTAGAAGCCAAATACGGCTATTATTAACGACAACCAGTGTTGGGGATCTTATGATTGACATTCATACCCACATCTTGCATTGCCAAGATGATGGCCCGCCGTCGCTTGAGGATGCCATTGAGATGGCGCGGGTGGCGGTGAATGATGGCACAACGATTATCGCCGCCACGCCCCATGCTCCCGATAGTGAGGGCAACTACAGCGTTCCCAGGGTACAATCCCGCCACACAGAGCTTCAGCAAGCCCTCTATCAACACGATATCCCGCTTGAGGTGGTGTTGGGGACGGAAATCCACTATGACCCCAACCTGCTCGTGCAGCTCAAGGCGGGGGAGGTGCTCACCTACAACAATGGCTCTACTATCCTGCTTGAATGCCCCCTCTATCAGCCATTCCCCGCGCGGTTTGAGGAGACGGTGGAGGCGCTGCAAGAGGCCGGATATCGCATTCTACTGGCGCACCCGGAACGCATTCGCGACGTGATGTTCGACCCCAACATCCTCATCCCGCTAATTGAGCGCGGCGTGCTGATGCAGTTGACCGCCGAAACCCTCACTGGCGGGCAAGGCGGCGATATGCGCATACTCGCCGAAACGATGATTAGCCACCATTTGGTTCATATCCTCGCTTCTGATGGCCACGGCGCGTCCTACCGTCGGCCCATCCTCTCCAAAGGACATGAGCGGGTTGCTGCCCTCATCGGCGAAGAAGCCGCACGGCGGTTGGTGGAGGAGTACCCGCGCGCGGTGATCGATGACCAGCCCATCACCCCGCCCCCGCCGCAGAGGGTGGAGGGGTTTGAGGTGTAGTTTACACTGCGAGGGGAAGGGAAAGAGGGGGACAAGGGAGGGGTATTGAAGTCTATCTGTTCCCCTACCACAGCCGTCCTTGGCCATCGGGGGCGTCGGGGGAGGGGAAGCCAAGGTGTTCATAGGCGCGGCGGGTGGCGATACGACCGCGGGGTGTGCGCTGGATAAACCCCAACTGGATGAGGAACGGCTCATAGACATCTTCTATGGCATCGACCTCTTCGGCCAGCGACGCGGCAAGGGTCGACAGCCCAACCGGCCCTCCATCGAACAGCTCTATGACGGCGCGCAACAACCGCCGGTCATTCTCATCCATCCCAAGCTCATCGACCTCCAACAACTCTAATGCCGTTTTGGCGATGTCAAGCGAAATCGTGCCATCGCCGACGACCTGCGCATAGTCGCGCACTCGCCGCAGGAGGCGGTTGGCGATGCGGGGTGTGCCGCGTGCCCGCCGACCAATCTCTGCCGCCCCCTCTGATATGACCTCTGCCTTAAGGATTGTCGCTGACCGGCGGACAATCTCTGCCATCGCGTCGTCGTGGTAGAAATCAAGCCGGTGCACCGCCCCAAACCGATCCCGCAATGGCGACGTGAGGAGGGCAAGGCGAGTCGTTGCGCCAATCACCGTAAACCGCGGCAGTTTGAGGCGGACATTGCGCGCACTTGGCCCTTTCCCAACGATAAGGTCAAGCGCAAAGTCTTCCATGCCCGGGTAGAGCACCTCCTCAACCGCACGGTTGAGGCGATGTACCTCGTCAATGAACAGCACATCGTCTTTTTGCAGGTTGGTCAAGATAGCCGCAAGGTCTCCCGCGCGCTCAACCGCTGGCCCGCTGGTCACCTTCATGTTGACGCCCATCTCATTGGCGATGACGCCCGCCAACGACGTTTTGCCAAGGCCGGGCGGGCCGTAGAAAAGCATGTGGTCGAGGGGTTCACCCCGTCCTTTGGCCGCCGCGACGGCAATGCGCAATTGCTGTACGACTTTCTCCTGCCCAATAAACTCCGACAGATAACGCGGGCGCAGACTCCGCTCTGCCTGCTGATCGTCCTCTTTCGTCTTTGGGGAAACGATTCGTTTGTCTTCCTTATCTTCCATAGTCATCCATATAGAGTTGGCGTGCCTTCCTTTTCGAGCGATGTATGGCAATTATAGCATAGCGTGCTTGCAAATCGTGGTACAATAGACGGACTTTGCGGTAGAACCATACCCTGTACACTGTAGTTGAGGGATCCCTGTGCATTCGATGCCTTCCTACTGTTTGAACTGCGGAGCGACCATCGCCACCGGTGCAAAGTTTTGCGCGCAATGTGGTGCCGCGGTGAGCGTTGCCACTGCCTATACCTCCGATACCATTCGCGTTGGCGCGCCGACGCTCAACCAGCCTGATCCGGCTGCACAGCCACCTGTACAACCACCGCCTTCGTCTTCATCATCGTCTTCATCGCAACCCTATTCTTTGCCACCGTCTCCCATCTCTGCGCCGTTGCAGGTAGGCCAAGAGTTTCGCCATTACACGATTATCAAGCTGCTTGGCGAGGGGGGGATGGGTGCAGTTTACCTTGCCAATGACCACAATGCCCTCGATCAGCTGGTGGTCATCAAGCAGGTCAAAGAGTTTATAGACCCCAGCAAACCCCAACAGATGCAGTTTGCCCAAGAGCGGCTTGAGCGCGAAGCGCGGGTATTGACCACGCTCAAACACACGTCGATACCGCGTGTGTTGGCCTTTTTTACCGAAGGGCTTACCAACTACCTGGTGATGGAGTATGTAGAGGGGGTGAGTTTGGTGGAACGGCTCTCGCACACCGACGAAACCGCCACCAAACGCAAAGGTCGCCCCTACACGCGCGCCGATGTACTCCGTTGGGGTATTCATCTCTGCAAGATATTGGAGTATTTGGCAACGCGCAGGCCAGAGCCGGTCGTGCACCGCGATATCAAGCCCGCCAACATCATCCTAGACGCGCATAGCGGCGAAGTGCGAATCGTAGACTTTGGCATCGCCAAGTCACACCGTAGTTCGCAATCGACCAAGTATCTCACCCCGGGCTACGCGCCACCTGAGCAGTTGAGTGGCAATGTTGAGCCGCGCAGCGATGTCTATGCGCTTGCGGCGACGCTCTACCACCTCATTACCGACGATAGCCCCATCGATCATCCCTTCGTCTTCCCCAAGCTTGAACGGCTCGGCGAATTGGGCACTATTTTGGGAGAGGCCCTTGTCTTTGATGCCTCCCAACGCCCCACGGCCCTTGAATTGCGGCTGCGGCTGGAGACGCTTGTCACGCACCCCTCGGAGTTCCACGCGCCGACGAACCCCCTTGCCGTGCAAGAGCTACGTATGCCGGTGCTCACGGCAGAGAATATTGCATCGATTGGATGTATACATGTGCTTGAGGGCCATACCAAAGCCGTCAATACGATAGTATTTTCGCCATCGGGGCGGCTGATTGCCACTGGCTCCGACGACGGCACCGTGATGCTGTGGCGTGTCAGCGATGGGACACTACTTGGCACGCTAGAGTGTGAGCAGGGGGAGGTCAAGAGCATCGATTTCTCTCCTGATGGCAGTTTTTTGGCTGTTGGGCTGAGCAGCAACGTTGTGCAGATATGGCAGGTGGCGCATGGTATCCTACACCTTACGCTTGAAGGCCACTCCAAGCCGGTACAGTGCGTGGCATTCTCTCCCGATGGCCGCACGCTTGCGACCAGCTCCTCCGACCGCACGATCCGGCTGTGGAACGCGGTAGAAGGCATACCGCTTCTCCTCTTCAAGGGGCTTGGGAACGAGATTAAGGGGATACGGTTCACGCCGGATGGCCAAACCTTTGTTTCTGTCTCTGATGGCTTTCTTAGCGGTACGTTGCGAAGGTGGGATGCCAAAGAGGGCGAGCTTCTATCGGTGATGAAGGTGCAGACGGGCGATGTAAAAGGTATAGCCCTCGCGCCCAACGGCGATATGGCTGCGGTGGCGGGGGGAGGCTCCAA
>CAZGLO010000061.1:1173-22488 GCA_964526735.1 uncultured Chloroflexaceae bacterium | reverse complement strand
CGGGCTCATAACCCGAAGGTCGGTGGTTCGAATCCATCCGCCGCTACCAATGGAAAAACGTCGAACAACTGCATCGCAACACCTTCGTTTTCCACAAAGCAGCACCGGAACTGGTCTCCAGTTCCGGTGTTTTGCATGATGCCCTTTTTTTTTCCTGTGTGCTTCGAGCTATGTAGAGCACAGGAGGCACTAGTCGCCTCTATTCTCCCCTACTTGCCGCCCTTCCACATCACCATTGGGGTCTGCGTTGGCGTCATTGTGACGATGGTGACGGGCGAAGGAGAGGGATTGGTGTCTGTTGAGGTCACCACGCCCGTATTCCACGATTGCGCGGTTGGGGTGGGGACTGCCGTCTGCCCCACTGGCGTGGGTGCTGCTTGGCCCGTGGCGGTCATCGGAATGGTGACCGCAGGCGTGGGGGTTGCGGTATCACCATCGTCGGCGGGGTCGCTCGCACCCGTGTCAGTATAGATGCTCGACCCCCACACGGTCGGCGTTTGAGGCTCTGGCACCGGCGTCGGCACATCAACCGGCTCCAGCATCAGCGACGCCGTGGCCATCCGCTCACTCTGCTCCCCCTCCGCCGAGAAGAGATACACCCCCGTCGGCAGCTGCTCATCCAGATGCACGTTCGTTGAGAAATTGCCCCATTGGTCAGCAAACTGCAGCGGCAACTCGCGGATGGAGAGGTCAGGCAACACCATCTCCATACGAATGCTCTCATTGGGGCGGAACTGCCGTCCTTGGATCTCAAATGTCGTCTTCTGCGTGCCCTTGGTGGGGAAGGAAACGACGATCTGTGCCCACCCTTCGTTGTTGATCTGCTCCGGGTTGAGGGTAAATGTCGCAGAAGTGCTATACGTGCTTGAGATGCCCTTCGCAATGAACGTGTACGTGCCCACACTGTTCGACTCGGAGAAGCGGAATGACGTGTGGAACCCGCCAATCTGATTGGTCTTCTGCTCAGGGAAGTTCATCACAATGCCGTGGGGCGAGATTGCCTGGATCTCAACCGTCTCGCTTGCGCCAAACCCCTCGCCATAGATATTGACCAGATCGCCTTGCCGCGCCATCGTGTGTCCAAAATCGTCACCCAACACCTGCAATACCGTGAACGGGCCAGGATTGAGGTCTTCCCGCTGCTGCTGGATCACCTGCACCTTGCCGGTTGCTTGGTGATTGCTGCTCTTGCCGTGCGCGGTGATGGTGTAGCACCCCTCATTGGGGGCTGTGGGCCACGAGAGGTTGGTTGGGTAGTCGAAGTAGGCCCCGCCATCCACATCGGTCAAGATGTTGCTCTCCTTGCCAACCGGCAATGGCATCTCGCCATCCAGCGTCGCGGCTTGGTAGAGGCTGAAGATGCGGTCATCGGGGAAGCGAACACTCATTTTGACCATTTCGCGTTGGTGAAATCCGGCCAACTGAATGCCAATCGTCTCGCCCTGCTCGACCATCGGCACCGGCTTGCCATCACACATCCCCGTTCCATTGCTGCTGTAGACGGTCAGAGCAGCCGGAAATTGTGCCATTGAGGCACGGACAGCTACTCCCAATACGAGCGCAATGGCCAACCCAAATACTCCTGCAAAAAGACGCTTCTTCATAGGTTAGAATACTCCTTCTCGGAAAAACCAGAGAATATCCAACATATCGCAATCGCACTGACCAAACCGATCTCGTTCATCTCTCGTTCATCACGTGGATCGTGTCCAATGTCGTGTTGTGTATGACTCCCTCCTTTGTAGATAATAAGGGTATGCCGTGCAGTTGTGTGCATAAGAATGCATCTATGATGACATTTTGATGCACGTATCAGGTCTGTATGACGTTTTTGTTATATTCTGTTGTCCTGATGATACAAATAACCATATATAACGTACAAGTTTCGTAGATTACACAACGGTTACACCATACAATAGTCATAATCGTGTAATGTATATGAATTATACGAGGCATAAGGATGAAAAATCATAAATCCGTCAGCAATCTGTAATCGCATGCACTTGCACCCACCACCAGAATTTGCATAGGCTACAAAGAGACAACAGAAAGACAGATTGTTTCTCTTAACCGTTAATGGAGAGAAAGCTCGGAAATAAAGACGGAAATACGCTTGTAATGTAGACGTGGTGCGTTCAATTTGTTATGCTGACAAAAGAAGAAATCGGCGTGCAGCACGAACTGCTGCGCATTTATCGGCTACGACTGAGCATCTTGCTCTCGCAACGTGATGCGCTGGCCCCCGGTGAGTCGCTTTCGCGGGTGAGAAGAGAGATTGCCGATAATCGGGAGCGCATCCGCCGTACGAAAGCCATGTTGGCGGCGCAGGGAGTAGCAGTGGAACATGCCCCCCACGATGATGATGATATTCCTCAACGACATTCAGTGGTGGCTGCCCTATGGGGGGGGATTGTTTCGTTCATACAGGTAGTAGCATCACCGTGGGGGGGAGCGGTGTTGTTCGGAGGGGTCGTTTTTCTCATGACACTTTTGATTGGTCGTTCTAATATGGAATATTCCTTTTCGGAGTCTGTCCCGTTTGCCCCTGCCAAAAACAACGAATCACTCATCATCGTGGCAGATTTTGGGGATCGCAGTCGGGGGAGATATCGCGGGGTCGATCCCGCCCAATACATCTACGAACACCTCAGCGCGCAAGTCTTGAAGGATCGGCTTGATATCCGCGTTGAGCGGCTCTACGAACCACTCAATGACCACACCGCCAAGCGTCTTGGGCGAGCCTACCGCGCAACGTTGGTGGTATGGGGGTGGTACGACGATTTCACCATCACGCCGCGCATTGAGCGCACGGGCAGCGTGCTTGGGACTCTCTCAAACGAAGAAACACACCATTTTCGCCTCTCGCCCAGCCCGGAGCACGTCGAATTTTGCATCGTGACCGACCTGCCCGCGCATGTCACCTACCTGATGCTGGTGATATTGGGGGTGGATTCGTACACCCGTGGGTCGTACGACGCGGCGCTTGTCTACCTGACCAGCGCATTGGAGGCGATACCGCAAGAGATAAACCACTCTACCAACCCCGCTGAAGCCTATTTCTACCGCGGACTTGCCTACTTGCAAAAGGAAGAGTATGATCATGCCATTACCGATTTTCATACGACCCTGTCACACCGGCCCGATTTCGAGGCGGTGTATGCGAGTCGCGGGCTTGCGTTTCGGGAGCAGGGCGCATATCAACGCGCGATTGCCGATTTTGATGTCGCCATCCGCTACCGTCCAGACGATGCGCATCTCTACAATGAGCGTGGACTGTGTTTGCTGGCGCTAGATGAGTATGAAGGCGCACTTGCTGATTTTGACAGAGCGCTCTCACTTGACCCAACCCTCGCAACCGCCTATGATAATCGGGGATTTGTCTACCGTAAACAAGGCGATTTAGACCGCGCAATAGCTGATTATACTACCGCTATGAACATACAACCAACATTTGCGAACGCATACAACAATCGAGGGTTGGCCTATGCGCAAAAGGGCGATCTTGACCAGGCCATTACCGATTACACCCGTGCTATCACCCTTACCCCCGACCGCATTGACGCCTATGTCAACCGTGGATTGGCCTATACCAAGAAGGGTGAATTTGACCGCGCGATTGCCGACTTCGACCACGTGATGCACGTCAACCCGCACCGGGCAGATGTGTATAGCCACCGTGGCCTTGCCTATGCGAAGAAAGGGGCGTTTGAGCAAGCCATCGCCGATTTTAACCACGCCATCCACCTCGACCCCAACAATGCAGGCTACTTTATCGACCGCGGCACCACCTACTTCCTCAACAACGAACACGAGCGCGCGCTTGAAGACTACGACGCGGCGAGTTCGCTTGACCCCAACGAGTCGACTATCTACTACAACCGCGGGCTGGTCTATGCGAAGAAGGGCGATATGTCCTATGCGATAGCGAACTATACCCGTGCGGTTACGCTCAACCCGGGCGTTGCCGAGACCTACTACATCCGCGGCTTGGCCTATCAAGAGGCGCAAGAACCGGCTCATGCTATCGCCGACTTTGAGATGGTGTTGAGCATGAGCAAGAACCCGTTTTTGCGGCAGCAGGCACACGATGCATTGGAAGAGGTGCGGGGCGAGGCGGCAAGCCCATCATCTGGTGCTGAACCAACCGAGTAGGAAGAGCGTGTGCAGGGCATATTGCAATGCACACGCCACCTATACCGCCCGCTATGGTACAATGGAAACCGTAGAAATTCGTTCACGAAGAGCGGAACTGCGGAGAAACCGTGTGCCCAAAGGAGTCTGAGTATGAACACACGTCTGCCACGTGGTTTGAGTATATTCCTCTTGCTGGCGCTGGCTTTGTCAGCATTGATACGTCCATCACCCACCGCCTCTGTCCGTGCAGAAGAACTTTCTTCATTGACCCCCCGGTGGATTGTACACCTTGAAGAACCTCCCCTGGTCAACGCTCCTCACGCTTCAATTGGTTCCTCAACGATGGCTGATCAGACTGCCGGTGTGGGTATGGGCCAAAATACACTTGATACCACCACCCCCGCCGCAGAACACTATCGCAACACGCTCAAGCAACGCCAAGCACTCGTCTTCAACCACATTCAACGGCTGTTTCCAGCCGCAGAGATGCACGATAGCTACCAGATAGTCTTCAATGGCATGTCAGTTGCCATCCCCGGCAGCGATCTCTCCGCCGTGAAGGAGATTGGTAAGCTTGATGGCGTGGTAGGAGTCTACCCAGAGCGGGGACGCGAACTCGATATGTATGCGAGCGTGCCGATGATTGGCGCGGATGTGCTCTGGAACCGTCCATCGATTGGCGGAAAGGGCAATGCCGGAGCGGGTATCAAAATTGCCATCATTGACTCTGGTATTAAGATAGATAACCCGTTCTTTACCCCCAGCGGCTACACCTACCCCCCCGGCTATCCCAAGGGAAATGTGGAGCACACCACGCCCAAGGTGATCGCCGCACGGGCCTATTTCCGCCCCGACTTGCCCCCTGTCGCCAGCAGTGGAACTCCGCAGCCAGGGCCGGGCGATTCGAGCCACGGGAGCCACGTTGCAGGCATTGCGGCGGGGGTTGCCGATACAACCGCGAACGCGCACGGCGTGACGGTGAATGTGTCGGGTGTCGCGCCCCATGCCTACCTGATGAACTACAAAGCCTTCTACAAGAATGACTCTATTTTCTCCGGCACCGCGTTTGAGACCGAACTCATCGCTGCGATTGAGGATGCGGTGGCGGATGGCGCGGATGTTATCAACAATAGCTGGGGCGGACGGGATAACATCGACCCACGCTTTGACCCCATCGCGATGGCAGCGAATGGCGCGGCTGAGGCAGGTGTGTCGGTGGTCTTCTCTGCGGGCAACAGCGGCCCCTATAAGAGCACAGCCGATTCTGGCGACTTCACCGAAAAGCTCTTGATGGTCGGCGCAACCACCACCGATCAGACGATTGCCGCCGGTTTTGTTGATGTGACTGGCCCGGGCAATGTTCCTCCAGAGCTGCAAGATAAGCCGTACGGCGGCGCAAACTTTGGCCCCTCTATCAGCAGCGAAATCTTTGGGCCTGCGCCCTATGTCCCCGTCACAGAGGTGTCAGACTCCTCATTGGCATGCGACCCGCTCCCCGTCAATTCGCTGTTGGGGAAGATTGCGTTGGTGGAGCGCGGCAACTGCTACTTCAGCACCAAAGCCTACTATGCGCAGGAGGCGGGCGCAATTGGGACTATTGTCTACAACACGGAAGAAGGTGGCGAGACCATCATCAATATGGATGGTGCGGATTTCGTTGATGATATCGTGACGCCAGCGGTCTTCGTGCAGCATTCAATGGGGACGGGGATGATCGACTGGTATTACCAGCACCCCAACGCTGCCCAAGTGCAGATAGACCCCACCGCACGGATGATGGATTTCCCCAGCGACGTGATTGCACTCTTCAGCTCACGCGGGCCAACATTCCAGAACAGCCTCAAGCCAGATGTCGTCGCGCCGGGCGTCAATATCTTGTCAGCGGGCTTTGCGAACGCCGGCGGTGTCGATCAACATCTTGGTTTCGGCCTGGTATCGGGGACAAGTATGGCCGCACCACAGGTGGCAGGGAGTGTTGCGCTTCTCAGGCAGGCACACCCTGAATGGTCGCCCCTCGAGATCAAATCTGCCCTGATGTCGACCGCCAACGCAGAAGTATGGCTTGACGCCGCTCGCACGCGATATGCGAGTGTTCTGGCGCGCGGGGCGGGGCGGGTAGACCTTGCCCGCGCCGACAACCCAGGTATCATCTTTGACCGGCCAGCGTTGTCGTTTGGGCCGGTAAGCCGGACACCAGGTGAGGCCACTTTGCTGCGGACGACCGTTGGTGCACGCAATATTACCAATGTCCCGCAAACGTTAGAATTAAGCGCCAATCCGACTGATGGGCCGGTTGAATTTCAGATCCACGTGGCTCCATACCAGTTTACGGTCGAGCCAAACGCAGAAGTGCGGTTTGATGTGACGGTTGAGTTGCCCGCCGACGCCCCGCCTGATGACTACGAGGGGCTTGTCTACCTCAACGGCGGCCCGCAACCGCTCCATTTGCCGCTATGGGTTCGCGCCCTGCCGACAGAGCAAGCCGCTCAAGTTTTGCTCATTGACAACGATGGTAGTAGTAGCCTTGACGGGCTTGGCATCGAAATGCACGATTATGCCGACTACTACATCAATGCGCTTGAAGCGCTTGGGGTGACCTATACCTACCTCGATGTCGATGCGCGGTTTGGCAATCAGCAGACATTGCCTGATATCGGCGTACTGCAGCAGTTTAAGATTATCCTGTGGTTTACGGGCGATAATTTTGTGCCGGATGATGGGCGTGTAGCGCAACCTGTCCCGCTCACAGAGATTGACCAAAACCTGCTCATCGCCTATTTGCAGAGCGGCGGCAACTTGATTGCCACGGGCCAAGACCTCTCGGATGCTTCGGATATCACTGCTATCCCCTCCGACCCGCACTACGGGCGCTCCGACCTCTATCACTACTACCTTGGTGCGCGCTATGTGCAGGATGATGTCTTCAATGAGACATGGGGCATTGACCGCAATGTCGTGGGCACGCCGACGCAATCGTGGCTCGCCAACATCACCCTTGATCTGAGCTTCCCAACGGAAGAAGGGCTTGAGCCGGGTGATGCGACAAGCGCCAGCAATCAAAAATCCATTGATGAGATCACCTTGATGGACGATGACCCACGCAGCCCCGACCGCTACACCACGCCCATTCTCAAGGCGGCGAGTCGGGTGAACCACGCAGCGGGGATTGTGGGCATGAACCGCTCATCATCGCCGACGCTTGAGCAACCGCTGCCTGCCTTCCACTATCGCACCACCTTCCTGACGTTCGGCCTTGAGGGCGTGCGGAGCGATACCGGAGCCACGACGATGAAAGAGTTGCTCCAGTCATTGCTCTACTGGCATGTTGACTACCCGACTGTGACGGTCAATTCGCCAGTCAATGTGACACAGCCAAGCGAGGTGGTCAGTATCACCGCGGAAGCATCGACCAACACGCCCGCCAGTTTTGTGCGCTATCGGTGGGACTTTGGCGATGGCACGCCTGTGGTGGAGACCAACCAAGCGCAGGTGGTACACACCTACAAAGAGCCGGGCAGTTATCACGTCCGCGTGGAGGCGACCGACAGTTGGGGGCATCGGGCGATTTCATTCTCTGCCGAAGGCCCGCACGCCAAACCACTCCCGCGCAACGTCCCCGTGCAAGAGCGCAATTCTATCGTCTTCGAGGGCACAGGGCAGAAGATTGAAGGACGGTTCTTTGACTTCTGGCAACACCACGGTGGATTGGCCGTGTTTGGGCTACCCATCTCGCCGCAAAGCCACCCTACTGACGATGCTCCAACGACACAGACCTTCGAGCGGGCCAAATTTGAGTATCACCCCGAAAACAACCCGCCCTACGATGTGTTACTTGCCCCGCTTGGCGTCAAGGCGCTTGAGGCACAAGGCCGCAATTGGCACGACTTCCCCAAAGTTGCCGGTGCCCCCGAAGGCTGTCTCTATTTTGCGCAGACAGGCCATAGCCTCTGCGATGGGTTCCGGGCGCATTGGGAGGCGCACGGGTTGGAGTTTGATGGCCAGGAAGGCAAGAGCTTTGCCGAAAGTCTAGCCCTCTTTGGCGCGCCAATCAGTGAGCCAATGCAGGAGACGGTTGAGGGCCAAGCACTGACGGTTCAGTGGTTTGAGCGCAGTCGCTTTGAGTATCACCCGGCACGCGATGTGCAGCACGATGGCCAAGAGAACGAAAAGCATGACGCTGCGAGCCGACGGGGTGAGGGCAATATCCTGCTTGGGCGCTTGGGGAGCGATTTGTCGCGATAGTGCAATAGTGCGATAGTACAATAGATGCTGGTGACAACATTGCTCTCCACAACCGCAAATGGAGCAATAGCAAACGGGCAAGAAATCACCCGTATGAGAAAGGATCTGCATGAAAGTTACGTTGTTTACCAACGAATACCCCCCAAACGTCTATGGCGGGGCGGGCGTCCATGTCGAATATCTCAGCCAGGCACTTGCTCAATTTGTGCCGGTTGAAGTGCGCTGCTTTGGCGATCAGAACGTCGAAGAGGGCAACCTGCGGGTGCGGGGCTATCGGCCGTGGGAAGAGCTGAAGCACAACACCGATTCGCGCTTCACCGGCGCGCTGGGAGCCTTCTCCCGCAGCTTGGCGATGGCAAAAGATACGATTGACGCCGACATTGTCCACTGCCACACGTGGTATACCGACATGGCGGCCTTTATCGCCAGCACGCTCTGGCAAGTCCCCTATGTCCTGACCACGCACTCGCTTGAGCCGCTGCGCCCGTGGAAGGAAGAGCAGCTTGGTGCGGGCTACCACCTGAGCAGTTGGATGGAGCGCAACGCGATTGAGAATGCCAACGCGGTGATTGCCGTATCGCAAGAGACGCGCAATGATGTTCTGCGGCACTTCTCGGTCGATCCTGACAAGGTACACATCATCCACAACGGCATCGACCTTGACCAATATCGTAAAGCGACGACCAACGATGTCCTGCTGAAGTATGGCATCGACCCCAACCGGCCATTCATCCTCTTTGTGGGGCGCGTGACGCGGCAGAAGGGCATTATCCACCTGGTTGAGGCTATCCCGCATATCGACCCAAGTGTTCAAGTGGTGCTGTGTGCTGGTGCGCCCGACACCGAACAGATACGCCAAGAGATGACGGATGGCGTACGCAAGGCAAGCGAGACACGTGAAGGGATTATTTGGATTGACAAGATGCTCCCGCGGGAAGATGTCATCCAGATTTACTCCCACGCGACCGTTTTCTGCTGCCCGTCGGTCTATGAGCCATTCGGCATCATCAACCTGGAGGCGATGGCCTGCGAGACGGCGGTTGTTGCATCGGCAATTGGCGGTATTCCCGAAGTGGTGGTGCCGGGGGAAACGGGGGAATTGGTGCCACTAGAGATCAAGGAAGGCACGTTTGAGCCGGTTGATCCGCATCAATTTGCTCTTGACCTCGCCAAAGCGATCAATGAGGTGGTGCTTGACCCGGAAAAGAGTGAACGGTATGGCCGCAATGGGCGGAAGCGCGCCGAAGATCATTTCAGTTGGACAGCGATTGCCAAGAAGACACTTGACTTATACGAATCGCTGATATAATACGAGTAGGCAAATAAACATATTTATCCTCTTAGCTCGGGGCAGTGGGCTTCTCAACCAGCGTTATCATGCGTAGTAATGCTTAACGTTCGGCGAGAAACCACTGCCCATTGATTCGGATAAGCGGGATGGTCGCATTGGGGTAGCCGATTGATTCCATCAGCGGAAACTCTTGGAATCGTTCTATGACGTGCTTACCATCGGTAGTGGTGCGCACCCGTTTATACTGCAACACCCCCTCATCAATCTGTACTTCTGCCCTCTCACCCTTGATGGAGACCAAATCAACATTGGTATAGAGAATTTCGACCGCAATCTCATTGCTGTCATCAAAATTGCGCACTCCATTGGCGAAGGTGTTGAGCATCATGGTAAATGAGCGTCGTTGTGCCACCCGTTCCGTCGCGGCAAAGTAGTTGCCCAAGCGCGTCCCCCATGTTTGCTGTGTCTCATAGTCGGTAATGTTGGGGTCGTTGAGCGCCTGGTTGAGATCATCAATGAAGTGTACCACCAACTGATCTGGCGGCAGGGTGAGGGGCGGGGCGTTGGGGTCTTGGATAGGAGGAGTCGCCATGCTGCACGCGGTCAGCAAGGCAACACATGCCATTGCCCGCGCCACAGTCATAAGAAGCGCTATGTGGGGCCAGCGCGGCCAGAGGCGAGAAGGGGGTTGCGTTGAATGGTGGCTATATACTCTCATCAAGATAATCATAGCACATTCCGTAGAGGGCGGGGGCGGGGGAAGAGAAGATCGCTCAAAATCTAACACAGATATAATGCATTCTTGTTGCCTAATCTGTCACTCTGTTTTATAATTGATCGCGGTACGTAAGAATTATTGGTTTTGAAAAACAAAGCGAGAACACCGAAATGCCAACCTACGTGTACAAATGTGAGTCTTGTGGAGTTCAGTTTGAGCAGTTCCAGAGCTTCAAAGACGACCCAATAACCGACTGTCCCTACTGTACGCACGCAGAGACGGTTCGCCGGGTATTTCAGCCCGCCGGGATTGTGTTCAAGGGTTCTGGGTGGTATATTAACGACAGTCGTTCGAAACAGAGTGATGAGAAATCTTCCGGTTCTTCAAGTAGTGCGAGCGAAACAACGTCTTCAAACAGCAGTACCGCTTCTAGCGACACGGCCACGCCAGACAGCACTGGTAGTAATGCCACAAGCACGAGCACGCCTGCTGCCTCTACCACGTCCTCAAGCGCTGCTGCATCAGCCGAATAACCTGATATATTTGCCACCCGTCTATGTGGCGCGGTGGCTTGTGCAATGGTGCATCCGACGGAGTCGGAGCGCCTTTTTTGTTGTTCCTCACCCTCTCACCTCCCGCCCTCACCTGTGTGAGCTGCCTCTCTCATGTACCTGTCGCTAGGGGTGCTGTCGCTCCTTCGGCAGTGCCCCGTTGCCGTGTGTCCTCATGTCAGAACGCATACCTACCAGCTAGTAACCTCATTCATCAGAAAAGGGAGGTCTCACATATGCCACGTTTTACTCTTTTGCAGACCATTCGGAACGATATTCAGGCCGCATTTATAAACGACCCCGCCGCCCGCAACCTTGCGGAGGTGTTGCTCTACCCTGGGCTTCATGCTATCCTGATGCATCGCTTGTCGCACGCCTTGTGGAACAAGAAGGTACCATTTGTGCCGCGGCTGCTCTCACAGATTACCCGCCTTCTCACTGGCATCGAGATTCACCCAGGTGCCCGCATTGGCTGCGGATTTTTTATCGACCACGGGATGGGTGTGGTAGTTGGAGAGACGACCGAGATAGGCAACAATGTTACCCTCTACCAAGGAGTGACCTTAGGTGGCACCGGCAAGGAAACCGGCAAACGTCACCCCACGATTGAAGACTCAGCCGTTATTGGCGTGGGGGCATCGGTCTTGGGGGCGATCAAGATAGGAGCCGGAGCGCGCGTGGGTGGCGGCGCGGTGGTGGTGAAAGACGTTCCCCCCCACTCTACTGCCGTCGGCGTACCGGCGCGGGTGGTCGCCACACGTGACCCTTATACCGGCAAGTCGCGGCGGGTGGAGTTTTTGCCCGACCCGGAAGGCGCGATGCTTCGCAGTCTGCACGATAAGGTGGTTGAGCTGGAAAATCGCGTGGTTGAGCTGGAAACGACTACTGTTGAACATACACACGATGTGCACGACCATACGCACGGCCACCCTCACGTCCCCCACGTTCAAGATGTTCGGGGCGAGGGCGATATCGTCGTAGATAACGTCTACGAAGAGCACATCATCCTCTCGAAAAGCTTATGGCGTATCCTCGATGGCAATGGCTTTGGGAAGCCTCAATGCCCCGAAGAAGAGTTTAACCAAGGAGCTGGTATTTAAATCATGGCCATTCAACTATACAACACCCTCACCCGCAAGGTGGATCCATTTGAGACGATAGAGCACGGGGTCGTACGGATGTACGTGTGCGGCGTGACGGTCTATGACGACGCCCACATTGGCCACGCGATGTCTGCTATTGTGTTTGATATCATCCGGCGCTACTTTCAATGGCGTGGCTACAAGGTCATTCATGTCGTCAATTTTACCGACATCGACGACAAAATCATTGAGCGGGCGCAGGAAACAGGCCAAGAGCCGATTGCAATGGCGCAACACTACATCAACGAGTTCCTCTTTCAGCTCGATCAGCTCAATGTGTTGCCTGCGACGGCTTTCCCCCGCGCCACAGAGACGATTCAAGACATCGTCCACTTCATTCAGCGGCTTGTCGACAAAGACTATGCCTACCCCACTGACGAGGGCAATGTCTACTTTCGGGTCAAGCATTTTAAGGAGTATGGCAAGCTATCGGGCCGTAGCCTGGATGATATGCAAAGCGGGACGCGGGTTGATGTAGATGAGCATAAGGAAGCCCCCAACGACTTTGCGCTGTGGAAGGCAGTCAAGCCTGGTGAGCCATCGTGGCCCAGCCCGTGGGGAGAAGGCCGACCCGGGTGGCATATCGAGTGCAGCGCGATGAACATGAAGCATTTGGGCGAGCGTATTGATATCCACGGGGGCGGTAATGACCTCATTTTCCCCCACCACGAAAACGAAATCGCCCAAACCGAAGCGCTCACGAATTGCACCTTCGCCACCTACTGGATCCACAACGGGATGCTGCAACTCGTCAACACGCAGACGGGGCAGGTTGAGAAGATGTCGAAGTCGTTGGGCAATCTGGTGACGATCAAGGACTTCCTGGAGCAGTATGACGCGGATGTCTTCCGCCTCA
The DNA here is from genome assembly GCA_964526735.1 of uncultured Chloroflexaceae bacterium. GTDB lineage: Bacteria > Chloroflexota > Chloroflexia > Chloroflexales > Chloroflexaceae > JAAUSY01. The sequence goes on along the minus strand of CAZGLO010000061.1, from coordinate 9,554 downwards.
TCGTTCTCAACAGCAACTACCGCAGCCCGTTGACCTACAACGCCGATATTGCAGCGGGGAGCGCACGGCGGCTAGAGCGGTTGCGGGGGGCATTGGTGCCGCCAGTTGGGCAAAAGACCTTCGGCGAAGAAGTGCTTGACCTGATGGAAATCCACAGCACGGCCCGCGAGCGGTTCACCGAAGCGATGGACAACGACTTTAATACGAGCGGGGCATTGGCCGTGCTGTTCGAGTTGGTACGTGCCATCAACGTGGCCCGCGATGCGGGAGTGGGTGGCGCGCCCTTCATCGAAGCTCAAGACACGCTGCGTGAGCTTGGGAATGTGTTGGGGTTGCGCTTGAAAGAGCCAAAGGCTGAACGCCAAGAGGCTTCTCCTTTCGTCGATCTGCTGCTAGAAGTGCGCACTGACCTGCGCAAGGCTAAGCAATTTGAGCTTGCGGACAAGATTCGGGAGCGCTTGACCTCGTTGGGCGTGACGATTGAAGATGCCCCTCAAGGGGTGAGATGGCATTGGTAGGCAGGAGCAAACATGTCTTGGCTTGAACTGAGTGTGTCTGTGGATCAGGAGGCGGTGGAGTCGGTCGCAGAGCTTTTAGCGCGGTATGGTTATCAGGGTGGCGTGGTGACCGAGCCAGTGTGGCAGCCAACCATAGAGAGCGACGGCTGGATTTTGCCTGCGGGGGGGGAGATGGTTCCTCCCCCGCCCTCCTACACAATTGATTCTTCTCAGCCCGTGATACTGCGAACCTACATTCCGATGGACGACCAGGCGGAAGAGGTGCGCCAACAGATTGAGCAATCGTTGTGGCATCTTGGGCAGATGAGGCCGATTGGCCCCTTGAATGTGCGGTCGTTGGAGGAAGAAGATTGGGCAAACACGTGGAAGCAACACTACCACATCCAGCGCATTGGCACCCATACGGTAATTGTGCCGTCGTGGCTGGAGTTTGAACCTCACCCTGACGACATCGTCTTGCACCTCGACCCAGGAATGGCCTTCGGGACGGGTTTGCACCCCACCACGCAACTCTGCCTACAGCTGCTTGAGGAGCGTCTTGGCGATACACCGCCTGACATGCTCCTCGACCTTGGCTGCGGGAGCGGTATCTTGAGCATTGCCGCGGCGAAGTTGGGAGCGAAGCGAGTGTTGGCGCTTGATAATGACCAGATTGCCGTGGAGGTCACCCGCGAAAACGTTGAGCGGAATGGCCAGATAGCCGTCATTGATGCACAATATGGCAGTATTGGCGACGATCATCAGCAAACATACGGCGTCATCGTTGCCAATATCATTGCCAATATCATCATCGCCCTTGCCCCGCATTTGGCGCGGACATTGGCTGCAAATGGGATGCTCATCACTAGCGGCATCATCATTGACCGTGAGGAAGAGGTCGCCACCGCATTGGCGGCGGCAGGGTTGCATCAATGCGAACGACGGCAGCAGGGTGATTGGGTTGCGTTGGTCTATCGCCATAAGGCCGCTTGACAACGGGCGGAGAGGGGAGGAGAATGGAGAATCAGTGATACAATGAAGATAGATTACCTTTGCGCAGACGGCAGAAGAAGCGACCCGCATCCTCGGCGAGGTACTCATGCTAGATTCGGGCTCCGGCAGGTGGGAAAAGTCTACCAATCTCCCTTGTTCGTGCCCTCGCGGTGAACCAGGTAGCCTGCTAACAGTTCACGTAATCGTAGCCGGGCGCGGTGGAGACGGACTTTCACCGTACTCTCGTTAATCCCTAAGGCACTGGCAGTTTCTGCCGTGCTTAACCCATGCATTTCCCTCAGCACAAAGACAATGCGCAACGACTCGGGAACTGCAGCCAACGCGATTTCAAGTTGGGCGCGGAGTTCTTTGTCGAGCACCACCTGTGATGGATCGACATGCCACTCCGTGCGGTTTTGGGGGAGATCGCTTATCTGTATGGAATCGCCTACTTCATCAATGGGGGTAGTCACAATCTGCTTGCGGCGGAGCTTCATCAATGCTTCGTTGGTCACAATGCGGTAGAGCCATGTCCCAAGCCCACTGCGCCCATCAAATGTATTGACTTTTTGGCAGGCCTTGAGGAAGGTGAGTTGCAATATGCCCTCAGCCTCATCTGGGTCGGCCAACAACCGCATCGCTTGTGCATAGACCATGGGCGCAAACCGCTTGACCAAACAGGTACACGCATCTTGCTCGCCCCGCCAGAGACCCTGGAGGAGTTCAGCTTCATGGTCATATGTTGTGAGGTGAATCTCTGGCCCAGGCAACGTGGGCTCCGATCTTAACATCGTATTGGCAGGTTGTTCGTGTTCCGAGAAGCCTCGAGTGGAGCCTGCCTACATAGAGGAGAAACGTCCCATGCTACATAGACCTTCATGGTAGCACAAACGCACCGCAGAAGCAACTTCATTCTCTTGAGGACATTGTGCAGTCAAGGCTAGTCTTCATTTTCCTTTTCTAACAAGATTGCACGATGATTTAGACACAAGCCAAGATAGCATAGTAAGCACTACCTCTACGAATATCAGAACACCTATTATATTGATTACGGTAGCGCTTACAAAGAACTATTAGGTAGCTATAATTCTGCAACCAAAGCATCTTGTAAGAGTAGCTAATCTCTACCCCTTCAGCGCTCCTCAAAGATCGCCCGCACGCGGAACATCCCTTCGTTCTGGTCTGGAGCATTGGCGAGGGCCTGTTCTGGGGGGAGTGGCGGGTGCACCTCATCATCGCGCCACACGGTGGAGAGGCCGGTGACCTGCGCGGTGGGGAGGACGCCTTCCACATCGACCTCTTGCAGCGTCTGGATATGGCCAAGGATGTCGGAGAGTTGGGCGCGCATATGCTCTATTTCGTCGTCGGAGAGCCGCATCCGTGCCAAACGGGCGACATGTTCCACTTCGGCAGTTGTTAGTTGCATAATTCCCTTTCGTAGCATTCAAACTCGTTATATTCATCATAATATCCGCCTGCTGGTCGTGCCGTGCGGATGGTACAGTCTAGCAGATGCAGGTTAACTCCGCCACCCATCATGCGGGCGAGGCGGCGGGTGAGGTCGGGGAGCGCGTCATCGCTGTGAGCCTGTTCGGCAAGCGCATCGAACCACCGTACCCGCAACTGATCGCGTCCAGAGGGGTTCATACAATAGGTAATCACAAAGCACTGATTTGAGTATTCGTCGAAGAGCCACGTATGCTCATCAGACAGCTCTTCCGCCTTGGTGGTGGCAGAGTCGGAGGGCGTGTCGGGGTGGCATTCGATGCTCATATGCTCAAACCCCTCATCCAGCGACTGTATCAAAGCGGCCACGACTATCAACGAATGGCTCTCATAGAGGTCAACCCGCGCCTCCGTCACCTGATACTCCTGGTAGACGGTCTCCTGGACATTGGGAGGTTCCTCATCAGAGACCACCGCCTGCTCTTCCTGCTCTTCCTCCTGCACCGCTGGCGGCTCCGCCAATTCCCCTGCCTCTTCAACCATCAACGGTGGTGGGGTGATAATGGGGTCTCTATCCATCGGCGGCGGCGGGGTGATGATAGGGCCTCGCCGCGGAGGTTCAGTCTCATCGGCTTGCTTAGTGTGGTTGGTCTGCTCAGCCTGATTGGCCTGATTGGCCTGATTGGCCTGATTATCGGTCAAATTGGCGTGATTGGGTTCAGTAGGTTCTTCTTCCCCACGGCGGGGAACGGCGGAAAAGCCCTCTTCATTGAGCAATGCTTCTGCCTGTGCCATAAACGACCTACTTTCTAGCTAAAGGGTTTCCCTACAAAGTGGTCAAAATCACACTGTAGGGTCAGTAACTGCCGCATGAATACCCGTAAGAGACACTACATAGTACCAGTGGCGTCCTACACAGGCTCCGACGGGTTATGCCACTCGCGGCGAGAGTTGGGATCGAGCAGGATACGGCGTGCATAGGCCAATCGTTGAATGGCCGTGATATGCGAGAGGAGGCCAATCATAATAACTGCCAACTCAAGCCAAATGGAGGTGGGAGCAAATGCTTGAATAAACAGCCCCACCACCAACAAGACCAATTTTTCCTGCCGCCCGGCAAAGCCTACATTACACGATTCCACCTTGCCAGTCGACTCGGCCCGCGCCCGCACATAGCTGGCCATAATCATCCCAAAGAGTGCAAAAACGACCCATATGGGCTGCACAGCTCCCGAGTAGAGCACGCCGATAAAGAGAAAGAACTCTGCATAGCGGTCGGACACGTGGTCGAGGACGGTGCCGTAGGAGGTGGAGGAGGCAGTGGCACGGGCGGTCGCTCCATCGAGCATGTCGGTAAGGCCCACCAACAAGATGATGGCGATACCAAGGAGGTAGAATTGGGAGGCGATGGCATAGCCAGCCCCCATACTACACACCACGCTAGCATATGTGAGCATATTGGGGGTGATACCTGCCCGTGCGCAGGCCCGTCCCAACGGGAGGGTCACTTCTTCGTATCCTTGTCGAAAGCGGGCTAAAATCGGCATCATAAGACACATCTGCTACTTTCTACGTGTTCATAGGACACGTCCAGACCTTGATCTGCCAGGCTATCTCACCGAACGCTGCATCGGCAATCGTCCGCGCCAGCTTGTGGTTCTTGAGCATTCCCACCACGTTGAGTGTTTCCAATGCAATGGTGCTGGCCTTTGCTGCCAACCAGTAAGAGCGAGAAATAGTCTCCCTCCTGCTATTCAGGAGAGCCGGGTGCAATGACGCAGCAGATATTCCGTCCGCCGGGCAACTTCGTCACGGCGAATGGGGGCCTCAGGGCCTGTATGCTCTATCCAGATTGATGAAGTTGCTGCGCCGGTGCAGCCAGCCGTGATAAGGTCATCGGGATCACGCAAAAACGCGTGGAGAAATCCAGCCATATAGGTATCGCCTGCGCCGGTCGGGTCGCAGACATCGGTTTTGTAGGCAGGGATGTGGTATTGCGCCGTGCCATTGTCGATGAGCGAGCCTTGATCAGCCAATGTGACGACGGCGATGCGACATCCCAGGTTGTGGAGGTGACGGGCCGCACGCGATGGCTCTTCACACGGGTTGACGCCAGTCAAGACTGTTGTCTCTAGCTCGTTTGCCTTGATGACCATGCACCGCGGGGCAATCGTTGCCATCTCTGGGTTGGCATAGTGGTCAATGCGTTGGGCTGCGTCGAGGGTGCGCAACAGCCCCTGCGGATCGAGGAACAACGGCGCGGAACTCATCGCTTGTATGCGCTCTATCAGTGAGTATGAGACTTCCTGCAAGATTGGGCCAATGATAATGGCGTCGGCCTGCGCGCAGGAGTCGGGAACATGATCAACCGCAATCGCCCCCGCCTGGCCAAGCACGTCGAGTGACCGATCTCCCCGCTCGTCGTAGATCAGGCGGAAACCAGCCGTCTCATCGGCGCGCTCCACAATAGGGGTTATCCCCTGACGCCGCATATCGGCCACAAATCGCTCATAATAATCATTACCAATACGGCCAACCAACGAAGTGTCGTGCCCAAGCGCCGTCAGCGCAATGCACCCGTTGGTGGCGCACCCCGACAATACCCGCTCCCCCGTGGTAGAGGAGGGGGTGGTGATATCATCGTATACTGGGTTTCCAAAAGCAATGATGTGTGACATAGCATCTATTGTATCATAGAATGAGAAGGAATATCAGCGGCTGCATGGGTGCGCGTTTTAGACCTTATCCATAAAAAAAGCAGAGGACAGACTTCCTAAATAAGTCCATCCTCTCCCTCTGACGCTTTTGCCTCTATTTTCCTTCTATCGCTTGATGAATGGTAAGAATTGGGAGCTGTTCTTCAGTGGGGAAAAATCCCCCACTCACCGGCTGTAGAACCAATCAGTGGGGGCTAATATCAGTGGGGGCTAATAAAGGTTGTCACCGTGCCACTTGCCGCGGTATAATCGCTACCGCTGTACAATTGGCAGGAAGATTGACAAAGTTCCCTTTTGTAATTCTTCGTCTTCAAACACAATATCAAGCGTGGCTTGCACTTTCCCAACTGAGGAAAATATGGTTGCAGTGCCAGAAGTCATAGCAGCAGTGAGGTTTGCGGAAGCGATCCCTTGTTGATCAGTGGGTACAGTGGCCGGGGTTATCGTTCCCAAGGTAGTTGAAAAGGTGACAGTTGCATTGGGAACCGAACTATTATCAAGATCCAGCACCGTCGCCGTGATAATGGTCGTGCTCTGTCCATCGGCAGGAAGCTGTTTGGATGACGATTGCAGTGCGATGGATGCGACCTGCTGCTGCGGTTCTTCAGCCTCAAACGCGACATCAAGAGTGGCTTGTACCTTACCAATTGTGGCAAATACCGTTGCTGTACCAGGATTCTCATCGGCAGTGAGAGTTGCGGTAGCAATCCCCTGTTCATTGGTAGTTGCACTAGCTGGGGTAATTGTTCCCAGTGTGGTTGAGAAGGTGACAGTTGTATCAGGGAGCGGGTTATTGTCGATATCCAATACCGTCGCTGTGATAACGGTTGTGCTTTGTGCATCGGCAGGCAGACGTTTGGCTGACGATTGCAATGTGATGGAAGCGATCTCCTGCTGTCCAAGAGTGATTGTTTCCTCTATAGTACCATCGCTGTCTTCATCAATCCGAATTGTTATGGATGTACCACCATCCCACGTCCCATAATCCACATGGTGGGTATCACCTACGGCTACATCAATGGTGTCCTCTGTGAAGGTATATTCCCCAGTTGCATCGACATGCTGTATTTCAAGGTCATAGCTCCCATCGTTCCCCTGGCTGTTGTCTACCGAAAGCGTTCCCTGCTCTGGATCAACATTCATCTGGATCGTTTTTCCAGTCTCCAGATCGACATCCTGAATCTGGAAATGATACCCTTCATCAGCACTATCCAGAGCTATACTCAGATCAGGATTGTTGTTACCATGAGCGGTGTATGCAATTCCCATTCCATCGGAAGCAATGGTCAACTGATCCTGGGGCACTACATTACCTGCAGACACTGCATAATTTGGTCCGAACTGAGTGATGGTGGATGACAGCTGCTCCGAAGAATAAACATCTTCTGGATAGTTTATCGGCGAATCGCCAACGGTAATATTCGTAGCTTCATTTAAGGGCAGACTATAGACTGGCTCCACCCCCGCCATACCGCCAGCTATTCGTGTAATGGATGCTCCGGGGTACTCATTGACAAATGTATCGCCTACAAAGCCAATTCGCTGGCCCTGACTGTCACTGATAAGCAAATGATAGTTTCCACTATACCAGACTTCACCCGTCGACACTGCACTCAAACTCGCACCACTACCAGAATTACACCAAGGGCAATCGTCGGCCGCGTTATTTAACGCTTGCTTATAAATCGAGAGAGGGACAAATTCCAAGTTGTTTCCCCTTGGAGCATCAACAACCTCCCAATCTTGATAGTGATAAGCAAAGGTATCTTTTTCTGGGTAGAATTGTATCGAGCGGCTCCTCTGCTCCACCTCTTCAGGACTACTATCATACACCTTGATGGTATAGTATCCTGGAGGTTCCTCAATCAACGCATATGCGACTACCGCATGGCCCTTGGTTTCATCCATCCAGATGTTAACCACAGGATTATTACCTGCCTCTAAGTTGTTCCCTAACTCTTCGATGAATTCTTCAGGCCCCATATTGACAATCTTCGTTCTCTCTTCATGTATCAGGGAGAGTTTCTGGAGTACATGGTGATAGGCAATGTGTTTATCAACACTTCTATCTTTCTCTATCAGATAGGTGTTATTTGCTGGTTGCCCATCAGCGTCTGTAAACTCAGAGGTATCATCCGTACCGTCAAAGAATCTGAGGCTTGTTACGCTCATGCCAACACAGTGACCGGCCGTGAGCATCTTAGAATTCATCTCATTCATCCACATAAGAGCTTTAAACCTAGGTGTGCAAAAATCTCCTACGGTTATGAAGCAGACATTGTCATCTCCAAACATCGAACGAAGATCGAAGATGCTATATTCAAATACAGATCCTATATGATAGTTCGAGAAATTGTACCCATCCGGTTTAGGACGAAACCCACTATCAATCAAGGATGCGGTGGTCTCATTGCCCGCCGCGTCGGTCGCCACCACTGTGATGTCGTATGAGCCTTCACCCAGCGCGTCGCCATCAGGAATGGTGACTGTCCAGCTACCATCCTCTGCTACGGTCGCATCGTAGGTCTTGCTATTCACCGTCACCTTGACCGTCACTGCAGTTGTATCAGTTATAATCCCGCTCAATGCCGGAGTGGGGTCGTTGGTGATCAGTGGACTCATCTCCACGGTCGGCGGGGTGGTGTCGATGGTCAAGCCCCCGCTCTCTATTTTGGTGGTCTCATTGCCCGCCGCGTCGGTCGCCACCACTGTGATGTCGTATGAGCCT
>CAZGLO010000061.1:0-1073 GCA_964526735.1 uncultured Chloroflexaceae bacterium | reverse complement strand
TAATCCCGCTCAATGCCGGAGTGGGGTCGTTGGTGATCAGTGGACTCATCTCCACTGTCGGCGCGGTCGTGTCAACCACGATGGCTTTGCTGCCACTGGTAGACCAATTGTCGTCGTCGCGCTCTTGCACGTAGAGGGTGTGGGTGCCATCGCTTTGGTCACTATCGGGTGTGTAGCTCTTCGCGGTTGTTTCGGTCCAACTCCCACTCTCGCTATCAAGTTGGTAGCGGAACGTGCCATTCCCGCTCCCGTCACTTTCCCACGTCCATTCGGGCCTTGCATCGTTGGTTGGCGTGGTGCCATTCACCGTCGGTGCAGAAGGGAGTGTAACAATCGCCACTTTCAGGTCTCCATTGGTGGCATCGAAATAACTGATGACGGGGTTGTCACCGTTTAGGGCGATGGAGGTGGAACTCCCGACATCTCCCTCACTGTCGACAGTGGCGATGGTACGCGAAGAGCAGGTTGCGTCATTGCACACCGCCACTTTTAGGTCATCATTGGTGTAATCGTAATAACTGATGACGGGATTTCCGCTACTGGTCAGGGCGATGGAGGTGGAACTCCCGACATCTCCCTCACTGTCGACGGTGGTGATGGTAGGCGAAGAGCAGGTTGCGTCATTGCACACCGCCACTTTCAGGTCATCATTGGTGTCATCGTAATAACTGATGACGGGATTTCCGCTACTGGTCAGGGCGATGGAGGTGAACTCCCCGACATCTCCCTCACCCTTATCCACAGTGGTGAGAGTAGGCGAAGAGCAGGTTGCGTTATCGCACACCGCCACTTTCAGGCCTCCATAGGTGGCATCATAATAACTAATGACGGGGTTGTCACCGTTTAGGGCGATGGAGGTGTTCCACCCGACATCTCCCTCACTGTCGACAGTGGTGAGAGTAGGTGTGTTTGTGCAATCTGTATCACTACACACCGCCACTTTTAGGTCTTTATTGTTGTAATCGTAATAACTGATGACGGGATTTCCGCTACTGTTCAGGGCGATGGAGGTGAACTCCCCGACATCTCCCTCACTGTCGACAGTGGTGAGAGTAGGCGAAGAGCAGGTTGCG
>CAZGLO010000060.1:0-22561 GCA_964526735.1 uncultured Chloroflexaceae bacterium | reverse complement strand
CGATATCACGGTCGTGGCGACGCGCTATTTTGGCGGGACGCTCTTGGGGACGGGGTTGGGTCTAGCGTTGGTTGCGCGCTTGACCGAACTGCACGGCGGGAGGGTGTCGGTGGAGAGCGAGGAGGGGCGGGGGAGTCGATTTATCGTCTCGCTCCCCTGGAATAGCAAATCGATGTAGACAACACCGCTGTTTTAGTTGTTTGAGAAGCCCACTTCTTTCGGATTGGGAGTTGTCACGAACGCGCTTGTTTCTCGAACCGCAAATGCACCAGGCCAGTTGATACATGGTCTTGATGGTGAATGCGCAGGCGGGGTTCATATACCACGTGGAGGTTCATCTGGCGGGCCATTTCGGCAACAAACAGCTCCTCGCCAAACAAAAACGCCGAGTAGTTGAGATGGCCGCCGTGGGCAAAGTAGTTCTTGTGGAAGATGATGCACGAACCGTGGGGAGCATAGACGGGCGTGGGCTGCAGCGAGTCTCCCCATAAAACATGCAGGGCAAAACATCGTGCAAGGGGAATGCGATTGCCCAGATTGCTTCCCCAGGAAGGATACTATTGCGAGTGTTGATCGCTGAGATAGGTCAGCACTGCAGTCAGCACACCAATCGCCTTTTGGTAGTGCTCAATCGAAACATGTTCATTGGGCGTGTGGTCAAGCTGCGAATCACCCGGCCCATAGGCAACAATCGGACATTTCCACGCAGGCCCGGCAACATTCATATCAGAGGTGCCGGTTTTATGCAGGAAAGCCGCTTTGCCTCCCTCGCCCTGGATACTGCGCACAAATGCCCGCGCAAGAGGAGTGGTGCGAGTGCTGCGGAAGGCTGGACATGCTCCCTCAAACATCAGCTCTATATGCCCATCACCCTGGTTTGCCGGTACCAGCGATTGCAAGGTGGCCATTAGGTCGTTGGGATGCACGCTTTCCGGCAGCCGAAAGCCTATCGTCGCCTCTGCCCAGTCGTACAGCCCATCTTGTGTGCCGCTCGTGATCGTCCGCAGCGAGGGGATGAGTTGATCAAAGAGCCGTGGTTGTTCCAGGTTGAGCGCATTGCAGTGGCATGTCACCGCATTCCAGAAGTCGATGATGTGCTCTGGTGCACCGCGTTCGGCTCCGGCGCTGTGGGTGCCGGGCTGTTCGCGGCGGAGGTGCGCCAACAATCGCCCTTTATACCCCAAAGTCACGCGATCCCATTCACTTGGCTCCCCGATGATACAGTAGTCGGGAGCATATTTATCAACCACGAAATGTGCGCCTTTGGAGCTTGCCACTTCCTCCTCCACCGCACCAATTAGCACAATTCGGCAGTTGAGAGTGCCTTGCTGATGAGCGCGTGCCGTGGCACATACAAATGTTGCAAATGGGCCTTTGGCATCGACAGAGCCGCGCCCATAGAGTAGCCCATCTTCGATGCGCACGGGGATTTTGCCGGGGACGGTGTCGATGTGGCCAAGCAGCGCAATCAGTGGGCCATGGCTTCCGACCATCCCCACGGCATTCCCAGCCTCGTCGACAAATGCCTCAAACCCAAGCCCTTGCATCTGCTCGACCAGAAAGGTGGCAATGGCGGTTTCGTGGTAGGACGGCGAATCGATGCGGATACATTGTTCTAAAAAGGCGATCTCGTCCATATGTTTGGGTTCTTTCTGTGATATTCCGAAGTTCGGCTTTCAGACGATTGCAGTATTTATAGCCTTCCGAAGGGAATTATTTGTGCCTGAAAGGTGCTTATGCCTGCTCCTGGGGGCTTCATTATACACGATGAACCATGTTCTTGGAAACGAAGGAATGTGAGAGATATCGTGCTCATGTCATTGACGATGGCCGGTGAACATACTATAGTAGGAACTATCAAAAGATAGCTCTATTCGCACACGGGGTTTCAAGCAGATGGATGATAATATTTCTCCGGTATGCTTGCTCATTCTAACTGGAAGGTGCAACGGTCTATGACAGACACAAAACGAGTGGTTGTGACAGGTGCAACTGGCTTAGTCGGCAAGGCATTGTGCTCACGGCTGAAGGAGTCGGGCTATGAGGTGGTGGTGTTCTCCCGCGACCCCGACAAAGCCCGCACGATTGTCCCTGATATGGCGGAGTACGTCGCCTGGACGCCATCGGAGCAGGGTGACTGGAAAACCGAAGTTGATGGGGTATACGGCGTTGTCCACCTCGCAGGTGCGCCTATCTTTGGCAAACGGTGGAGTGAAAGCTACAAGGAAGAGATACGGTCGAGTCGGGTAGTTGGCACGCGCGGGCTGGTCAATGCGATGGCGGCGGCGAATAGTAAGCCGTCGGTCTTTGTGTGTGGCTCTGCGATTGGGTGGTATGGCCCCCGCGATGATACGATCCTTGATGAGTCTGCCACGCCGGGTGCAGACTTTCTTGCCCACGTCTGCATTGAGTGGGAGCAGGAAGGCGCAAAGGCTGAGGAAGAACATATTCGGACGGTGCTACTACGGACGGGCATTGTGCTGAACAAGAAGGAAGGCGCGCTTGCGCAGATGACCCTGCCATTCCGCTTTTTCTCTGGTGGGCCGATTCTCCCCGGCAGCCAATGGTTTTCGTGGATTCACGTTGAGGACGAGGTGGGGATCATCATGTTGGCGCTTGAGAATGAGCAGATACGCGGCCCACTCAACGCCACCGCCCCCGAACCGCAAACCAACCGCGACTTTTCAGAGACGCTCGGCAAAGTGATGGGGTCGCCGTCGTGGTTGCCGGTGCCGGGCTTTATGCTGCGGGTGGCGCTGGGCGAGGTAAGTGATATCCTCTCAAAGGGGCAGCGGGTTGTCCCCAAGAAGGCCGTGGATATGGGATATACATTCCAGTACGAGACCTCGGCAGAGGCCTTACAAGATCTTCTTGATGCCCCGAAACAAGCATAAAAAAACGGGGGCACGTGTGTTCCCTCGTGCCCCCCAGTCTACCACTAAATCAGTAGTAGATGACATGTACAACTCACACCTACCTCAAAATACGGGCCTTTGCGGCGTGATACTCCTCCTCTGTAATTGCCCCTTGCGAACGAAGTTGGCTCAACCGCTCTAGCTGAGAGATAACCTCTTCTCCGCTGCCGGTGTGGGTGTGGGGGGAAGGTTTTGGAGGCTCCTGCGGTGGTTTATCCCACGAAAATGGCTCATCGATAGGGGTGGTAATCACATCGAGTAGCGCCCCGCCAAACGTTTTCCCCACTTCGCCGCCCAAAATGCCTCCAAGCAATGCGCCGGTGAATGTGCCAATCACAGGCATCACAGCGCTGCCCGCGGCGGCTCCGGTTATCATCCCCGCGCCAAGCCCCGCAAGCTCACCCGCCTGCTCATTCTTATCATGTCTGCTCTTCGTCATAGCTACTGTCTTTCCACTTGAATAGCTTGAATATGATGGTGGATAACGTATAGAACAATGGATAACTGGCTACGTTGGACTCTACTTGCCATAGGGACGTTGGAGGGCAGGGTTTGGTTGCAGAGAAGGCAATGGGGATGGTCATGCCGTACTTCGTAGGGGACACTGATTATTTCTTGGTTAATCCGACCCAAACTTCATTGCGGCGAGAAAGAAGCTTCTCCCGCCAATCACTGCACCAGTAACCCCAATAATTGCCGCGCCGATCTGTGCGCCTATCTCTTGATGAATGGCCGCACCAATAATCGCACCAATCACCGCGCCAATAATTCCTCCAATCAGGACACCAGTAAGTATTGCGAGAAGGAAGTATAGAAATCCGAGCAGAGCAAAAAAGAAGACAACAGGCTTAAATATCTCTGTGAGAGTATTGTCCCACGACTGTTTTTTGGGCTGGACAGGTTCGACATGCTGCTCGACTTCTTGCTGTTTTTTGCGCCTTTTTTGCGTTCGCTTTTGCGCTCTATATTTTCGTTGTTCTTGCTCTACTCTTTTTTGCCCTTCTACCTCTCTGAGCGCTTGGCGCAATTCTGCGATATTCTGATAGCGATTGTCGGGCCGCACAGCCAACATCTTTGAAATAACCATCTGCATAGGTAAAGAGAGAGACTTATTATGTTTTGACAATGGCGGTAGAGTATCGCTATACAATCGGCTGGGAGCTTCTTGCGGAACGACCCCCCCACTCAACATATAGTAGAGTGTCGCCCCAAGTGAGTAGATATCTGAGCGCTGATCTGTTCGCATGTCACCAGCATATTGCTCATAGGGGGCGAAGCCTGGTGTCAGGGCGATGACAGTTGTCGGTCGATTGGAATCGTATGCTTTTGCAAGACCAAAATCTACCAGACAGATTCTGCCGTTGGGAGTAAGCCGAATATTGCCGGGCTTGATATCGCGATGGATGATAGGCGGGTTGTGCGTATGGAGATATTCTAGAGCATCTAGCACAGGCATGACGATGTTGCCTGCCGTGTCTTCATCTACGCGGCGTTCTGGCTGCTGAGCCAGATACTCGTCTAGCGATCCACCCGGGACAAACTCCATGACGAGATAGAAGGAGTTATTCTCCTCGAAGTAGTCGCTGATGTTGGGGAGCGATGGATGGCTCAAACGTGCCATCAAAAAGGCTTCTTCTTTGAATTTACGGACAAGTGCAGCATCATTGATGTGGTGGTGATGTATCTCTTTTAGCGCAACGGTCTTCCGTAAACGCATATCTTGGGCTTGATACACCGCTCCAAAGCCTCCCCGACCCAATTCCTTCTCAATAACGTAGCGGTTTTGAAGCAATCGTTTTGTTTTGAGAGAACGCATATGTATGCCCTTCAACTATACCTTCATTCTCCTCTCTGTAGAATTATACCAGCATATGCGGCAACATGCTGCCAGTTGCCAAAGCCACGGCAATATGCTACAGTTGCCTACCTTGGAGACGAGAAAAACAGAAGGATAATGAGTGACCACCTCGGAGCGATACCCCATACCGGCGACATTTGCCCGCACGGAGATACGAGTTATCAATTCGCGGTTCATTGGCAGCGCTGACTACACGCCGACGGTTGATGATGCCAAAGCGTTCATTGCGCGCATCCGCGAGGAATTTCCTGATGCAACGCACCACGTTTATGCCTTTTTGGCGGGGTACGGTGCAAGTGTCACGGCGGGGATGAGCGACGATGGCGAACCATCGGGGACGGGTGGCCGCCCGATGCTGGCGGTCTTGCAGGGGAGCGGCTTGGGCGATATCACGGTCGTGGCGACGCGCTATTTTGGCGGGACGCTCTTGGGGACGGGGTTGGGTCTAGCGTTGGTTGCGCGCTTGACCGAACTGCACGGCGGGAGGGTGTCGGTGGAGAGCGAGGAGGGGCGGGGGAGTCGATTTATCGTCTCGCTCCCCTGGAATAGCAAATCGATGTAGACAACACCGCTGTTTTAGTTGTTTGAGAAGCCCACTTCTTTCGGATTGGGAGTTGTCACGAACGCGCTTGTTTCTCGAACCGCAAATGCACCAGGCCAGTTGATACATGGTCTTGATGGTGAATGCGCAGGCGGGGTTCATATACCACGTGGAGGTTCATCTGGCGGGCCATTTCGGCAACAAACAGCTCCTCGCCAAACAAAAACGCCGAGTAGTTGAGATGGCCGCCGTGGGCAAAGTAGTTCTTGTGGAAGATGATGCACGAACCGTGGGGAGCATAGACGGGCGTGGGCTGCAGCGAGTCTCCCCACAAAACATGGCCGTCATCAGCCGTAAAGAGTGACCGAACAGTGGTTTTGGTCAGCGAGAAGAGGCGGTAGCAAGAGACTAACAGCCGGTTTTTGCATACCCACTCATAAGCACCCACCACACCTCGCCACGGACGATGGCGGATGAATGGGTTTTGGTTTTTGCCGGTGAAATCGGAGCGGATGGCGGGGGCGAGTATGCCAACATCCTGCCCCGCCTCGTAGGAGCGCAAGGTGGCGAAGAAGTCGCTCGTAGCAAACCGGATATCCACATTTGAGACAATCACCCAATCAGGCATCGGATGGGTGCGCAAAAATACCTCTAGCCCATACGCTGCCCCCGCAAAATAGCCAAGATTGCGCGGCGGCACGACGACCTGTGCCCGCGGATGAGCGATGTACGCGGGGAGGGCCGACTCGCCGCCGTGCGCGCCATTATCAACCGCAATGACGTGCAACTGTTCAGTGGCGGGCATACCCAAGGCGGTGTGCATCAGCTTGAGGGTCAGGTCATCGGCACGGTAGTTGACGCATATCAAGAGGATGGTCTGGCCATCGGGGCGGAGCGGGTGGTCGAAATGCTCAGTATGAATGGCGTGAGCACGGGAAAGTGGGGTAGTTGGTCGCATAGAAACCTGCTTTCTACGATCGGTGTAATCGGTGTATATGATCTACAATCATTGGCGCACCAAAGGCGCATGCGTATCCACAGATATCGCCGCTCCATCGAGAAAGCACCTCTACAATTGGCTTGGTATCCCCACGTTGAATGGATAGCAGATTTGGATGAGAGGGGGGTGAGGATCGCATCGATGGAGCGAAGACAAACGACTGTACCCGCTCCTTTGTGATGCGATGTTATGGTGGGTGAGAGTGCCCTTCTGGCAATGGCCACCGCATTGCGTTCAGAGTACCATATCTCTTGTATGATGACAACCGCCCACGCGCCACCTCATTTTCTGCCTCCCTTTGCGCTTGTCGCAACCACATAGACGTGGTATACTGGCGTTCAGAAAGCACAAATACCCCTACGTGGGGTTCTCAATATTCAATGGCCCAACGAGTGGTCACTGCAGAAGCAGGAATGTTGAACGTGGACAAGCGTGCCACATTGAGTACGTTTGCACACCTGGAAAGCAGTAGGGAGTGTGGCTTATTCGCTAGAAGCGGTGCCCCCGGACATTGTGGTACGTCGCCTTCCCCTCTATGCGCGGAGCTTACGGTACCTGTATGAAGAGGGAATCCAATTTGTCTCCTCACAGGAGCTTGGGGATCGTATCAATGTTACCGCCGCGCAAATCCGCAAAGATCTCTCATACTTTGGCGAGTTTGGCAAGCAGGGGATCGGCTATGATGTCGAGCGGCTCCTCAACCAGATAGAGACGATTCTTGGCCTCCATAAGGAATGGGCAACGGTTTTGATCGGCTGTGGACACCTCGGACAAGCAGTCGCTCGCTATGAGGGGTTTCGGAGCCGGGGAATTTGCCTGGTTGGCCTCTTTGACAGTGACCCCAGCAAAGTAGGCCTCACCATTGAAGGTATCCCCATCCTCCCCGACGAGCAAGTGGCGACGATAGTCGCAGAGAAACATGTTCGGATGGCGATCATTGCTGTCCCTGGCCCGCGTGCCCAAGAAGTGGCTGATATCGTGGTTGCGGCTGGCGTCCGCGCGATCCTCAACTACGCGCCGGTTATTCTCCGTGTTCCCGACAACGTTTGGGTTCGTGATATCGATCCCATTGCTGTGCTCCATAGTATGACCTTCTACTTAGCCCGCGAGGAAGAACTAACGCTCCCCCCCACTCGATACAAATGAGCACCAGGGCGGTTTGAGCGCACCCACTTTATCTTGAAATGAAGCAACAACCTACTTTCCGGAAACGGGTATTCAGTCGGCTTGCCGTGCTACTTGCGGCCCAAGCACTTCTTATTGCTGCCCTCGGGATACTTGTCTGGTTCGATAATGCTGCCAATCGCGGCATCACCTACACCCCTGACCCAACCACCTCGCCTCTCCCGTGGAGCACCGGCCCCCGCGTTGGAGTCAACGTCTTCAACCTCCACCTAGAGCCTGATACTGCGGTCGTCACCAACACCTTGCGCCTCATCGACGAGCTTGGGGTGACGCACGTCCGTATGCAGTTGCCCTGGGACGACGTTGAGATACACGGGTGGGGAGATTTTGAGGATCGCCGCAATATGGAGACCACAGGGGCCATCTCTGCATGGAGAAAATATGACCGCATTGTTGACCTTGCAGATGAGCTTGGCCTTGAACTGATCTTGCGCATCGACCGTGCTCCCAACTGGGCGAGCCAGGAAGATCGCCAGAAGCCCGCCTTTGAGGAGGGGCTGGAGCGCGATGGCAGCTCAACCGGCCCGCCCGATAACTACAGCGATTACAGTGCATTTGTGAGCACGGTCGTTGACCGTTATCGCGGTAAAGTGCGGTTTTTCCAGCTCTGGAATGAGCCAAACCTCAAAAACGAATGGAATTGGCAAGAACCCGATCCAGAGGAGTTTGCGCACCTCTTGCGGCTTAGTTATGCGGCGGCCAAAGCAGCCAACCCCGACGCCGTGATCCTCTTCCCAAGCCTTGCGCCGGTTGATGGCTTGGATAAGCGTGCCCCCATGACCGAGCTTGAATACCTTGATGCGGTCTACAAGGCGGGTGCGAAGGATAGCTTTGACATTATGTCGGCGCAGGCATATGGGCTTGGCCAGCCACCGGATGAACACCGCTATCTGTGGGTGCGTTCTGGCGACAATTGGGTGTGGAGCCGCCCCATAGACACCCGCACTGATGTTAGCCGTCTGGTGTTGGTGCGAGAGGTGATGGAACGCAACGGCGATGGCGATAAGCCCATTTGGGTCAGCGAATTTGGGTGGAATAGCGCGCCAGAGAGCATCCCCGAAGAGCGGCGGACAGTGTGGGGCGAGCCGGTCAGCGAAGAGCAGAAGGCCACCTACCTGATTGACCAGATTGAGCGTGCCCGCAATGAATGGCCTTGGGTCGGGGTGATGAATGTCTGGGTATTCCGCTACGGCGGCTATCAAGAGCCGCACCCCGATGACCCAACACCTTACTTCAGCCTTGTCACGCGGGATTGGGAAAAACTTCCGGCATACGATGCTTTGCAGACCTCCCTTGAACAGCCATTCGTCGCGGGAGTGGGTGTCTACGAGTGGGATACCCCCGCCGTGCAAACGGTACATAGTACATCTGGCGATACGAAGGGCGATATCGTTGGGTGGGATATCTTCTTCCAGGGCAGCGAGGTGAGATTGGTCGGCGTGGAGGGCGATATGGGCGGTGAGATTGAAGCAATGATCGATGGCGATCCGGTCACCCTGCAGCCGGAAACACTCACGACCGGCGAAGTATCGTTGAAAACCCCGCCGCAAAGCGAAGATGACCCGCATAAACTGTCGATACGAATGGCAGATGGTGCGCCAATAGCCGATACCTCCCAAGAAACATTCTCACAACCATCGCGGTTTGTTGTCTCTCGCACGCCGCCGATGCCATGGGTATGGTATACCGTGCCGACGATGGTGGTGATTGGGATAGCCGCGCTTAGCATCCCGACTATCAGAGCGCTCTATGAGGCAATGGACATCATCTTTGCCACCATCAAGCGAGGTGCCCGATGGGTGTTGGTGAAGATCACCAGGATGCGCTAACCGAAGAGACAAATTCCCCCGTTCCCCCCATCTTCCCCGCCCCCAAAGGGATACCAGATTGGGCGGTGATGGTTGGGTTGGTGGGAGGATTTGTGGTCTTCTACCGTGGTTCCTACCAACTCCCGCTGACGGCGCTTGGGTTGGGGATATTTTCTCTGTGTGCGCTCTTGCGACCTCCATTGGCGCTGCTCTTTGTGCCGCTGACTGCCCATCTCTTCCTGATGCCCAAGGGGCTTTGGGATGAGCGGTATGGGCTGCGGCCAAGCGGCTACCGCCTCAAGGTGCATGAGCTATTTCTCGTTGTGGTCATTGCGGCGATGATGGCTCGGGTTGGGCTGCGAATGGCGGTTGAGGTTGTGACGCGGCGGTCTTTTAAGCACGCTCCGTTGGTCATCTACCTCCGCACGCTCTTCCAAGGACAGCGGGTGCGCGCGATGGCGTGGTTTGTAGCTCCACTTGCCCTTTTCCTCCTCATTGGCAGTATCGCGACATTCATCGTGCCCCCGCCAGAAGGGCGTGCCCCCGCCATCAGAGAGTGGCGATGGCTTATCATTGAGCCGCTCATCCTCTATATTCTTCTCCGCCTTGCTTTGGCACACTCAAAGCGCTTCCAATGGCAGCTTATCCTGACGCTTGTGGTAGGTGGGGCGGTGGTAGCATTGGTGGGGATATTGCAATATATCGGCATCAACCTCGTCCCGCTGATTGGCGACAAGGTGGGGTTTGGCGCAGATGCGACTGTGGCAGAAGGCGTGCGGCGGGTGACGAGCTTCTACGGCCACCCCAACAACCTCGGCCTGACAATGGAACGGCTATTACCACTGGGCTATGCGCTAGGCTTTGCCTCATTGCCATATTTGCGAGCGGAGTGGGGAATGCAGGATGTGCGGACAGTGCGGGTAGTACAGGTAGTGCTCCTTGGCTCAACGCTGCTGATGGGGATAGCAGTACTCTTGTCCTTCTCCAAAGGCGCACTGATCTCCACCTTCGTTGCGCTGCTTATCATCACGGCGGCGCAGGTGGAGGGGCGGGGGAGGATTTTCATCCGTCCCGCGTGGCTTATCAGCGTAGGGCTGATAGCAGGCGCGGTGGGTATTGGCACAATATTGTTCTTCTCCACCGAGCGGTTTGACCTGTTGGGGGCGAGTAGTGGGGTGCGCGTCAAGACGTGGCTCTCTGCGCTAGCGATGGTGCGCGATTACCCACTATTTGGCGTTGGAATGGATCAATTCCTGCGCCACTACCCTGATTATATCCACCCATCCCTCGCCAATACCAACGAACAATTTACCTCACACCCCCACAACCTCCTGCTTGACGTGTGGCTGCGGATGGGCGTGGTGGGAGTGGTTGTCTTTGGGTGGCTGTTCGGACGGTTTTTCCGCCCCCTCCTGCACCAAAGTGTTCGCCTCTTCCATCGCCAACAGCCGCATTGGTCACCCCTGGACGTGGGACTGCTCGCCGCAATGAGCGCGACGGTCGTGCACGGGCTTGTTGATAATTTCTACTTTGTCCCCAACCTCGCCGTTATCTTTTGGGTGTATGTGGCCCTGCGGGAAGGGGGGGAAGTTGTGGGCCATTGCGGGCAAAGAAGAGAGTGAGCTTACTTCATCACGGTCGGCAGGAAGATATATGTCGCATTAGGGTCAGGAGTAGCAGTCGGCCCTTGAGTAGGGGTGGCAGTCGGTTCTTGGGTGGGGGTGGGGTCAGTGCTCGCCGTTCCAACGCTAAACGTCCACGTATGTGTATTTCCATTCACGGTGACGGAAACAGTATAGCTATTGCCCTCAACCAACTCTTCGCGCGGGATAATCACCACTGCATCGCGCATGTTTAGGATAGTCCGTCCCAAGCTCTGAAGGCTGCTATTGTCATTGGTATAGGTCGTTTCGTCAAAGACGCAGTGTTCAAGCGATTGTCCCCCCTGCTGCAGCGATGTATTGGTCACATCTGGTGTCACATCGCCCGTGCCAAGCTGCAGGTAAATGGGCATGCCGGCTGGCGCTTCATACCCTGGGCAGCTTGTGAGCGGGTCGGGGGATTCGTTGCCGTGGAAGGTGGTGAGATCGGAGCTTTGGCCATCGGCGGGCCACATCACGGGAAACGTTACGCTGTCGGGGACGCTCTCCCTGCCACGCAATATATCCAACGTTGCGCCCATCTTCCACTGCCCAATATCTTCACGATAGCTGCCATAGCCCACTTGTGTTAATTTCGGGTCAACGATTGCAATGCCGTGAAATGGGCCTTCCATCCACGAATCGATGTGTCCTACATCGGAGGCATTGATGTTGGCATCTACCCCGACATTCCCATTTGAGGCTGCTTCTGCGCCTTCCTCGGTATACCACTCATTGCTTGGGTCTTCAGAGTGGGTGATCGTATCATTCTTGACCATATAGCGCGAATGTTTTAAATCGCCATCGCTCCACACTGCATTTTCGGTCACGACGGGGAGGTTTGCTTGCGTGCGCAGCTCATTGATACGCCCCAGCCAATCATCGTCGTCGACCGACGGTTCGGCGGCCTGCCCCCCCATGCTTCCGGTTGGGGAAGTTGGAGAGGCAGAGGCAGAGAAGATAGGCGAAAATAACAGCGTCATCAATATCAAGAAGAGGATAAAGGCAATAGGAAGCCCTAAACGACATAAAGACATAAGAACATACCTCTTTGGGATAAAAAGGGTAGCTACCACTTGCAGCTACCCCGTTGTAATCATGTTTCTATAGTAAAAATGTTGTGTTATGTTTGCGTAGAACCAAGCAATTGGCGCAAAACGTAGTGGAGAATGCCGCCGTGACGATAGTATTGCACCTCTTGCGGTGTATCGATACGAACAACCGCCTCAAATGATATCTCAGAACCGCCATTGGTTCGGGCGACCACCTTCACCGTCCGCCCATTGGCGAAGTTGGTGGCAATGGCCTCCGAAAAACCGATAATATCAAAAGTTTCCTGCCCCGTCAAACCCAATGATTTGGCCGAATCACCCGCCTGGAATTGCAATGGCAACACGCCCATCCCCACCAGGTTCGAGCGGTGGATACGTTCGTAGCTCTCTGCGATGACGACGTGGATACCTAGCAACGACGGCCCTTTGGCAGCCCAGTCGCGGCTTGAGCCAGAGCCATATTCCTTCCCTGCTAATACCATTAACGGTGTGTGATTTTCTTTATAGCGCATTGCGGCATCATAGATAGTCGTCACTTCGCCGGTCGGCAGGTAGGTAGTAAATTCGCCTTCGGTGCCGGGAGCCAACTGGTTGCGCAGCCGGACGTTGGCAAACGTCCCCCGCATCATCACTTCGTGGTTGCCGCGCCGCGACCCATATGAGTTGAAGTCTTTCGGCTCAACCTTGTGCTCTGTCAGATACGTGCCTGCGGGCGAACTTGCCTTGATACTGCCTGCGGGCGAGATGTGATCGGTCGTGACACTATCCCCCAACATCGCCAACACCCGCGCCCCGTGTATCTCTGCGACGGTCTCTGGCGGCTCAGGAGACATCTCCTCAAAGTAGGGGGCCTTGCGGACGTAGGTCGAAGCATCATCCCACGCAAAGAGGTCGCCCTCTGGCACGTCCAGCGAGTTCCAGTGCTCATCGCCATCGAAGACGCTCGCATAGACCTTCTTGAACATCTCCGATTGCAAGGACAACTCCATCAATTCCTGCACTTCTTGGCGAGTTGGCCACACATCGCGAAGATAGACCGGATTTCCGGCGTCGTCGTGCGCCAGCGGGTCGTTTTGCAGGTCAATATCCACCCGCCCCGCCAGACTGTATGCCACGACCAGTGGTGGCGACATCAGGTAGTTGGCGCGCACATCTGCATGCACCCGCCCCTCAAAGTTGCGGTTGCCCGATAATACGGACGCCACAATCAAATCGCCCTTGTGGATGGCGTCGGAGACCTCTTGCGGGAGCGGGCCACTATTCCCGATACACGTCGTGCAGCCGTAGCCGACCGTGTGGAAACGCTGCTCATTGAGGTAGGGCGTTAACCCTGCATTTTGCAGATACTCCGTGACGACTTTGGAGCCGGGCGCAAGCGATGTCTTCACCCACGGCTTGCTCTTGATACCACGCTCACACGCCTTCTTGGCGACGAGACCGGCCGCTATCATCACCGATGGGTTGGAGGTGTTGGTACAGCTCGTGATGGCCGCGATGACCACCGATCCGTGGTGCAACACCGCCTCCTGCCCCTCAACCGTGAACTTCACAGCCGATGGTGCTGCGGCAAAGTCTTCGTGCTCCTGCTGCGTGGCAGAATTGGCATCTTGGAGCATCGTGTTGGCCGTCTCGCGGAAAGATGGCTTGATTTGCGAGAGTACTAACCGATCTTGCGGGCGGCGAGGGCCTGCCACACTTGGCTCAACCGTCACGAGGTCAAGCTCCAAGGTGTCGGAGTAGACCGCTTCTGGCGAGTCGGGCGTGTGGAAGAGGCCTTGTGCCTTCATATACTGCTCAACCAACGCTACCTGCTCCTCCGACCGGCCGCTGAAGCGCAAATAACGGAGTGTTTCCTCATCGACGGGGAAGATACCACACGTCGCGCCATACTCAGGAGCCATATTGGCGATGGTCGCGCGGTCTGCCAATGGCAATTTGGCAAGCCCGGGGCCATAAAACTCAACGAACTTACCCACCACGCCCCGCTGTCGCAGCATCTGGGTCACGGTCAGGACGAGGTCGGTAGCGGTCGCGCCTTCTTGTAGCTCGCCCACCAGCCGGAACCCGACCACATTCGGCACCAGCATTGAGATAGGTTGGCCAAGCATCGCCGCTTCGGCCTCAATACCGCCCACGCCCCACCCAAGCACGCCTAGCCCGTTGATCATCGTCGTATGCGAGTCGGTGCCGACCAGCGTGTCCGGGTAGACCATATTGGTCTCTTCGTTGTGGAAGACCACCCGCGCAAGGTATTCAAGGTTGACTTGGTGGACAATGCCGGTATCGGGCGGCACCACACTGAAGTTTTTGAAGGCCCGTTGCCCCCACCGCAAGAAGGAATACCGCTCTTGGTTGCGCTGAAACTCGATCTCCGCATTGTAGCGAAGCGCGTCATCAGAGCCGAATGCATCGATCTGCACAGAGTGGTCAATCACCAATTCGGCGGGCTGGAGCGGGTTGATGCGCGATGGATCGCCACCCATTGCCGCCATCGCGTCCCGCATCACGGCCAAGTCTACCACCGCGGGCACGCCAGTAAAGTCTTGCAGCAGCACCCGCGCCGGACGGTAGGCGATTTCGGTGTCGGGAGTAGCCGTCGCTTGCCACTTCGCAAGGTAGCGGATATCATCCTCAGTCACCGTCACCCCGTCTTCATTCCGGAGCAGGTTTTCAAGCAGGATGCGCAGGGAGAAGGGCAGACGGTCAAGCGATACGCCATCCCCCTCCAACGCGCCAAGCTTGAACATCTCATACTGGCGATTTCCAACATGTAGCGTGGTACGAGCACCAAAACTGTTCTTCATTGAAAGCTATCTTTCTAATTCAGCGAAAGAACCTATCAAACATCGTCGTTCCGTCGGTTCCCAATTGCCCTGATGAGCGTAGATCTGAGAGATCAGGGCGTACGTGGTACAGGCTGTACCGTGAAATAGATGACCTTTTGTACTTGGCTCTCCTCCCCCATCACCCGCATGCGCCAAATACCCGCTTCGGCGTCGGGGGGAGCCGTCCACCACCAATAGACTTCGCCGCGCTCATTGGGGCGAATCCGGTAGCTGCCCTTGCGATATTGTTGGTCAGTGGGGGAGTTTGCCCAATAGATAACCGTCTCCCGCGAGAGAAAGCCGTTGGCAAAGAAGGCAAAACGGGTTTCCGGCCCGCCCGCTGCCGGTTCTACCGCCACCGTCTCATCGTTTTGCGGAGGCGGTTCTTCATCTGGTTGTATCTGCTGTTCAGTGGGGCGTATCTCAAACAAGATGACCCGCTCAACCCCACTCTCATCGCCCCGCGCGACGGCTGTCCACATCCCAGTGGGTGCGTCTGCGGGTGATGTCCACCGCCAATCGGCGCGTCCGCGGTAGGCAAAAACTGCATACTTATGGTCGTGCGCATAGATACGGCCATCCGGCGCATTGAACCAATAGGCCACCCGCTCATCATCATTAAAATCGGTGGCGTAGAAGGAAAATCGTGTGCCAGGATGCCCCACATTCGGCCTCACATCGACCCCTTCTTGGTTGCTGACATCGTCCGAAGGGGTGGGCAGGATGGTGTTGTCAGGCGGGGCTTGCTCTGATGGCAAAACCTCAAACTGCAACACGCGCTGCACCTCACTATCAAGCCCTTCCGCCACCGCCGTCCAACGGCCAGGGGTGGCTCCATCAGGCGACCGCCATTTCCAATCGGCACGACCTTGGTAGGCATAGGTGCGGTAGCGGTAGTCGTGCGCATAGATGCGGCCATCCGGCGCATTGAACCAGTAGGCCACCCGCTCATCATCGCCGAAGCCGGTGGCGAAAAAGGAGAAGGTAGTGCTTGGTCTGCCCGCCGAAGGCACAACTCCTTGGTCATACGGCTGCGTGCTGGCAAGGGCAGAGGCGGGGGAGAACAATATGCTCCCCCACACCATCATCATTACCCCTCCCCCCGCAAGAATACCCAATATGGTTGCTATGGCCGTCCGTCGAGCTGTTCTTTGTTGCTTCTGTCGAGAGTACACCATGATAGCCTCTCTCTCCAGCGTTAGGCGTTAGTGGCCAGCGATGGTGAATGGTATCTCCCGTCGGAGCAAGCTCTTATCACCCACCGCGACCATCATCCATTGGCCAGCTATTGCATCTTCTGGTGCTTTCCACGTCCAATCGGCACGTCCTTCGGTGTTGGAAAGCGTTTCATACTTGCTACTCTCATAGCGGGTGCCGTCGGGGGCCACCGCATGATAGTAGACCGTCTCCCGCGATGGGTAGCCAAGCGCGTAGAAGGCAAATCGTTCGCCGGGCATCCCTGTCGCAGGGTCAACCGCTACGACGGGTGTATCAGGAAGCGTGCCAACCGGATTACTTGGCGCAACCCCCTCGTTGACCCAATCGGGGTCGGCGGGATTGATGACCTCAAAGCGGATTTCATACCGTACTGGGCTTTTATCGCCCCTGACGACCATCGTCCATATGCCTGACATCGCCTCTTCCGGCACCCGCCATCCCCAATCGACCCGCCCCTGCTCATTCGATATCGACTCGTAATCGCCGTCATCATATATAGTACCACCAGGGGCAATAGCATGATAGTAGACCGTCTCGCGGGGTGGGTAGCCCAATGCGTAGAAGGCAAACCGTTGGCCAGGAGGCCCATATGGCGGATCGACCGCTACGTTGGGAGAATTCGTCGCCGCCACAGGAACATCATCCGCAGGTTGCGGCTGCGGCTGCGGCTGGGCTTGTACCGGAGTCGGTTGAGGTTGAGGTTGGGGCTGGGGTTGAGGTTGAGGTTGAGGTTGAGGTTGAGGTTGAGGTTGAGGTTGCGCATTGGGATCGCGGATCTCAAAGCGGATCTCATACCGCGACGGGCTTTTATCTCCCACCACGACCATCGTCCACACGCCGAACATTGCATCTTCGGGCGACCGCCAATTCCAATCGGCCCGGCCCTCCGGGTTGGATATCGTCTCGTAGTTGCTGCTGTCATAGACGGTGCCATCTGGAGAAACCGCATAGTAATAGACCATTTCCCGCTCTGGGTAGCCCAATGCATAGAAGGCGAACCGCTGGCCAGGAGGCCCATACGCCGGATCGACCGCCACATTGGGAGAGTTCGTCGCCGCCACCGGAACATCGCTAGTGGGTTGCGGTTGAGGTTGAGGCTGTGCTTGTACGGGTGGCGATGTGGGCTGCGGCTGCGGCTGCGGCTGCGGTTGAGGCTGCGGCTGCGGTTGAGGCTGCGGCTGCGGGGCGGGGTTGAATGCGGGAGTGGTGTCGGGATCGAGGATCTCAAAGTAGATGACACGCTCAATCTTGCTGCGCGTGCCGTAGGCATGCATCTCCCACACCCCGTAGACAATCAACTCATCGCCATTTTTTGCCCTTGGAGACTTCCAATTCCAATCGGCGCGCCCCTCCACATTCGATCTAATCTCAAAGTTTTCGCTATCGTACTCTTTGCCGCCCGGATCGACAGCCCAAAACTGCACCTCTTCCCGCTCGGCGAACCCAAGCGCGTAGAAGGCAAAGCGAGAGCGTGGTGCACCCGCCAATGGTTGTACGGCAACGTCGGTAGGGTTGGCCGGAGCCTTGCCAGAGGGCTGGAGGGCGATGGCGTCGGTTGGCATAGTCTCATCGGCAGAAGGCTGTAGTTGCTCCTCTGCGACGAGAAAGACCTCAAAGTAGATGACCTTGTTGACCTGGCTCTTATCGCCGCGCGCCGACATCGTCCACACGCCCGGCACGATCTCATCGTCGTCATCATTTCCCCCGCCTTCCTCCGGCACGCGCCACCACCAGTCGGCCCGCCCTTCGGTATTGGAGAGCACCACAAAGTCATCGCTTTCGTAGAGCTTACCAGTGGGGTCTGCGGCCCAATAGGTCACCTTCTCCCGCGGGGGGAAGCCCGTCGCATAGAAGCCAAAGCGTGTCCCGGGCGGGCCTATCGCAGGGTCAACCGCGACACCCGGCTCATTGGGCGGCGCATTGACCGGCGCATTCACCTCTGAACTGTGTTCGGCGGGGATAGGCGTGGCGGTGGGCATCGTACTGGGATCGCGGATCTCAAAGGCGATGCTCTGCTCATTTCCGCTTTTGCTCCCCCGCGCGGCGGCTGTCCAAGTGCCGGGGGTGGCGTCTTCAGGCGCTTGCCACCGCCAATCGGCGCGGCCGTTGTGCGCAAAGACGACATATTCAAACTTATTTTCGTGGATATCGCCATTTGGGTCATTGAACCAAAACCCGACCTTTTCGCCATTCTGAAAGCCCGTCGCAAAGAAGGCGAAGGTAGTCTCAGGGAAGCCCGACCGCGGCGATACATCCTTTTCAAGCGGTTGCTGTGCATAGGTGGTAGTTGGCAGACAGACGGCAGCGGGGGCAAGCGCAAGCAGTATCCCCACTGCTAGCCCAACCCCTGCCCACTGCATATGCCGACGGCGTATATGGCGAATAAACGATACCAACGGGATAAATACTTGTGTCCGCATCACGAAGCTCTCAACCTCCTGCGTTGTGTGTTTTATCGAGTGATTTCAAAGGGAATTTCGTGCCGCACGCCTGTGTCTTCGTGCTCCGCGACCATCGTCCACGTTCCGGGCGTGGCGTCGACGGGCGAAGCCCAATACCAGTCAGCGCGGCCATTTTTATTGACCCACACCCGCTTTTGCCCCTTCTCGCACGTGTTACCATAGGGATCGACCGCCCACGTTTTGATGTGCTTTGTGGCAGGGAAGCCCGTCGCATAGAAGGTAAACCGGATACCCGCTTGGCCGCTTGGCGGCTCAACCGCGCTCTCCGGCTGCGGGGTGGAGGGATCTTGGCAGGCGGGGACGGATGGATCGCGGATATCGAAGTGGATGACGCGCTGGAGGCCGCTCTGGCCTTGCGCCACCATCATCCACCGGCCATACATCGCATCGCCCGGCGATTTCCAATTCCAATAGCCCTCGCCTTGCTGATTTGCCTTGATTTTAAAGCCATCGCTGCCTATCCCATCGCCACTTGGGTCGGTGGCCCAGAAATAAATCGTCTCGCCATCGCCAAACCCCGATGCAAAGAAGGAAAAGCGTGTCCCTGGCAGGCCGGTGACCGGCTCAACCCCCACGCCCGGTGGGTTGATAGGCTGCGTTTCTGGCGGGACAGGAAGGTCATCGCGGGGCTGCGATGGCTGTGGTGCTTGGATAGTGAAGGGGATGACCTGCTCGCTGTGGCTGTTGACCCCATAGGCGACGGCTGTCCATACACCAGGGATAGCATTGTGCGGCGCTTGCCATTCCCAATCCGCCCGGCCTTGATAGGCGTCGGAGCGGTAGTCTTGGGTATTTGCATGCACCGTGCCGTCAGGGGCGTTGAACCAGTAGGAAACCGGCTCCTCATCGTTGAACCCCGTTGCGTAGAACGCAAACACCGTCCCCGCATAGCCCGTCGCAGGCTCAACACTGTGCGACGGCTGAGGGGCGGGGGGCGAAGTCTCTTCTTGGGCATGGGCATATCGCCATACTCCATTCCCCGTCAGCCCTGCTGCTATACATATCGCGACGAGACAAGCTCCTATCGCGTTTCTCATCATAACTATCCTCCCCTCTGAATGGGATTGTATGGTTAATAAGCAGTTGTGGCGTGTTTGAAATATTGGTTGCATGGTTTTCACCTGAGGTAATGCCCATTATAGCATGGCTCTTCACATGTACCTTCATTCCCCCCCACATGAGCAGTGGGTATGCGGTTATTACGCGGTTATGTAGTTGCAGAACCCTGCCCAATACGCTATACTCCCTCCATATACATAATATATTCCCTTTTGTAGACAGCAACTACTACTGGCTGAGAAATGAGGATCGGATGGGTATCATTGCAGTGACCACAAGTATCACACTTGCCCTATTGGCGGCATTTATTGGCGAGTACCGCCGCTTACGCAAGACAATCCCTCACCCGCCCGCCCCGCCCCCTACCACCCATCTCTATTATCATCCCCGCCCGCAATGAAGCCAACACGATTGCGCGGTGCCTTGATGGCGCACTACAGCAGGAATACCCCCACTACGAGGTTATCGTGCTAGATGACCATTCGACCGACGCAACCCCGTCCATCCTTGCCGCCTACCAAGAAGCCCATGAGCGGGTGAAGGTGATGCACGGGAAGGATCTTCCGCCCGGGTGGGTGGGGAAGTGCTATGCGTGTCACCAAGCGGCGGCGGCCGCAAGCGGGACGTGGTTGCTCTTCCTTGACGCCGACACCGAACCACAACCGTCATTGCTGCGGACGCTCTGGAGCTATGCAACCACATACGAGCGCGACATGATCTCGCTTTTCCCCTTCCTGGAGGTAAAAACGTTTTGGGAACGGCTCATCCTCCCGGCCTTCTATACGTTATTGCGGGTCATCTACCCCTATGAGCGCATCAATGCTCCCCATGCACAGCCCCACGACGTGATTGCCAATGGACAATGTGTCTTTGTGCGGCGCGATGCCTACCACGCGATAGGTGGGCACGAAGCAGTAAAGCAAGAGATCCTCGAAGATGTGATGATTGCCCGTACCTTGCGAGCAGCCGGGTTTCGGGTGTATGCCGCGCCCGGGTTTGACGACATTCGGGTGCGGATGTACACCGCCCTCCCCGAAATCATCGAGGGGCTGGCAAAAAACGGCTTCACCGGCTGTGTGAAGAGCGGGGTACGGGTGATGTGGGGAGGGCCGTATCTGTTTGGCCTAGCGCTCTTGCCGTGGATATTGCTTGGTATCGGTGCGGGGATGGCAGTACAAGGTGCTCCGCTTGCGTGGGTTGTCCTGCTCCAAGCGCTTGCGGTGGTTGGCGGAGGAGTGTGGGTGTGGGGAACCGTCCTCAACCGGCTGCATGCGGTTTCGCGGTGGTATGGGGTGTTGTGGTCAGCGGGCATGATGTGCTATGGTATGATCACACTCTATGGGATGTGGCGAGTCACACGGCAGTGCGGTGTGGCCTGGAAAGGACGGATGTACCATGGAACGTGATCGCCCGCGGTATGAATCGCAAAATCGGTATGATACCAACAATCGGTATCAGCAGTATCGGCAGTATCAGCAATCAGAGCAAGAAAGGTATATGCAACCAGCCATGAATGAGTATCAAAAGTGTTGTCGGCCTGTTGCTTCTCAACAACAACCGCCAGCAGCAGCACGAAAATCTCTCCCTATCAAGGCAAAACTATTGCAAGTCCACCGCTGGATTGAGGGGGTATTCCCCGGCGACGCCACCCAACTCGCCGACCGCCTCGCACAGATTACTCCCTACACGCTCGCAATATCGTATGTGCTTGTCATCGGGGGGATTCTTGCTTCCCGCTACCAGATTTTGTGGGCGACGGGCTATTTGTGGGGGATCGCGACGCTCAGCGCCGTGATGATTGCCGTCTTCCTGTGGATTTGGTCGTCAAACGTGGTTATGATTACGACATTGGCGGAAGAAAGCCGCACCCGCCTCCAGCGCGCAATGAAGATACAGTCAAGCGCATTCGTGGTGGCCATCCTGACGATTGCCTACTTTTTGGGGATGGTCTTTGGCATGTGGTAGGAGAAAAATGGGGGAGGGGGAAGAAGCAAGCCTGTGCGTATTCCCCCTTGCTTCGGCTGTATTGGCCACTTCCGGGCGTTTTGGCCGATGTGGTGGCCAATATGGCAATCATCGCCTCTTTCCGGCTCTCAGCAAATTGCCTCCCCTATTCGGAATCGGAGTCCTTGCGGATCAGCTCCGGCTCGCTCGACTCTTCGATCATATCGCCCTCAGGAGTCAATTGGCCTGTCATCGACTGCGCCACAACAGCTGCGCGCGTCTGTGAGAGGGAAACCACCAATATGTCGCCAGGCGTGATGAAGGTATAACTGCCGTCGGTGGGGAGATCGGCAACAGTAATCACCTTGTCGAAGGAATCTAGCCCATTGATATCCACTTCGATGTGTGGCGGGATGTGCTGCGGCAAAGCACGTACCTGGACGCGGGAAATCGCCTGGTTGACAAGCGCGTCGCCCTTCTCTACCAACGGAGAACTCCCCGTCGTAATCAGGTTGACCTCAACCGTCATCTCCGTCGTTAGATCGACGACCATAAAGTCGGCATGAATGACATTGCGGGTGACGGGGTGAATCTGAACATCGTAAATAAAGGCCGGTCGTTGCTCTTGCCCCGGCATGTTGAGGGAAATAAGGATGGTTTTCCCCACTTTGTGGAACACGTTCAGGAAGGTTTTATCCTCCATCTGCACCGAGTATGGCCCGAAGTTCTTGCCATAGATCGTTGCGGGAATCACCCCCTGCTTGCGCAGCCCTTTGACTTTTTTGCCAAGAGCTGTGCGCTCTTGGACATCAAGAGTAATATCGGTTAACATAAGTAAAGCCCCTTTTGGTCTTGGGTTTCATGATCACAAAAAATGATTATAGCGCAGATTGTATGAGCTATCAAGTGGGCGGAAGAGCAAACACAGGGCAATCGCATCTTAGCAGTTGCGTGTGTGTCAACGAGCGGGCATCATGAGCGTGATACCCGTTTTTCTGATGCTGGAGGATTGTGATGCCCGTCCTACGCGATCTGGCCGTGAGCCAGTATTTTG
>CAZGLO010000059.1:0-22787 GCA_964526735.1 uncultured Chloroflexaceae bacterium | reverse complement strand
TGGTGGCCGTTGCTGGCTTGATGATAGTATAAGTATACATCCGAATTCGGTATGATACCAGAAAATATGACCTGACCACGCCCAACAGATGCCAGTAGATCAGTATTTCCACTCGAGGCAAAAAAGATCGAAAATATGCCCAGAAACATAGAGAGGATAGGTAAGAAGAGCACTATCCTCAAGAACCAGCCGACTGTTGGAACTTCAGTTGCCAGTTCCCACCCACTTGGTCCGTGTATCGAGTTCAGCAATTCCTGGAGATAGGGTATTACATTTACATCTTGTGTCTCTAGCAAGCTCGTTAATCCATCACCAAGTGGCCCATTTAAGAAGTCTGTTAATACCCCAGTTGTAACCCAGGACATCATAAATATCCCAAGAATGGCGAGCAACACACCTGTACCATTAGTAATAAATATCCCTATTTCTGGTTGTGCTCCTTTTTTACTCTTACGGCTCATCTGACCTGCACGCATGCGTGTCATTATTATTCCCTTTCAATGACTTTATTATCGACGGCTTATTTGCGTAGATGCTGGGTAAACAAAAATGATGCACCGAGACAGAGCATAGGGGTCAAAATTACTGCGAGGGAACCCACTCCTAGCCCATACTTCCAGAATACGAGTACACATATCAAAAAACTGAGCAAGTAGATCACAGAACCGGCTAAACAACCAGGACCACTGATTACACACATTTTCCGTTTGCCTTTGCCACGTGGTAGTAGCAAGCGCTTGTAAAGAGATATTTGTATAATAGTAAGTCCTCCTAACCAAATACTCACCAAGGGCCATGAAATTCCACTGGACCAGCTTAAAAACCCATTTAGAACCAGCCATCCTACTAAGACATATGTTCCAAACAAAGCAAATGGTGTACTTAGAACTGTTATCATTGCAGGAATATTAGAGTCAACACACTCTTTTCCCATCCGTATAGTTCGTTTTCTGGCCATCGTACCTCCCAATAAATTTAGATATTCTCGAAAGACTGTTACAAACCAAGTTCCAGGCGGTTTGCCAATCCAACTGCGGTTCTTCCAGCTTCGCCATAACATAATCTTTGGACTTTTTCTTCTGGTAAGCTGGTTTTTAGCCACTGGAGCAAACGATTTTGTGTTTCTCGAATATCGTATGAGACAAGATGAACAGTAAATGTCCGACTTTCTGTATCGAGTATTCCATATGAAGCTTCTTTATATCCATTACGTGGCTGCCCCACACTCCCAGGGTTCAAAATAACCCGTTCGTCTCCAAAAGTAAAGGCCTCTTCATATGGGTGTCCAAAACCTATTGTAAATTCTTCCCACAATCTTAACCGTTTTTTTTCACGGAAAATCCTGGGAACATGCGTATGCCCCACCAGACATACCGAGGTAGTAAATGTATTTCCTGCATTTTGCGCCTCTCCCGTATTATTAAGATAGCCCCTGGTATATTCGTTTCTTTCAGGCGAGGCATGTACAAGTGTAACCGAAATTTCATCTGAATTATCTGAAGAAACTCCTAAAGAGACCTCAATACAATCAGGTAATTTTTCCAAAAAGGCCAATTGTTCTTCGGGTAGTTGATTATAAGTCAAATCCCAGGTCTCTAATGCATCATTTCTTGCATCATTTTCTTGATCTTTCTTGATCATACCTCTTTCATGATTCCCTGCCACCCAAAGATAGGCAGTATCTGCAGTATCTACCTTTTTCTTTTCACAAAAAGAACATTCTTGCTTGGTAACCAGGGACTGAAGTCGCTTGACTACATCGGCACTCTGTGAATAGTATCCTACTGCATCGCCAAGGAAGATCACTGTGGATATCAAACGTTTCTCGATATCCCGAATCACAGCCTCAAATGCGACAAGGTTTCCGTGAATATCACTGATAATTGCATATTTCATAGTAAAAAAACTTCCTAGCTAAAGAAAATTATTCCAGATGGAAATAGAAAATCTATGATCGCAGGCCAGAACACCATTACTGCTACTGCTACGATTAGAATAAACAAAAGAAGCAGTATAACTGCGAATACTATCCACCTCCCTCCTTTTGATTCTATACATTCCTTTGCCAAAGAACGAATGCGTCTCACCGAATCATCATTATCGAGGATTGGGTCTACCCCCACAGCTTCGTCGACTTTATGTAATGCATCATCACAATTCTCTTTTCTAAGATGATCATCAGCTTCTCTCAGCAATTGAAGAGCTTCTTTTTGTTTCTGTTCACACTTTTCCAAGAGTGCGTTTCTATCAAATCGTTCTATCTGTCCTTTGATCTCACGCACCTTGTTAGTTGCATGTTCCTGCATGTGTTTAACTGCACTATACTCAGTGTTTTGTACCTGCGAAGCAATCTGTTCTAACAACCATTCTAACTTCTTGAGAGATCCCTCGAAGTATTTACGGCTATTGGATAACTCTTCTTTTGCTTGCTGCCACCTCTTCTCCTCAAAATTCTTTTTGCCATTATTCTCCGATCTCTCAGCTTCCTGCAAGTGATTTAATCCCTCTAAATATAATGTTGCCCATCCTTCTATTTCATCTAATGTGATGGGATAATTACTCTGTACACGAAAACCAAATTTGTTATCCGGATCGTATTCACTCAGTAAACTACTTAGCAATTCACGTTTTCCACGATGTCTCCTGAGTAATTCAATAAGTTCTTTGACATTCCGTTCTTCTTTTACTTGGGAGTTGATTTGTTCATTTTGGTTGACCATGTCACTTAGAAGAGAATACATACGGGGATATGCATCTTTCCTGTGTTCGAATGGATTAGAAGTGAAAGACAACTGAGAGGTCTTTTCAATAGCCTGTTCTGCTTCAAATAATTCAGTGAAAGCCTCTTTCAGGTTAGAGGTATTGGTTTCCCACTCTCCAACCTTATTAAGTATCTCACGAATCTTTTTGTATGCCTCTATTGCACGTTTATGATTACCTTCATCTTTCTCAATTTGCTTCTCTAAAGGAGTCAAACTATTCGGATCAAGCGAAGCATGAATATAATTTTCACGCTCAAAATTACGTCTCAACGGTTGTAGTGATGATTTAATTGTATCAAAATTATTTTCTCCCTCTCTTCGAGCTTGCAACCATCTCTCCTTGATAGTTTTTATTTCTTTTTCAACAGTTTCACACAGATTTTTGGCCTTTCTAAGATCAGATTCTGCCTGATATAAATCGGTAGGTCTCTCTTTTTGTAATTCGGTAGCCTGTTCTGCTTCGATAACTCGGCCAAGAAGTTGACAAACCTCATCCGTTTCAATGCCAATTTGTCCTATTGATAGTCTTCTATGATTAATATTGAGTAATGATTCTGTCTCATCAACCAAATGATTACAGAGAATTTGGAATCGTTCGTATACACGGTTGATGCCAGCTTCTGCATCGGCATCCTGTTGCTCAGAAGAAAGTTTATCACGTATTTGCAAGTAGTTACCTAAGGCTAGCTTGAGACTCTCGGTCG
The DNA here is from genome assembly GCA_964526735.1 of uncultured Chloroflexaceae bacterium. Lineage (GTDB taxonomy): Bacteria > Chloroflexota > Chloroflexia > Chloroflexales > Chloroflexaceae > JAAUSY01. Next base: position 19,321 of record CAZGLO010000059.1, on the reverse strand, counting down.
AAAGTTGGTTCAACGCAATATCTGCTTCGCGAAGCAATTCATTGCGATAATTGGTGATGCTGGTATCATACCGTTGTTTGTACTGCTTCTGTTTCTGTTCTATATCGACACGTATATTATCGGGAAGTTGTTCATTGGAATTTTCCTCCAAGATACTCTTCAAGATACGTATGGCTTTGAGCAATGCATCAGAATTGTGCTGTGTTTCAACAAACTCCTGATAATATTTCTCTACTCTCTCAAGCTCAGACGAAATTTTACGTACAATCCTGATTTGATCCCCGATTTTATCCATTCGTTCTTGCTGGCTTGTTTGTTGTATTGCAATACCCTGGAGGTATCTCATGGAATGCAAAAAGTCGGGATGTGCAGTTGCATGCGATGCGCCTCCGTCTGTTCGTGAATGCCTACAATGCTGAGCGTGCAGGTATCTGGTAGTATCAGTGATCATGTGACCACCACCGTACATCTAATGGTAAGATAGAGAGAGGAACAGCCCAATAGTGAAGAGGCAGGTATATGACAGATATCAATATTGACCAGGTATGCGAATGGGCGCGGGACGGGGGCGAGATAGCGATGCGCTATTTCAACACGGTGAAGGGCGAGCGCAAGCCAGATCAGAGCCTCGTCTCGCAGGCGGACGTGGAGATCGAGCAGATGCTGCGGGAGCGGATAGGCCGCCACTACCCAGATCACGGGATCATGGGGGAGGAGGAGGGCGTGGGCGATGTGTCGCAAGAGGTCGTCTGGTGCCTCGACCCGCTGGACGGCACGGAATGTTTTTTGGCGGGGCTGCCGGTGTGGGCCGTCTCCATCGGTATCCTGCGCAACCAGGAGCCGCTGTATGGGGTGGTCTACCTCCCCACCACCGACGACTGCTATTGGAACGATGCGAATGGAGCCTATTGGAATAGCAAGCCGATCCACGTCAGCGAAGCGACGACGTTGGAGAAGCGGGACTGGATCATCAACCACTCCAAGACGCACCTTGACTACGAAGTGAGTTTCCCGGGGAAGATGCGGTCGTTTGGGAGCTTTGCGGCGCACTTCTGCTATGTGGCGCGGGCATCGGCTCCGGCGGCGCTGATTGGGTGTTGCCCCAACCTGTGGGATATCGCAGCGGGGATGGCGATTTTGCATGCGGCGGGTGGGGTCACGACGACGTTGCCCAACGGTGCCCCGCTTGAGGCCCGCACAATGTTTGATGGCAGCAAGAGCAAAGTATCCATCCTGGCGTCGCCGCCAGCGCTGGTCGAAATACTCTGCTCACAGATTCACCTTCGATAAGGCTCCGGGGCGGGGAGAGGAAGATGGAGGACGGGGAGAGAGGGCGATCATGCCCTCTTTCATTATTCTTCGGCGAAGAGCGGCGTACTGAGGTAGCGTTCGCCATTGCTTGCGGCGATGAAGACGATCAGTTTTTTGGCGTTGTCGGGGCGATGAGCCACGCGCAGTGCAGCACTTGCCGCCGCCCCACTGCTAATGCCGACTAACAACCCTTCTTCGCGGGCCAACCGCCGCGCCATCGCCATCGATTCGTCATTGCTGACTGTCACCACGTCATCAATGATGTCGCGGTTGAGGATATCGGGGACAAACCCCGCGCCAATGCCTTGAATCTTATGCGGGCCGCCCTCGCCGCCAGAGAGGACAGCAGAGGCTTCTGGCTCAACGGCGATGATTTGGCATTCGGGCTTGTGTTGTTTGAGCACCTCGCCCACGCCGCTAATCGTCCCGCCCGTGCCCACACCGGCCACCAAGATATCGATCTGGCCATCGGTGTCGGCCCAAATCTCTTCGGCGGTCGTGCGGCGGTGGATGTCGGGGTTGTTGGGGTTATTGAACTGCTGCGGCATAAAACCGTCGGACAGCCCCTTTAAAATACCTTCTGCACGGCAAATAGCGCCTTTCATCCCTTCGCCGCCCGGCGTGAGGACAAGCTCTGCCCCGTAGCCTTGTAAGAGCTTGCGCCGTTCTTCGCTCATGGTTTCTGGCATGGTAATAATGAGGTGATAGCCCTTTGCGGCGGCCACCATCGCCAACCCAATGCCGGTATTGCCACTGGTCGGCTCAACAATGACGGTCTTGCCAGGGGTAATGGTTCCTTCGCGTTCCGCCGCCTCGATCATGTTGAGCGCAATGCGGTCTTTGACGCTACCGCCCGGGTTGAAAAACTCCAATTTGGCTGCAACCGTCGCGGTGGTATCGTTCACCCGCCCAAGGCGAACAAGCGGGGTCTTCCCAATGAGTTCGGTAATGGTATGATACATATCATTCCTCCTTAAATAGGTTCTCAACAGCATAGCATAGATAATATCGTACGACAAGAGGTGCTGCTGGCTGTAATATGGCATTTATGTGATTGCAGAGCGTTCTTTAGGCGGCAGCTAAATGGCGACCCCTGGATGTTTTGCCCGCCATCCGCCAATATTTGCCCTACCATATTGTTTTATGGTATTATAATTCTTAGGTGCTCTATAAAAGTCTGCCGTGATTCTGCCATGGCAGCGGAGTGTGCCACCATATCGTAGCTGTGGAGCGACACAGTACAAAAATACCTACCTCATTCTCTCATCCGAATGGGGTGGGGCAACCGTAGCAGATGTGCTATTTCTATGGAACAGCGGCAACAGTCAACATATCTTTCTCTGTCTGCAGCGAGTCAGTTGTTGGGGGTTCACGGAACGACCCTCCGGCGGTGGGCCGATGCTGGGGCGGTGCCTGTCTATGTCACACCGGGGGGGCATCGTCGGTTTGCACGGGCAGATATCGAAGCCTTGATCGCCCAGGGGAGCGTTGGTGGTTCACAGCAGTCGCTTGCATACAATTGGGCGCAACGGGTGGTCACCCAAACACGGGATCGCCTGGAAAGAGATGAACAAATGCCCTCGTGGTTGACCAGTTTGGAGGAAGAAGAACGAGATGCGTGGCGGCGAGTCAGTCAGCAGTTGATGGGCGTAGTGCTGCGCTACGTCAGCTCGCAAGAGGATGATGAGGCCCTGTTGGAGCAAGCCCGTACGATTGGCCGCGACTATGCTACCAAAGCGCTTCGGGTGGGGATGCCTCTCACCGTCGCGCTTGAGGCGGCACTTTTCTTCCGCGACTCGCTCGTGGCGGCGGCAATGGACTTACCGGAGCCTGCCATCCTCCACGGTGAGGCCAGCACCCGACTCCTACATCGTATCAGCCAGGTGCTCAATGCGGTGCAATTGGCGGTGGTGGCGGGCTATGAGGCCGATGCTGTGCACCGTTCACACTGACACAGCCTCTCTCAAGCTACTTTTGGCGATGCAGAAGCGGAAATGTTGTTGCATTGGCAGGCGGAGGATCGGCAACAAATGCATCCATCGCCGCGATGAACGCAGTCAGGTCGAGGAAGCCAAATGACGGCGCGAGTGGGAGCAATTTGGCCCGGCTTTTCGCCCAACTGCGGTTGAGACCCCGCGGGTTGCCCTTCCGCCAATGGTAGAGCGCCGCCGCCGCCTGAATAATCCCCCGATAGAAGGTATTCACCGGCTCGTCGGAGCCAAGCCAACATGCTTCCCACTGCTCGTGCGCATGCCAGAAGTGCCCGTCGTTGAAGAGCGAGATGCCTTCCCAATGCGCGTCGCGTTCAAACCGTTCCTCGACCATATCACCACATTCCTACTTGCCGCACCTTACTTACCGCCTCATGCCCATCACCTGCCAAGAAACACCAACACCGCCTCGCCAATGCGTATCTCATCGCCGTTGTGCAGTGAGTGGCTCATCCCTGGCGCAATCTCCATCCCCCCAACCGTGCCCTGCCCGCCTATCGTCACGGGAGCCTCTGACTGCTCAAGGACGGTGATCACAAAGCCAGATTCGGCGCGGCTCACCACTGCGTGCCGCCATGAGACCCCGCCATCAGGCAGGTAGAGGTCATTGCCATCATATTTACCGATAGATGTGCGGTCAGTCACCTCTCGGACAAGCCCCGTCTGCTCGCCGTGGGTGACACGTATCTCGCCCCGCGAAAGCACTTGACGGGCGAAGGGGATCAGCCCGCCAATGCACGCGCCAATGATGATGAGGCCAAGCCCCCCAACAACGATTTGCGTAGTGCCACTCTTGGTGAGGAAAAGCTGCGTAAGCCCTTCGTATATCAGCCCGCCCACAATACCGCCCACCAACCCGCCAATCGCTGCGTAGGACGCACGACGCACCTGTTGACTAACAATGACATCTCCTATCCCTATCAGGAGGCCCAGCAACATCCACGCCACCGCCCGCGCAACAAACCCGCCCGTCAAGATTGACCAGACGATTTGGGCCAGGATAAGACCCATCATCCCCGCCACCGCGCCGGAGAATGCGCCGATTGCGCCATCGCGTATGGCTCGCTTGCTGACCCGCTTGACCATCGCGCCGTCGGTCGCGGCGATCATCCCGCCGATACACAGCCCCAACCCACTGCCCATGACGCTTGCGTAGAGCCAAATATTCCACGTTTGCGCATTGAGGCCTCCCATAATCCACCATCCCAACAGCCCGCCAAGCGCTCCGAAGATGGCGTGATAGTAGACTTGCATGTGCTTGCTCATGCTGCTCCTCCCCCTGAACCTGAAGAAGATGAAGATGAAGAACCAGACGAACCGGATGATGGTGGTTGTTTCGACCCGCACGCCCCGCAAAACCGTGCGTTCGGGCGCAACGGTGCCCCGCAGGCCACACACCGTGTCTCTCGCTGCGGCGTCGGGGGAGAGGCAGTACGAGGATGTTCTTCCTCATCCTCTACCTCAATATTTGTCCCTTGCACCGAAGATGAGGACGATGAGGGAGATGAGGTGGGAGGGGGACGTTTGGTGAACAGAAGCCACGGTAGGAATAAGAGCACGAGCAGGGGCATCAGCAGGATGACACCAACAATGAACCGCGAATCGACGTTGATGAGGTGTTGTTCGGTATAGCCCTCCACAGAAACCGATTCGCCAACCTCCACCTGGATATCGCGGCGAGTGCCGTCGTAGAAGGGGCGCGGGCTTTTGTAGGTTATCGCATATTCATCGTGGATATCGCCAGAGAGGTGGCGGTAGAGGCTTTCAAGTTGGTCGGCTGTCGGCGCGTAGAAGTAATCGCCATAGGTCTCATCGGCAATCTCCTCAAGCACACGCTCATCAATGCCACCCACACTGAAGCTACTCCGACTCCCAAGGCCTACCACGTAGACCGGCTGGTCATGCTCCTGCGCATAGGCAATCGCCTCGTCAACCGTGTGGCTGCTGCCAAGTTCCCGAATATCGTCATCGGTTGCGTGGCGGCAATCCTGACCGTCGGTGAGGAGAAGCAAGACACGTCGTCCTTGCTTTTCTCGCAAGACATCAACGCCCTCGATAATGCTATCGTAAATAGCCGTGCACGAGCCTAGCTTAATATTCTTGATACCTTGCGAAAGGCGGTCTTGGTCAGAAGTAAAGGGTTCAAGGAGTTCAGGGGTTTCGCTGAAGGCTATGAGTGCGGTTTCATCGCCCGGCTGCATTAGCTTGACGAAAGCCCGAGCGGCATTGCGTGCCCCTTGGAGCTTATCCTCATAGCGCATGCTATCGGAGCGGTCGATAACCAACGCCGTGGCAATAGAAATGTGGTCGCCCCCCTTGAAGTCGATAATATCGACCGGAACGCCATCCTCTTTGATAGAAAACTCACGCTGCGTGAGGCCAGCGATAGGTTGCCCATTGTGCTGCGTTGCCGAGACGTAGATAGTAATATTGGGGTAGTCGTGGGCATCGACCTGCGTGATGCGGACGAACGTCGGATCGGCTGTTGAGCCACCTTGGGCGTGCGCGGGGATGGGGATCCACACGCAGACCAAGCCGATCACGATGAGCCATACCCATTGGAGTGGATATCGAACACGTCGAATGTGGTGAATAGGCTGAAGATGTTTGGCCATCGGTACCTCCACCGTCAAGACTAAGAGTTTTTCCTTGTCTTTATGACGGTGGTGGTGATGATTTTGATCCAGGTTCTCGCTGCTCAACGTGCTCTTGCAATATCATGATGATGAGTTTCAAGAGCCGGTTGGCGAAGAAGTCGAATGCGGGCTTCTCCCACGGCAAAATAATTTCGTCGTTGAGCAGACATCTGCCGTGTCTATTCACATCACTGGCAAGCGCAATCTCCGTAAACACCTCGTCGGGGTTGAACCCCTTTGAGGGCTGCACCACGCGCCAGATATCGCGCAGGAGCGACTTGGGCATATTGGGCAGGAGATCTAAGCGCCATTTGAGCTTGGAAGCGAAGTCGGAATCATAGATTTTGGCGGCGACCAGGAAATATTGATCACTGATTTCTTTATCCCACCGTGCCCGCTGAATATCATCGTCTATCAAGCGATTGAGCACGATATCAAGCAGCCGAAAGGCATTGACAAAGAACCCAGGATGCTCATCGTTGCAGATGGCGTTGGCAAGCGCAAGCGCGCGTTTGTCCGTATCGAAAGGCCACTGCAGGACGAGGGAAAGCAGTTGTCGGAATGTTTGCTCTTTCTCTTTGTCCGACACCTTACCGAAGTGCACCGACCGGAACGAGATCGGTGTGCCAAGCTCCAGCCGCATCAGCGAGAGCAGCATATGCAGGGTACGCCGCTGGTCGATGGAGTAGGGAGGGCCAGGCTCAATGTAGAGCGTGGGCGAGACGATCTCGTCGTGCCGTTCCTCTTCATAGTTGGTGATGTAGGACAATGATTGTTCAAAGAGTTCGCTGTGCGTCCCAAACCTCATCGTCATCCCATTAGCCTGCTTGTGGATGGGAGGAATTTTGGGGGTCTCACAGAGGATTGCCCCAGAATGAGGGTTTTGGCAAACAAACACTTCCAGCGAATCGTCGGATGAGATGCCGACTTCGGGAATAACGCGGTAGCGGGTGGGGGTGGTGGCAATAAATGCGTCTAGATTGTCCGGGTAGCGCTTGAGCAGGAAAATGTGGCTGCACTTTGGGCAGCGGTAGGCCGGAAATCGAGCCGTCACCTGCGATTGGTTCTCGCTGGTTGCCGTATACTCCACCTCAAAGTTGACGAGTGGCTCACCACAGGTGTTGCATACGAGCGTGGGCGGGTCTTGTGCCCCACAATTGATACATTTGGTGCGATTCCATGCCTGTGTCGCATGGCAACGTGGACACATCGGCAGGAGATCCTGCCCTTCGAGGAGCGTTACTCCGGGGTTTGATAGTTTTGCCCGCGAGAGGCTGAGCATCACGCCGGTGGTTTTCTGTTGCATCGTATCTTCCGTGACTACACCCGACCTAGGAGGAAGGAGGGGTTCTCGGGCCGCAACCTAAGCTGTGTCGCCCCACAGTAAGACGATACAGACAATACAAGTAACCTCAAACAGATAGTAATGGCAATCAGCATACCACACCATACTTGTTTTGACAATACGAGCGGAGCAGGAAGAGTAATACATTACCTCCTCTACAGCCCAACGCGGACTGCTCTTATATCCACATAGCCCAGAATAGCCCAAATATCGGAGCCTTTGTCGTAGCAGAGGTATGGTGTCTGTGCTATAATGCCTCGATTAAGAACTGGATACGAAATGTTGCAATGACACACCAACCACAAAATGCACAAGAACTTGCACAGCAGGCGCTCACGGCCCTTGACGGCTTTCTGCGCGCGGTCGAGGGCGGGGAAGGGTTGCGGCTCTTGATAGATGCCCGCGGCATTCTCGCTCACTACGTCCAGCGGGGTGAAGGCAAACCAGAGGTTGCGCTCACCACCAAAACCTCGCCACTCAGCGGTGTCACGCTAATGCGTGGCTCCCAACACTTCAGCATCCACGACAGCGAGCTGGAGATTGTGCGCGATGCGGTCAATGCCCGGAAGCGTGCCCTGCGCAAGCAAGAACGTGCCGAAGAAAAGAAGCGCGGGCGCTAAATCACGCTCCACGCTCATCTGAACCCTGAAATACACCCATGCAGCACATTTCCGAGCATCGCTTTGCCATCTTGGCTCCTATCGCTGTCGCTGTGCTGCTCATGGGTGGCCTATTCATTGCAGTCTTCTCCCCTCTGACTAGCGGTCTGACAAGCGGTCTGACGGGCGGTCTGACAAGTGGTCTGACAAGCGGTCTGACAAGCGGTCTGACTATTGATGTCGGGACTGTCAGCGATACCCCCTTCATCAACGACGCGTTTGCCCCTGAAACGACAGACTCCCCTGAGACCGCCACTCTCCCGCCAACGACTTTCCGATGGAGCAGCCCTGAAACCCGTATCACCTTCCCCGGTGTCCCGCTGCGACGAGGTATTATCAAGATGCGGCTGTTTGGCAAATCAACCCCCGATGCGCTTGGCACCTCGCATCTTTTTCATCCGTTTTCTCATCCATTTTCTCATCCGTTCCGCGGCCATGCGTCGGCGGCTTACGAGGTTGCCCCCAATTGGCGTACGTACCACGTCCTGCTGCCGCTCGACTCGGATGGCATATCTCCTTCCTTTGCCCTCAACACGCCATCTTACTGCCCGCCACCGCATGATAGCCGGGTGCTTGGAGTGCCGATTGACTGGGTATCGCTGACGCCGGTAGAGAGCGATATGTGGTCATTCCGCCACCTCCTTCTGCAGACATCCTGGTTGACGTGGCTCTTTCTGCTGTTGAGCATTGGGTGGTGGCGCATCAGCACGGGTAATTGGTCACTCTTGACCCACCCCGCCCCGCGCTCTGCCGTCGTAGGGGTGGCAGGGGTCGTGGCGATTGGGATGGGAGAGGTGGCAATGGCATGTGTGGCTCCTTGGCTGTTGATGTGGGTAACACCGTGGTGGGCGATGGTCGCCGCGACGGTGGTAGTGGGCGGGTGGTGGGCACGGGAGTCGCGTGTGCCGCGTTGGGGAGGTGTGCATTCGCTGTGGCAGAGCGTATATACAGGCCGCGCCCCGCTTCTTCTCCTCCTTGTCGGCGGCGTTATTGCGCATATCTTGCTCTTTGCCCCGCTCCCGCTCTCTATGCAAGGGACAGCGGGTCTTGTTCTTCTTGGCCTGCCGGGGGTATTGCTCTCGCGGCTGCTCTTCTGGGAAGAACGGCATCCACTTGTGCGGCTATTTTTGGCGATATGCGGCGCAGAAATCGTCATTGTGCTGCTGATGCTTATATTACAAGCCATCCCCGGCCCACTGCCATGGTGGGGATTGCTTTTGGTCGTCGATGCCCTGACGATTGGGCTGTTTATCAGTGCATGGCGACGTTGCCCTATCCCGCCCTACCGCCTCTCTACCGCCGTGCCCCTGCCACTCATCGCGATACTGATTGGAGGCGGGCTACTGCGATTGCTGTTTCTTGGCACGTCGGAGTTTGAGGGCGATGAAGCGCGGGCATTACTGATGGGTGTGGGGCTGATACACGGCCACGACGACATCCTGATGCTGCACAAGAAGGGGCCAGTGGAGATTCTCCTCCCCGCCGCACCGATGGTCTTGACCCAACAGTTGAATGAATGGGTGGCACGGCTGCCCCTTGCCATCGCCTCGCTTGGCGCACTTGTGGGCATATTCGTCCTGGCGCGTGAGCTTATTGCCTTCCAACCACCGTCCGCTGGCTCTCCCGCCGACTCTTCATCTTCCTCTCGCCTCCAGACGGCAATAGGTGCAAATGGCCCGCTGATAGGGCTAATCGCTGCGGCGGTCTTGATGGTTGATGGCTTCTTATTGGCCTATGCACGCATTGTACAGTATCAAAGCATCGTTGTGCTGATGATGATCGGAGCTGTATGGGCGATGTACCACTTCCTGACCGGCGACCGCCATCCCTACCGCACGCTTGCCATTGCAGCGTTGATGGGAGCGATAGCATTACTGGCCCATTACGATGGCATTTTTGTCTTACCAGTGCTCGTGTGGCTGATGATTGCGGGCGGGTGGCGGCGTGGATGGCGGCGGCTCAATGAGTGGGCGCGCGGTATTGGCGTGGTGATGGCGGTGGGAGGCGGCATAACATTGGGCTTTTATCTGCCCTTCGTGCTGCACGACCACTTTCAAGGCACTATCTCCTATCTTGGGCAGCGCACAGGCGGAGAAGAGATACATCAGGCATTCCTCTTCAACAACCTGCCCGACTACTATACCATCGCCACGTTCTACAACACCACCTATCAGATGCAAGCATTGGGGGCTATTCTGGCAATCGCCTTGATTGGCTGGTTGCTTGTGTATGGCCGTCCGCGGGTTGTTGGCAGAGGGCTTGCCTTGCTACTTGGAGGGAGTGTTGGGTTGCTGCTAATGGCTCCGCACCTCTTCACCCTCCCCGGCAAAAGCGGCAATAGTTGGGCGATATGCGGCTTTGGGCTGCCGATTGTGGGGTTGATCCTCTCCCCCGCCACGCCCCCTGCCCTGCGAGTGGTGCTTATCTGGTTTGCCCCGCCCTTCCTGGCCGAGTCATTCCTTATCGCCGAGCCAAAAACCCATTTCTACACGATGGATGCTGCGGCGGCACTGTTGATAGGGATAGGGATCGCGCAAGCGGTGCAATGGGCACATAGGACTACTCTTCCGCGGGTAAAATGGGCACTGCCCCGTCTCTTGGCATTGGCCGGGGCGGCATTGCTCGGAGTCAGCTTCTTCTACCTTGGTATCGTCTTTGTGCGGCAGATGCCAGAGTATAAGCGCATGTTCCCCGCCGCGCGTCCTGCGCTCTACCAGGCGGGATATGGCGATACCCTACCGCGTGGCGGGCATTATGGCCATCCACACCGCGATGGGTGGAAAGTCATCGGCGAACTCTATCGGACAGGCGCATTGTGGGGGAGCTACTATAGCAATCAGATGGGACGGATAAGTGGGTGGTATACGCGGGGAGACTACCGATGTAGTGAGAAACCCGACACCTACCTCTTGGGGACGTGGGCAGCGAGTGAGTCGGATATGGCCATCCCGACAGAGCAGATACGCGAGGAGTATCAGCGGACGGGGTGTGTGGTGGTCGAGCAGATGAACATGATGGACATCTACCGGAAACAATCTCAGGCGGGTATACAAGAAGGCGACCTGCCGCGGGTGTTCCATTTGGAGAATGCAATTGCCGATTTTGACCGTCAGCCAATTGTGCCGTTCCCCATTCAGCAGCCGCTGATGGAGCCACTCCCACAGCATATGCTCAACGTGACGTGGGAGAGCGGGCTGACGTTGGTGGGGTACGATGTGCACCCTCCAACCATCGAAGGATGGCGGGCCAACACGCAACCATTCACCACTACTCTGACCCTGGTATGGCAGCCATCACGACCGCAACCAGAGGGATATGAGGTGGTTGTTTCCATACACGACGGGAACGGAAGGAAAGTGGGGATAGCACAACCTCTCTGTCGTGTATCACCTCCTTCTGAGTGGAGCATATGGTATGCGACGACAACACCATTTTCCATTGCTCCAAGCTACCCCCACTCCTCAACCATTCACATAGGAATCCACAATGAAAGTACGAACAAATGGCTTCCAAGCGCCACTGGCGAACGCAGTATCATTCTTACACGATAGTGCTCGGATAGCGATGAGAAGAGATAATGAGATAACGAAGAAGGGTGCTTAATCAAGCTCTTCATCATCTGTATTTCGTCGCACTTCTCGAGACTCGACACATTGTCGAATACATTGTTGCAACTGTTCTGTATACTGTTTCGCACTACGACGCCCGTATATGCGCGCGGCCATTGAAGCAAGAACCGTAGAGAAATCTTCTATCAGATCCTCCTGGCTATCGGTCATGTTCATGACCTCAATCCGTCGCCCTTGTTGCTCTAGCAAGGTACTGACACACGAAAACCCAAACCGTGTGAGCCGGTCTCGGCGCTCCACAATGATGATGCCGATTTCCTGGTTTGCCAAAAGCTTCAAGAGCTTGGGTTGTTGGTCTTGCTCACCAACTCCCGGCGCAACCTCTCGTATTTCCTTCGTGACGACGTAGCCCTTTGCAGCCGCGTAGTCTCGCAACCGCTGCAGTTGTCGTTCAACTTCGGCCTTTTGGTTGTTTGATGAAGCACGAGCGTACAATGCTACACCACTCGGCGTTTCTTGCGGGTCACGCACGATAATCGTGCCGGTGTCAAGCTGGTAGGCGTTGAGTTTGCCTTCTTTCCACCACCGCCACGCGGTTTTGTAGCTGACGCCCATGTTCTTTGCATAGGTACTAAGTCTCATAGAGACATTATAGCACGTTATAGTATAAACGCCTACAAAAACCGGCCCCTAGTTGGTCTCATAAGGGTAAACAGGGCTTTCATATGGCTCTGCAATCGCCATTTCGAGGTCATATCCTTCTTTACGCACCCGCAGATCGTAATAGAGAACGGTGTAGACCCCCAGCAAAAATGGGAGCACCAAGATCTGGGTGGTGTATGTGACAATCGTATCAATATTCTGTTTTAGGCTAAACAACTCAATGCTATCCCCGAACATCATGGTTGTCACAAAGCTCATAAGTAGCCCAGGGATGAATGTCAAAACTTGAAGGAGAAGCCACGTTACCAGCATAATCCCCACCACCCGCCACATAGAGCCTTTGAACAGCCGCCAACTACGCACAATACCGTCGATAGGGCCGTTATCCTCAAGCACAATCGCTTGGTCGACAAACAGAAAGCTTGCCCACACAATAAAGACCAGCGCGGCAGCGAACAAGATACTCCCCAAGATGCCAAGCATCCCCACAAGGCCTGTCATCAGCCCAATGACACTGTCTCCCCCGACTGAGGCAATCATACCGAAGAAGAACGATATCAGGAAAAAGATAAGAGAAGCCACAACCAAAGCCATAATGACGAGGATAGCAATCAAAAACCGGCTCGCAATCAAAGAGAGCATCTTCGTGACTTTGTAGTCGTAGGCTTTGCCAAGCGAGATCGTGCGTTGGTGGTAGCGATCTGAGACAGCACGGACGACAGCTCCGCTGATGATCGGCTGAAGCACAATCGCCTCAACCAACCCGATGATAGCGGCTATCCCCAAAAATGAGGTAATATTTGCGATGGGGAGTTCAGCAAATGATTGGCTCGTGGGGTCGAACGCTGGGAGGCTATCGAGCAGGTTGTAGATATCAGTCACAACTCCTGCCCCAAAGAAAAACGTAGAAGCGACTTGAAGCAGGACAATGGGGATCTGTAAGATGGCGACAATGCCGATCATCGTCAGGAAGTTGTTCCGGTAGAGGCGGAAGACCGTGTCAAGAATATCGCCAAAGCTCAGTGGCCGCAAACGTGATGATGATTCCGTAACCATAAACAATCCTTGTTCTTGCTTTGTTTTTTGCTACCCGTCGTGACGAACTACGAAAGCCCTCTTACCAAAGCTTGATATCTCATTCTACCAAAGGAGCACCGTTTGTATGCGAGGTTGTAGGCTATCCGTGGCTATCATTGCCAAAGATGAAGAGCACCATATTCAACCGTGTCTTGAGAGTATTGACGATATCACTGACGATATTGTTGTTTTGCTTGACGACCGCTCCCGCGACCGCACTTCCGCCATCTGCGAAACGTATGGCGCGGTTGTGCACCGGCTTGCGTGGCGGGGGTTTGCGGGGCAACGGAATGAGGCATTGGCGCGGTGCCGTTATGAGTGGGTGCTTTTCATTGATGCAGATGAGCGTCTCACCCCCAAACTGCGTACAGAACTTGCTTCGCTCTCTCTCGCCGCCGATTCGCCTATCGCAGGCTACCGTATACCGCGTTATAATCGCTTCTTTGGCCACACGATGCGCGGCGCGGGGTGGTACCCCGACCACCAATTGCGGCTGCTCCACCGTCTGCGCGCCCGCTACGATGAGAGTGTGCATGTCCACGAAGTTGCGCACCTTGATGGCGAGATTGCCACGCTCTCCCACCACCTCATCCACATCAATATTGAGCATGTGGGCGAGTTTTGGCGCAAACAGACCTCCTATGCATTGGCAGAAGCACGGACATTGTACCAGCAAGGACGGCGCGCACGGTGGCGTAACCTCGTTGGGGCACCGATCCGCCACTTTATCTGGCGCTACATCCGGCTCAAGGGGTGGCAGGATGGCCCAGTAGGATTGTTTCTCTGCCTGGCGATGGCGTGGTTTGAGATGATGACATTTGCGTGCCTTCTCCTCATCCAGCGCGATGATACGTACTGATACGTACTGATACGTACTGATACGTACTGATACGTACTGATACTTACCCTTCTTCCCCCGCCACAAACGTCTCCAACAAGTCATCATAGCGATCTCCCATCTGCGACCAATCGTAGGGAGCCGCAATCGCCCGCCAATCGATGCGCCGAAACATATCGCACTGCTGGATGGTGTCGGCAAGACGATCTACCAAGTCATCAAAGGAGTCGTACAAGCACCATTGATGGTAATCGGGAGGAATGAGTTCTGGGTAGCTCAGGCGGCGGGGGAGGATGGGGATACAACCGCAATACAGCGTTTCGAGTAGCCCCATGCCGAAGGTCTCCTGAATGGCGGTGCTCACGACAATATCTGCGCAGTACAGGATATCGCGGTACTCGTCGAGAGAGGCCGGGTAGCCCCAATGGATCAGGTGGTTTGCCCACCGTTCCCGCGCGGCAACGAAAGCAGGTGTATTGGGATCAACTGCCTCGCCCGCCACAATCAGCCGAAATGCAATCCCCCGTTGATCGAGTGCTTCAAGTGCATCAAAGAAGACGTGCGGTTGTTTATCGTAGTCCCAGCGGCTACTCCACAGGATAATGGGCGGGCCACGGTGGCTGCAGGCCTCACAAAGATAGCTACCTTGCTCTGACTTGTCTGGCGACGGCTCAAGGCGGGCTAGGTCTACGCCAGAGGGCAATATCATCACCTTCTCGCGGATGGCGGGGATCGTCTCTCGTTCACGGTAGTCGTGGTAGCGGCCAAGAAAATCAGGCAGTGCGTCAAGGAACCATTGGTAGTGAAAATGGGTGTTGAACAGCACCTGATCTGCGGCAAGTGCTGTCGTATAGTTTATCCACGCAAAGCTCAAATCACGGCTACGGCCGGTTGGCAAGGGATAGGTGAGTTGGTTTTCGTGGAAGTAGGCGACGAGCGGGATGTGTGGGGGGAATATATCACGAGTCAACGCGCGGAATGTCGCCGCGTCCAGCATATCGGTCGTGAAGATAAGGTCTGGGGTGATGTGCTGTTCACGGGCCAGCCGCGCCAAACTCACCGCCCCACCCCGCATCCGCCACCGCCATCCCCCGGCGGTCGGGAGCGAGAGCAGGGTGATGGTATGACGACTGGCGGCTTGGTAGCTTGTCGCAAACGCCGCATGAGAACCACCGTGGTATGGGTTGAGGAAGAGGATGTGCACGGTTTTGCTCCCTCGCAACTGCCGCTACTCTATGCCAAGTATCCGGTTGGCAAACTTGACGACTTTCCCTGCATAGTCGGGGTCAGTTGCCCATGTGCCAGTCAGCCCTCGTAAGGTCTTGGCAGTGCCGCGATAGCTGTCTGGCAAGCCACGTACGGCAAGCGCTTCGTCGATCAGTGCTTGCTGAACATCGTTGGCCTCATCGTCGGTC
The DNA here is from genome assembly GCA_964526735.1 of uncultured Chloroflexaceae bacterium. Classification (GTDB taxonomy): domain Bacteria; phylum Chloroflexota; class Chloroflexia; order Chloroflexales; family Chloroflexaceae; genus JAAUSY01. The sequence continues at coordinate 3,817 of CAZGLO010000059.1, read as the reverse complement.
AGGGCGTAGGCGAGGAGGCGTCCAATGTGGGCGCGGGCACTGTATTCCCACGTCTCAAAGCTCAACCCCTTGCGCCAAAGCTGGTCTGTGTCATCGTAGGCCCACATATGCTCTTCACCAGCGGGCGGTGCAGTGCTACTTGTCTCGCCCGTCACCCCGATGCCTGCGGGATTGCGGCGGGGGCGCTGTGCCCACCAACTGTTGAGGTTATCGGTCTCGTGCAAGCACTGCGCCATCGCGATGAGCGGGTCTAGCCCAACCTGCGGCGCAACATCCCAATAGTAGCTCACAATCAGCTCAACGCTGTAGTCGGAATAGACCGTGCCGCGGTTGATGATGAAGGCCGAAGCTTGGACATCGGTGGCGCGCGGCGCGGCCAGGATGGGGCTATCTTCGGTTATCCGCTCTCCGGCGGGTGTTGGCGTACTGGTGTCGGTTGGCGAAGCGGTCGGAGTCATAGGTACCTCCTCAGTTGGAGTGACAGTGGCGGTAGGCTGTGGGGTGGGGGTGGTGGTAGGCGTTACTACGACAGTTGGCGTGTGAGTGGCAATCGCTGTGGTTGTGGGTTTCGATGTGGGTGTGGGAGTGGTCGGAATGAATGGCGTCAGCGTGATTGCGATGGGAGAGGGGGTCGATGTGGGCGATGTGGGAGATGTAGGCGATGTGGGAGATGTAGGCGTCGCCGTGGTAGACACCAGAGCCGTCGCCGTGATAGTAGGCGTGGTGTCGAGAGCAGGCTCAGCCGGAGTCGCGGTTGGCGTATGGGTGACGGTTGCAGTGGAGCTGGGGCTGGGAGTGGAAGTTGGAGATGATAATTCACGGATACTTACCTCAACCACCGGCAGGTAGAGAGAGACGGACGCGGCAGGTGGACTTTCGCCCCGCACGATCACCTCGTTCCCGCCTTGCCCCCAAAGACTTATCCACACTCCCATGAGCACACCGAGTGCTCCCACTGCAATACGCCGCATACTCATCGCACCTTGCCCCATAGCACCCTGCCCCATCACACCCTACTTGTTGATATGCCACTTTCGTTTCTTTCCAATGGGTTGAGCGGGAGCTACCGACGGCGGGGAGCATCAATCCGCTCTACCACGACCCGCCGATTGCCTGCCATCGCGGCGAGACCCACCAACGACGCAATTGAAGGGAACAACACCGCTCCAAGCACACCAGACGTGAGCGATATCTCGTGGAGAATATTGCCATAGTCATCCTTCACCATGATGCGGTGTGCTCTTCCCTCTTGGATAACCTTCTTGATGGTAGAAACGACCGCTTCGCGCCGACTGAAGTCGTCTGTATCAAACACCGTCCGCGTGATAGAGTGCTCAGAACGGCGCAATCCTTGATATTTGGGCAACCGTGTCCCCGGAAACTCCGTCTCGGTTGATTGAACACGGGATTTCCTTCCGCCCATATACTTTGAGTCATATATCTCGCCCATAATATGCGCACCTCCCTCGACAGCTTACGGCTGCGCTGCGGAGGAAGGGGCTTCCCCCTTTCTACTGAACGTTCGGTCATGCGATCAGGGTCACAGATCACCTATAATCGATCATAGCAGAAACTTCTTCGGATAGCAATATCTTGCAGGCGATGTGATAGGCGAGAGGGGTGGTAGAGAGGGGAAAACGGGTGCCTACAAGCAACGGCCGTGCCTGTAGACACCAGGGGAGACTTATGTGTTACTCATTGACGAGGCTCACTGCCGCAAGGTCGGTTATGCCCATCGGCGTGACGGTAAATCCCTTCACATAGGGCTTGACAAGCATATACTCAATGTCGTTGTAGAGCGGGATAATGGGTGCATCTGCCAAGATACGCCGTTCCGCCTCCTGATAGAGTTCCCACCGTTTGGCCTCATCCATCTCTACAGCCGCCTGCTTGAGTAGTGTATCTACCTCTGGGTTGGAGTAGTCGGTATAGTTCTCCAAACTCCCCGTGCGGAAGAGCAAATCGACGAAGTTTTCGGGGTCGGGGTAGTCGGCAATCCACGAAATGCCGAAGAGCGGCAGATCTTCCCCCTGCAGCGCGTCGATATAGGTGCCAAATCGCTCATAATCACGCACTTCAAAGGAGATACCAAGCTCCTCCTCTGCCACGTCCTGCAGCAATATCGTCCACCCGCCGCCATAGCCAATAACGGGGGGTAAATTCTCAATGCTGCCATACTTCGACTCAGCTATGAGCTGCTTAGCCCGACTGATGTTGGTCGTCGGCTCTGGCAGGTTGGGGTTGAAACCGGGCATACCGCGCGGAATGATGCCCCGTGCTACGTTCACACTGCCGTGGAGCGTAATCTCGGCCAATTTTTGGTGGTCTATCAGCAGAGCGAAGGCTTGCCGCACTTTGGGGTCGTCAAACGGCGGCTCATTGACATTCATCCCGATGTAGCTGAGAGAAAGTTGCGGCACCTCTACCAATTCGCCTGAGAAGGGACTACTTGCATCACGCACCCGCGCCAAGGCAAATGCATGCACGCCTGTCACATCAATCTTACCTTGCTCATAGAGCACAAGTGGGTTGTTGGCAGCCGCGCCGATGAGAAAGAGTACCCGATCAAGGTGTGCGGGTTGGTGATAGTGTTTATTCCGCTTCAGAATGAGCTTTTGCCCGTGCTCCCACGTCTCTATCTCAAACGCTCCGCTGCCATTGGGCGCGTCTGTCCACGATGAACCTCGTTGGTTGACGGCACGCCGGTCAACAACGTACGACGTGGGGTGGACAAGCTTGGAGAGGAAAAAACTCTTTGGCTCGTCAATCGTGATGCTTAGCGTACGCTCATCAATCACCGTGATGCCGCTAATTTCTTCTGCCTGCCCCGCCAATTTCTCCTTTACACCCACAATATCAGTCAGATAGGTCTGCGCAGGCAGGAAGGTGGCAAGGTCAGGGTCGGCGGCGCGCTCAAACGAGTAGCGGACATCTTCGCTGGTGATAGGCGTACCGTCGGCGAAGGCAATATCGTCTCGCAGGTGGAAGGTGTAGGTACGGCGATCCTCCGATATGTCCCACCGCTCAGCCAAATCGGGCTGCACCTCAAGGCTATCATCAAGCCGCACCAGCCCGCTGTATATCTGAAACACGACAAATGCACTGGTTGAATCGCCAACCATCGCCGGATCAAGCGTTGGCGGGTCTTGTGCCCCCAAGGTCATGATCAACGTACCGCCTTCTGTTGGCGTGATGGCGGAGGTGGCGAGCGGGAGCGGGGTATCTGGTGATTGCTGCGTCGAGGAGGGAAGTATTTGGCTCACCCTCCCCCTCATCGTGCATCCCACGGTGAAAAGGAGGGTGAAGCTCACGATAAGCAGGGAAAAGAAAGAACGATAATTGCAAAGAAGATGATTGCAAAATATGGGCAATCGGTCTGTGTTCCGCATAATAATCCTACTAGTGATACCCCTCAACCGTAGCCCACCGGGCGTGTTTCGCCGCCCGCAGTTCTGGGCGGGCGGTGGCGGGCGGGGAGGGTATATCATACCGTAATTGCCGTAATTGCAATCACTGAAACCGTTCCAATGATTACAATCGCTATACAAGATTATAGTTGAGGCGCTTTGGGTTTGCAACCGTATCATGGCTATACCACAACCGTCCTGTGGCTGTGCCAAGATAGTACCAAGACGGTGCCAGGATGGTGGCAGGATGGTGGCAGGATGGTGGCAGGTATGGTCTCTGCCCAGTGGCTATAGGTGGTCATATACCGCACGCTCTCAAGAGCGGCGGCTTGTCCCTGGCGCGACGGCAGAGCCATCTCCGAGACAATAGGCGGTATGACAGCCGCCCTGGAAATGTGTATCGCCGCATT
>CAZGLO010000058.1:20843-23081 GCA_964526735.1 uncultured Chloroflexaceae bacterium | reverse complement strand
AGGAGCGAGCACAAGCCCAGGTGCTTTAGCCCTGGGTAGCTGACTATTGACCAATCGCGGTGCTTGGTAGAGCATTTTGCGCGGGTGGAGCGCCACAAATGGCTCCTCACCCCCTACCAAGAGATGCAGCAAACGGTACCCCTCTCCTTTGAGGCCGTTTGCTTGGCAGTGCACGATATCTATGAGCGGGTGGAGTTTGCATCTCCCGCCAAAGAGGAAAAAGAGGCGGGCGAGGAAGAGGGCGAGGGCAGAAAATAGAGGGAAATCACGTGGTGATGCGCTCACTATTCACGACATTTGCCTTTATGACCTCTTCTCCCGCCTCCAACACCACCGATATCGACTGCACGATGCACGACATTCCTTCCTGGCCCACCGCGACGGTCACGCGGTCTCCCAGTTGCCAGTGGGAGCCATATGCCGCTTCTGGATGGCTTGTGACCGTGGCGTGAAGGGTGTGTTGCGGCTGGAGGTGCTGCAAGAGCGCGGCTCCTTCGGCAGAGAGCGCTGCAGTTCCCGCTTCAAGGCCCACGTACGTCCCTGAGGCGGGTGTTGCGGCCCACTCCCGCCGCCCAAAGGGCACTCTCCCGGCATTCATCTCATCGCCAACGTGCGTCGCCATTTCGCCCCAATCGACCACTCGTGACACGGTCGCAATGCTATTTGTCTCTGCAGAGAGCACCATCATTGTTCGCTCTGCCCCGCGGATGTATGGGTAGGTCTCAAAGCGGAGCGTGGTGGGCGTTGGCGCGACCACATCGAAGAAAAGCGGCGTGCCGTTTTGAGCACTCGCCTCTGCCACCTCCTGCAGCAGGTCAAACACCGAGCGCAGGTTGATTGCCTTGGTGAGGGAGGGGCACACCCCCGCATCTGCAGCGATAGAGAGCCATTTCCCCACATCGCGCTCGCTGCCCGCCTCGGCCCCAAACGTCCGCCGGACGATGGCCTTCATCAGGTCGTCGGCAGGAGCCGTCAGAGGGGCGGGGGTGGTGTTGGCCAATGTTTCTTGCAAGCCGATGACGCGCCGTTGGAGCAGCAGCACGGCGGGGATGGCTTCAACCTCCACCACGCGCGGCCCGCCACGCATCGTTCGGCGCTCCACCCGCGAGATAAACCATACGGTTTCGGTCTCTAGGACGGGCAATGTGCCTTGGGCACTGCGCCACACCTCAAGCCGGTAGTCGCATTGGAGCATCGTATCGTAGCGACCGTTATCAAGCAGCAACAGTGTTAAGCGGTTGTTGCGCTGGGCGGGGGAACCGTCTCCACTGCCGCAAATCGCCCGTCGGTACTCCAGCCGCACGAACGACTCCACCAACGCCAGCCGTTCACCCGTCGGCGCGGCGATCCATATGCTGTAATGCGTGCGGCGGGGAGCGGTTTGAAGGCGTTGGGCGGTGGGGGTGGGTATGGTCATTGTTTGGGTCGGCATTTGTTAACACTCCTTCAATCAACACTCCAATAGCGCTCATACCACGTGATGGTGGCGGTGGGCGGGGTCGATTCCGCTGCTATTTCCCGTACATAGAGGCCGATTTGGTTGTCGCCAGGCAGCAATCGCCACGTCGCGAAGTGGCTCCCCGGCACCAACGCTCCAAGCACATTCCCCCGCAGTGAGGAGGTCGCCGTCTTGATGCCCGGACGGAGGTCGAGGGTCAAGGTTTCGCCCGCCATCAGCCGAATATGCAGGAATAGGCGGTCACCCGTCGTCCAATTGGTGATTTCTTGCACTTCTCCCGGGCCGGTGATGGTCAGAATGGGGTAGGTGGCCGCGCTGCCGTGGTTGGTGAGGGTCGTGACGCCCGCCGCCACCGCCTCGCCGCCTGCGGCGCTGCTCCCGATGATGAGCGTGCCATCGGCCTCAACCGCCAACGCCCGTACCGTGACCGACGTGGGTAGATCGACCGCAAATGGGAACCACGCATAGCCATTCCATTGGGCGATGCGGTCGGCAAGCGGGACGCCCGCCGCCTCCGTGAACGTGCCGCCCGCTATGAGCATCCCGTCTTTGCCCGTCGCTAAGGCGTAGACCGGCCCGTTGAGTGCGCCGAGCGTCCGCCATTGCACGCCATTCCACATCGCCACAAAGCCCGTAAACTCGCCTCCCGCTATCAGCGTGCCGTCGGGGAGGAAGCATAAGGCATATACCGCACCATCTAGACCATGTTCAGGGCCATTGCCCATCGCGCTCCACGTTTGTGAGGCGGGGTTCCATACGGCGATGCGCCCAGCCGTATG
>CAZGLO010000058.1:18257-20833 GCA_964526735.1 uncultured Chloroflexaceae bacterium | reverse complement strand
GTCTTCGAGGGTATCAGCACCCTGGCCGACCGGCTGGTGGGCGCGCCGCTGCCTCCGCCCGCAGACTGCCCGCCGCCGTCGTATCTGCCCCGGCCCCAGGCCGTGCGCGACCTGAAGGAAAAAACACAGGAAGCATCCGGGCCGACTACCATCGCCCGCACGCGGTCATTGCAACCGCCGCCCACCGTCGTCCACGTGACGCCATCGTATGTATCTCTGGCCGCGAGGTGGGCGAGGGGCGGCGCGTAGCCGCCCGCATACAGCACCCCGTCCTCCCCCAACGCCAGCGCTTCAACCTCACTATAGTCGTCGCCAAACGCCAACGATTGCCACGCCGCGCCATCCCAGCGCTGCACCCGCCCCGTGCATAGCCCGCCCGCATAAAGCTGACCGGCGGGGGCGGGGTGCAAGGCCATAATCATCCCATCTACCGCGCTCGTCTCGCTGGCGACCGGCTGCCATGCTGTCCCCGTCCACTCGCTGACAAACGATGCAAATGCACCACCTGCATAAAGGGTGTTATTTCCCGTCGCCAAGGCATATACTGACCCGCCAATCGCGCCTCGTGCTGCCCATTGGCCTGCCTGGTCGCCTTCCAAGGGCCGCTCAAAGACATAGCCGCCGCTGAATGAAGCACCAACTGGCAATCCAATCGGCTCTGTGTACTCTACCGCTTCCCACGTCGGCGTGATGCTGTAAAACTCAAGCAGGATGGACTCCTCCTCGCCCGCGCCCTCAAGCCCACGTCGGTAGACCACGGGTATCTGTATGGTGGGATCGCGGTGGTAGCGCAGGAACAAAACCCGTCCATCAAGCAGAAGATCGGGCGTCAGGGCGGCAATTAAGGCGCGCCGCGTCTCGGCGACCGTCGCCCCGCGCAATCGCGGGAATAATCGGAGAGAAAGCGTGCGCGGGCTGGCCACCCGTGCACGTTGATAGAGCGAGAACGGGTCGGCGGAGTCGGCGGGGGGAAGCGCACACGGCTCCAGAGGCGGTAGCCCGCCGCCATTCACCGCGCGCACCGCCAACCCCACCGCCTCAAACGCAACCGTCTGCCCATCACCACCAACCAATGACCATTGATGCATATGCTGCATATCACGCTCTCCACAAGCCTCAATTCACCACTTATACCACGTATTATCTACCCCAGCCGTCGATAGGGGGCCAGTAAGTCGGCGGCAGGCGGCGGCATATGCGCCACTTTCACCTGCACCTGCCACGACTCGGCTTGGCGGTCATACCACCGATACAGCCAGCTCACCACCATCTTGGTCGCCTGGATGACCGGCGGGGGGGCGGTGAGCGCATAGGCCCATCGCCCCGTAACCCGTATCGAGCGGGCAGGTGTCTCGCCACACGCCCAGCGCGTCCGGCCAGAGGAAAGCAGCGTCAAGGCGTGGTAAGGGGGGTCGGGCGGCTCCGGCTGGAGCGACTCGCCCTCAACCACCTCGCCATTGCCGTTCACCACGCCGTTTATCTGGCAGAGGTCGTGGTCGAGATATAGCGTCCGGCCCTCAACCGTCGGCGGCAAACAAGCATAAAAGCGCGATTGGTCTGTGGGAGCCTCAAAGACCCGCCCACAATAATCCTCTATAGCCCGCTGCGCCACCGTGATAAGCCCCGCCAACACCATATCATCCACCGTCGATGAGATGCCCAAAAATTCCTTGACCTCCGCCACCGTTACGTATGCCATCCATACACCTCCCATTTGCCCCGCCAGTAGGCATTAGGCTATCGTTAAGACCTTCACCGCCTCATCAAGCATCCCCCGGCTATCAACCCGCCGGTAAGCCCGGAACCCCACTTGCCCATTCGCCGCATACAGCTCATCAAGCCGCCGCACCGCCTGCGCTCCAAAGTCCACAATCCAGAAGTAGGACAAATCGCCGAATACAAGGCATTTACTGCCACTCGCGGTGCTGTCTGTCATCGTGTTGAGCGTGTAGACTGGACGGCCAAGCAGCATATCCGGCTGTCCGGCCTGCAACCCCGGCTGCCACAGATATTGGTTGGTCGTCTCCTTGAGGCTGCGTATGATTTGGATCACGGCGTCGTTGGCCAGCCACACCGCTTTCTGACGGTATGCGTAGGGCAGTGCGTGGTAGAGTTTGATGATGTTGTCGGCGGAGAAGGCCCCGCTTGACATCACTATTGACGCGCCATTGACAACCCCCTGCGGCTGACCCGTCCCCGTCCCCGTCGCAAAGGCAATATTCTCTGCCGCCGCGAAGGCCTGCGCAAAGTCGGGGAGAAGGACATTTTGCACCACATCCACCCGGCTATCCGCCAACAGCTCATCGCTGACGCGGGCCAAACGGGTATATTTGTAGGGCGTGAGCGTGATTTGGTCGAATGTCGGCTCCTGCTCATCAAATGCCGCCTCCTCCGAGGTGAGCACCGCCGCCCCCGTATTGGCCATCACCGGAATGTTGAAGCTATTCGTGCCAATAACCGGCATTATCCGCGCCCCTGCCGCGCGCAGCACAGATGCCTCTCGCATCGCCGAAATCAGCGCGTCGCTGTAGATTTGCGGGACGAGGTAGCCCCCTTCGCCCGCCGTATCCTCTTGC
>CAZGLO010000058.1:15494-18247 GCA_964526735.1 uncultured Chloroflexaceae bacterium | reverse complement strand
CATTAAAGAATATGGCTTTCTGAGTACTGATAAAGGCGCTTTCACCATCTTTGTGGGCAAGCTGCTGAAATGCTTTCCCCGCCGCCTCCAACGACGAAAGCCGCTCTTGCAAATCGTTCTCTGCCACTGTTTCTGCCACTGTTCCTGCCGCCGTCGTGCGCTCATACTTGGTTGCTGCTGCATTCATTGCGTGTGTCTCCTCTATGGGGGTTGTTAAGGGGTTTGCGATATGATCGACCACTGTACTATCCTCCTCATTCTGCGTGATATCCTGCATAGTGCCCTGCCGAAGCTGCAACAGGTCACGGGTTTTGGCTTCGGCGGGGGTGACGGTCAGCGATGCCTCCACAATCGGCCATACACGGATAGTTTTCCCTTCCCGCCGCACCAAATGGCTAATGCTGCCGGTCGAGATGCCGACCTTGCCTTGTGCTATCAGGTCAAGCATTTCCTCATACAGATTGGCCTTGTCAAGCTCCATCTCCATCCACAGCCCGTGCTGATCGGGGGCGATTTTGGTCACGATGCCGATTTCGTGCTCTGGTGTGCCGAGGCTGTGATCCCAATAGACTAATGGCCGCGGCACCAGCCCCAGCTTAAAGTCGGTCGTTGGCAAGAATTGTTCGCCTTGCAGGTCTTCCGAATGGAAAATAACGCCATAGCCTGCCACTTCTACCGTCTGCTTGCCCTGATGCACGATCTTGACCGCACCTGGGCGGATGGCGGGCAGGGGGTGGTTGATGAGCGTGAGATGGGCGGATGGATGGCCAGATGGATGGCCAGATGGATGTGGATGTGGGTGATATTCCTGCTGCACGTCCGCTATCCTTTCCTGATAAGTAACCTTGGGTAAGTAACCTTGTGTTAAAACGACCACTGTGCCCGTTATGTGTGTGCTGCATTGCTCTTGGGAGAGCGCGGGAGCGGGGAATAGCCCAACATCCGCCGCGCCTCATCCACGGTAATGACGCCCTCCTTGACGAGGGTGGTCAACGAGCGGGCTTTGAGCACTTCTTGCTGTTGCAGTGCTTCGACCTGTTCCACTGCAAAGCGAAATTGGACATCGCTCTCTGCCAGCAACTGCTGATTGATGCTATCGGCGATGAGCCGGGCTTCTGGCAAGACCGTCATCGTGTAGAAGTTGTACGTATCTTGCTCTGCGGTGGCGCGCGTGGCGGCGTTGGAGCTAAGCAGGCTATGCGGCACGCCCAACGCCGTGCAGATATGCTCCCGCTGCTGCACCACCAAATCGCGGCTTTCCACATCGCTCAGCCCATCGCCGACGGGGATGACCTTCACCCCGCCCCGCACGGCCAAGCTCCGCCACGCATTGCGCACACCAGAGAGCATTCGTCGCCACCGATCCTCAATGCGTTGCAGCTCTTGGTTGGAGGGGTTGCCCTCAAAGCTGATCAGCATCGGCTTGATGAGGCCGCGGCGGAAAAACCCCATAATAAAGCTGTCGAAATGGTGGAGGATGCGCGCGGCAGAGAGCGCGACGCGCGCCGGAGCCATCCCCGGCCCCACCTCACTCGCCACGGCGGGCACCCAAAACCGCACCACCTGCTCAAGCGACAATTCCTGCGACCCGCTGCCAAACGTCCGTACAAAGCCTACCAGCCCGTGACGGCTATCGAACCGCGGCGTGATGCTTGTGGGCATCACCCAGCGCGGGGTCAGGTTGTGGCCTATCCGGTTGGTCTCTTTAAGCCAGTAGGCCGCGCCATATAGACATAGCGCCTGCTCGGTCTGGAAGAGCCGCTGCGCCATCCCAGAGGCAATCCCCTGATACTGCGGATAGCCAGCGACATCTTCTCCCGTGCCGCGGCGGGTGAGCGTCCAGGGCAGGCCCGAAATCGCCTTCGCACGGATATCAACCGCGCGGTAGAGGTAGGGCACGGTGCCATAGGCCGCAGTAGGCGAGAGCTGACGCCCGCCATCTTCCTCATCCCACTCATCAAGCGCGCTGCCGAGGTCAAACCCCATACCGGCGGCTGAGAGCGGGACGGTCTTCGTTCCATCGAAAAAACAATGTGCAACTGCCATACGAAATCATTCCTTCTCTTTAGTGGCTGAGGCACGTTGATGATATTTGCCACGGTTACTACATTACCACGTAGGAAAAGTGGGCAAAAAGAAAGAGCACCCCAACCATTTTACAGTTCGGGTGCCCATCTCCCAATCGGCCAAGATTCCCCTGGAGATCTCCCAACCCCCAGAGGAGACTTGATATAACCTCCCGTAGGAAGTTCGCTACTATCCTACCACATTTTTTTTCAAACCGCGGGGCATGTGGCCATTTCTCGGATAATGATTCCAATTCCGAGCATATTCTTGTATGAGTCGGTGATTGGAAATGTCGAAACGTAGGCGGGGAAGGTCGACCCATCGCCGCGGCGATAATGACACACTCCTTGCCACGGTTTGCCCTGCTCCAAACGACGTTCTATCTCCTCCAACGACGATATATCACCAGAACCATTACCAAAACGATCAAAACGATCGAAACGATCGAAACGATCGAAACGATCGCCATCTCCCACAAGATGCCCCAAATTCATTCCTTTCATCCCGCGTACGTGCATCAATTCATCATACACCGCGTTGCTATAAATCAATTCGCCTTCGCGCATTCCGGCGACGGCAATCGCATCTTGCGCGTGCTCTGCAATGGCATAAAATGTGCAAAACTCTTGCTCTCGCAGCAGCAGCTCCGACTGCACACACTGCATTTGGAAGTCATATACTTCGGC
>CAZGLO010000058.1:2749-15484 GCA_964526735.1 uncultured Chloroflexaceae bacterium | reverse complement strand
TCGCACGCTGCGGCTGGTCGACTCGATCACGCCCACGCGCAGGGCGCGATTGGCCGTTTCGGCGACCACCTCGGTCAGCGTATCGAGGGCGGCGAGCAAATCGGCCAAGCCCTCCTCTGCGCCCGCCACCCGCCCACTAATGGCAGGCAGCGAAAGGCGCACACAATGCCGCCGAAAGACGTTGATGCAGGTGAGCACATCCTCCAGCGTTACCCCTTGCCGCATCCGCACCGCCACCCGCTGACGTGCCCATTTCAGCACCTCATCCCACCCCTGCTGCAGGCCAGAGAGACACGCACTGAGCGCCTCGTCGATGGTCGGCTCGATCATCGTTATATACCCCAATGCACGCAATTGCTCTCCGCGCTCATTGAGGATGTCTTTTACGCACGATTGAACGAAGGGAGTTCGGTGTTTTTCAAGAAAAAGAGCATACATACGCTCCTTAACCCCTTTCTGTGCAAAAACCCACCTTCATACATCTCAAACAGAAGGAGGTAGGCAGAAAAAATAGATGAAAGAGAGAGTGAACGTAGTATACAGAGAAAAAACCGTTTCGTAAAGGGGGGGGGATATACAAATCAGTACGACACGCGGTAGCAAACTGTCTTAATGTGTAAGACATACTATAGTACGATGTCTAATCGTATGCATACAACCCGCATATACACAAAAAAGGAAAGAAAAGAAGAAGATTGACCGTATACCGATGAGGGGAAAAGCAGGAGGAAATAAAAACATCCCCAAGAGACTGTGCCACCAAGAGCATATATAGATACGTGGCACCAGTGCGGGGAAATCGAAAAAATAGATTGTCACTTATCGCGTATTTACCGCATATTTATCACATATATTGGCGTTCTATGCTATAGCCGTGAACGAGTGGCCATCCGCATTCGCAGCGAATGAGAAGTGCTATTCTGAGCGTGCTGAAGCTTGCGATAATCGCATACTGGTATGAGAAATTCCCTCATATCGCCAAACACCCGCCCAATAATCCGACTTGAGATTCGTTCTGGCAGGGTGTCAACGCTCGAATTGCTCGTAAAAATCGTTGGTAACGCATGCCGATATCATCAACGACCAGAAAATCGACATCCTGCAACGCTTCGATGCGGACAGTTGCGCTATTGTCTTCAAACCCTTGACGAATGAAGTCAAGCATCTCTGGCACCGACGCATAACCAACATTCCAGTTGCGATATCGGCTGACCACGCGGTTTGCAGCCGCGACGGCAAGGTGGCTTTTTCCCGACCCGCACGGGCCACACAAGAAAATCCACCCATCCAGCGAATCGACATACTCATACATCAGGTCGAGCGCCCAACGCAGGATACCGCGCTGCTCCTCCTCTGAGAAGGGCACCCCGTAACACACCGTCACCCCATCTAGCGGGCGGTCGGTGTCAAAATTCTCTAAGGTACATTCGGCTAATTCGCCCAATCCTTCCTTCAGACGAGCAACCATAACCGCTCTCTCCGTACCAGCGCTACGATGTTGATCCGCCTCTCTGCACGAGCAGGGGAACAACTTGCCAAAATTCGGACTACCCGGTGGAACATCGAGCAAAATAAACCCAACGCCGTGACACACAAGACACGCGTTTCGCCGCACTGCAGTGGGCTTGGTCGTATCGGCCTTGCGAACGCGCGCAGCGCGCTCAACATACTCAACGTGCTCATCGTCCTGCTCATCCCAAAGGGGAAGACGCATTGCGGCGGAAAGCACTGCCTTTGCCCGCGGTGACGGGGGAGGGAGATCGGTCAAAGCCGCGTCAATAGGCGGATATGCCGAATGCGTGGCATCCTCTGCGTCCTCAGCTGGCGGTGCACGGCGCGATGTCGGCGATGATGTCGACGGTGATGTCAACGGTGATGTCAACGGTGATGTCAACGGTGATGTCGTTGGCGAAGACGGCGTTGACACCACCCTCGAATCCGATTGGGGAGCCGAGGAAAGGGCTTGAGCCATCTTCTGCTGCCATTGCGGTCGGTTGGCTTTGCTAGGCCGCGCCGATGCGCTTGCAGCTGACGAATCTCGAGATTCTAGGTATTCATCACTCTTATCATCTGGTTGCGCAGTAACACCCGGCTGCCTTCGCTCTCCAAAGGCATCCTTCTGGGATCTCTTACTCACACACGCGCATCCTTTCGACCACAGTTACGACCACTGTGTTGCGACCACTGTCTTACGACCACTGTCTTACGCCTGTTTTACACCATTACCAAGCGCAATACGACCTTATCTATATACCGTTTGACATACCTTTGCGGCCACTACTGGACGAAATATACCTCCCTAATCGGCAATCAATGACGGGTAGATGTCTCGCTCGAACGGAAGTCAGAGTCCGGCTGATGATGCGTCGTTTGCGTTTGGCACGGTGTTTTCTGGCACATTCCGGCCATAAAATAGGCTGCTGGCGAGCGTTCGCGCACGCGCCCCCTTTGAATGGTCTCATCTTCTTCGGTCGGATAGTAATATTCGACGATAGCAGATGAGATATCGGGTGAGATATCGGGCGATGCAACGGGCGACGGCGGCGGCAAGGGCGGCTGCACCAACGGCGGCTCAACGTCGTTGGGAAACCAGCGGTTGGCCGGAAACCACTCGACGCCTTGCTTGGCGTGGTATGACGGCACATAGCCCACGACAAACCACCGTCCGGCTGCGCCCGCAGAAGGCGTACGCTCCATCACCGTGCGCGGCGACAGGTCAACCGGCGGCTGCACGAGCGGCACGGTAAAGCCAATCGGAAACCAGCGGTATGCTGGCCGCCACAGCACCTCTACCGATGGGTGATATTCAGGCACATAGCCGACCAATACCCATTGGCCGTGGCCGTCATCGTGCTCATATGCGTACAAATTATGCATACGTTCGGTGTCTCGCCCTGCCGACGTGTGTTGCGCCCGATGACAGTGGTTGGTCTGGCCAGCGCGGGAGCCAGTGCGGGACGTTGATGGCGTGTTGCAGTGAGCGGCCTCCTGTGCTCGGTGGTAGGCCAACTGCTGATCACGTGTCCAGCCCATACGGTGGCGTTCTAATGCACTTCGCCACATCGCCACGAGGCCGGGCGGAACCCCTCCCATCTCATCATCACCGACTAGTGGCTGATGATGTCTGCTCTTTTTTGGTTCACCACGATCACCGCGACCATTCTGACGAGACATCAGCACAACTTTCTGTATTGAAGCGAGAAACCCGTCATTCTCTTCGTTCTTGCCGTTTTTTCTTCCCTTTTTTACCTTGATTGTCGTCGATATTCTCATCGACGCGGTAAAATCCTATTTGCCCCTTGGGTTCTTTATCCTTCCCTTGCTCGTCAAGCGGCCGAGAAGAATCATAGATAGGCGGATCCGGCAGCTCGCCCTTCAAGCGCTCAAGCCTCGGCATCATAACGTGCCCATTACCGATGAGGACATGCCCATTGCGAAGGTGTCGGATCTCATTCCAATGGGGTTTGTATTTTTTGGTCGGTGGAGGCGGCTCCTCCTCCGGTTGTTCCTCATCCAACGCCGATTGCTCTTGTGGCTCTGGCTGCTCTTCCATCCCTTCTTCAGGACTGGTTTCCATACGAGAACGCACTCGTTCGCGAAGAAATTCCGTGTGATCAGTCGTGTCGACTATCGTGCCAATTTCCTGAAATCGGTCGGAAATGCGCGGGCCACGGGGGGCAGTATACACGCGCCGCGTTCGCCCTCGGCCATCCACGATCTCTAAATAGGTCCGGCCATCTTCATCCGTTTTGGGTTGCTCCGATTTGATGTATGGCTTTTGGAAGCCTTCCGGTACATCACTACTTTCGGCTGCTTCCCCATCCGTTTGCTCAGCATAGAGCATCTCAACGGCCTTAAGAAACTCCTCATCAATCTCTTCGTTTTCTTCGTCCTCTTCGTCGGCCTCCTCATTTGATTCGCCTAATTCGCCATTAACCTGATCGTTCTGATCGTTCTGATCGTTCTGATCATCCTGATCGTCATTATCTTGCTGATTATCTTGATTGACCTGATCGTCATTATCTTGCTGATCGTCAGGTTCACTCTCTTTATCAGGTTCATTATCAGAAATTCCCGACACATCCTCCTGTTTACTACATACGTCAGGCTCTTCTACATTATTTGCAGCGTCTGCAGTATCTATATCTTCTGCGTTTTCTGCACTTTTTGCATCCTCTACATCATCCTGATGCACAATGTCAGGAGTGTCTGGAGCAGAAATGTCTTCTTGAAGACCTGCGTCAGGAGGAGGAGATGCTCCCGATGATCCGATTAAGTCAGATGAGTCGTCAGCTTCCTTCGTTTCGCCAGATGAAGAGTTTGAAGAATCGGAAGATTCTGACGATTCGGTGGAACAACTTCCATCAGACGAGCTTTTTGGTGAATCGGTGGTTTTGGATGTACTTGTAGATAATGTTGTATCGGATGATGGGCCATTTGACTGTTTGGTTGATTTTTTGGTTGAAGGTTTCTTGCTTGATTGCAATTGTGCTTGCGGCGATGTTGTGTTTTTTGGTTGTTTTGGCCGCGATTGTGCTTCAACCGTAATAACCGTATCGGACTGAGAGCGTTCCCAGGGGGCAGATGAACCATACCGACCTTCTCGCTGCCACCGTTCGAGGATGACCTTGATCATCTTCATATGGCGGATGGGATTTCCGCTCATTGACGCGGCCAAAATGGCGCGTCCGACCCAATACATTCCAAATCCACCCGTATCATCTTCGTGCTGTGCCGCGAGTGCATGGATTTGCGCTTGGTCAACCTGGCGCGGCTCGGAGCACGCTTGCTTCCAGATATCCGCAGGATGCATTGGCAAGGGATATTCGTCGGGGGGGGTTGGCGGGAGGGGTTTGAGATTTATTGCTCCCCCTTCAGTCAAAAACTCTTGATAACCTCGTTCGCCTTTTTTGGGTTCACGAGACGAGTTGTCATCCTCCTGCGCCGACGATTCCGCTTCTGTTTCCGACCTCACCCCCGTCACAAAAGGAGATGGTTTGCTATATTGCTCTGGCCACGGCGATGGTTCCGGCGGCTGTGCATCAGCCGATTTCGGTTGCGAAGCGGAAGTACCTTGTTGTTCGGAATAAGACTGTTCGGACTGATCCGTCTTGTCTAGCCCCAACATAGACCTTAATTCGGCTTCGGTTTCGGCCTTTTTGCGCTCGGCTTCGGCTTCAGCTTCGGCCTTGGCTCTAGCTTCGGCTCTGGCTTTGGCCTCTTCCCGCGCCTGTTTTTTGGCTTCGAGATGGGCCTGAACCCGTGCTTCGTGCTTTGCTTCGATCTGGGCTCGATATCGTGCTTCAGCTTCTGTCTCGGCCTTTCTACGCTCGGCCTCGGCTTTGGCCTTTTTCTCGGCTTCAGCTTTGGCTCTAGCTTCGGCTTCGAGGATAGTCTGCTGCTCAACTTCGATTTTGAGCCGCTGTCGAGCCTCATTTTTGGCTTGCTGTTCGGCCTCAGCCCTTGCTTTGGCTTCAGCTTCGGCTTTGGCTTCGGCTGTGCGCGTTGCCTCCCGGAGACGAAGAAGCTCCTCCCGCATTCGCAGAAGGTCATTGCCAATATGCTCCGGATATTGCTGTATGCGCTCACGAAGCGCTGGATCGATATCCGAGTTAAGGTCGTCGTTGTTTGCGTCTGGCTGTGCAGAATCCGCATAATCCTCAGGCTGCGCCGACTGACACGGCGTTGCTTGATGGGTTTGCGGTTCGGGTGAAGGCTGTGTGTCCTCCTTTTCTACAAAACATTGATTTTGCTCTTCAGCATCATCTTCAGCATCAGGATAATACCCATGTGCGACCGACTGCTCATCATGGTCAGACTGTTTAGGGTAAGCGTTAGGTTGGCGAGAGTCGGCGAGGGAAGAATCCGCTTGCCGATGCATTCCAGAGGGCACGGGGTGCTCAGTTGGCTCAGCCAGCCGCTGATCTGCAGGAGTAGGTTGAGGTGTGGCGGAAGCCGGTCGTTGCTGCGATATCGCTTCCGAAGGCCCTTCGTGCGGTGGTTGCGCGGCCGTTGAGGTCTGCTTCGGACGTTGAGGGGTTGCCTCGCTTGCTTGCTCTGCCGGGATATTTTTCGTCCATCCCGACACCGACGGCTCTGATGGCGTCGGTGAGATGTGCTCACGGCTTTGCGCTGCTGTTTGCGGAGCGGTTTGTGGCTCCGTTGAGGCCTGCTTCGGACGTTGAGGGGTTGCCTCGCTTGCTTGCTCTGCCGGGATATTTTTCGTCCATCCCGACACCGACGGCTCTGATGGCGTCGGTGAGGCCTCGCTACAGGGTGATGCAGAAGGCGCCGAAGGCGTTGATATCGGCTGCTCGGACGGCTCGCCCACTCCCGACGTACCCGGCATATGCGGTGCTGTGCGGTATGGGCAACCGTGGCTTGGCTCGTACCCTGGCTGTATCCCTGAATGTGCTCCTTGTGGGCACAATTGCCATCCAGCTCCCCCCGCTTGGAAAAACGGGAAGACGTTTTGAACCACTTGCTGGATAGATTCTTGAATAACCGTTCGGACGAGCGTGGTGACATCCTCGATGGGATAGCCCACACGGTATTGCGATTGTGAAGCCTCCTGCGGCTGCGCCGAACTGTTCGACGTTCCAGCCTGAGAAGCATTCAGCCGACAGTATAACACACTTTGCGGATTTTGGGTAGGGCAATTTGTCCCATTTCCGCACCCATTGGTTCTTGGAATCACCGTCCATCTCCCTTCAGAATGGCCTATGATGCTCCAAAATTATTGGCGAACGTTTCAAAAAAGCTCGTTTAGACCTCTCCAGATCGTTTCGCCCCTGAATAAAATCACGAACAAGTGTTTCTGGTGTAAATCGACCCAAATTGCAGAATTGATGTAACGCGAGCGGGCGTGTGCGCACAAGCACGTGCGTGATCGCGCATGCGCATGTGTGTGTACGCGCGCAGCATGCTAGCATGCATGCTTTGCTATGCTTCCCCCTCTTCAGAAAAAATTTTTTAAAAAAACATGAGAGAAACTTCATGGTAGAGTGCCGCGCGTACAGGTTTCAACCACAGACCGCCTTCAAAGAATTTTTTGTGCGATTAAGATGTGAAGTAAAGGGTTCTTCACCTTCGGAAAGCGAACAACCAAATACAGGCTATCAAACACGGTCTTGAGCGAATCAAGAAGCTGAGTCGTGCTTATAGCCTGCGATGGCCAACCAAACGGGAAAAACCACGTTGGTTATCAACGAATCACGGAAATTGCAAACACGAGGTTGATAATCAATCGGGGAAAAAGTTCCGCGGAGCGGCGTCAAAAAAACACACAGAGCGACAAAATACCTGCCATCAGTACTGTATAACCTGACGGCCAATTTTCGGCCCTGAAAATCGCTATGTGTGGCTCCGTCCATATTCTCCCTACCTCCGGCGATTGCCTTAACGATGCTTTGAAGGGCGATTTACGTCCCTACAAAGGGAAAAACAAAACACGATCACCAAACGGCGATATCATGCTCATAACACTCAGCCAATGGCTCACGCCAAATGATCACAATATGCTTACGATAACACAATAGCGTATAGAAAGCAAACTACTATAAAATTATCACCTGGTTATAGCTGTTGATTACCACCTTCAGCCATCTAAAAAACTGCCCCCACGATTTGATGCGTTTTATTAATGTATATAACATTAAAATCAGCAATTTGTAGAATTCGTTCGTTTGATAATATTACACCATAAACCCAATGCTCTCTCCGAGGTATTGACAACCAACCACCACTATGGTATACTTGTGCGTAACACTAATAAGTAACCTTTGCCCATACGGGCATTTTTTCGACCACTGTGTCCGTGTCCATTAGAAGGGCGCGGGCGTTTTCTTGTTATACGCAAGGTATTCTACTCCTCTTTCTTGCCTCCACCCACGACCTGTGCTATACTACCTACTGCAAAAGTGAACAGCTAGGGGAGCCGGGGGGGCCCGGCTGAGAATGCAACCCGTGAATTATCTACCTGTTGCTAACCCTTTCCACCTGATCTGGATCATACCAGCGTAGGGAAGCGTATACCGGACTTACAGTACGGTTAGTACGGTCAGTATGGTGTAAGACCACATTTCGCTACCCCTCGGTGGGTGGCTTTTTTTGTATCTTTGCGCCATTGTCATCTTGTCATATCTTATCATATAAGGAAGGAACATCTTCATGCCGACTATCGCTGTGAGCTTTGAAGTGCTCCCCGGCGGTTTACCCGATAAAGCTGCCGTCTACGCGGCTGTCGATGCAGCTATCGCGGTGGTGGCCAAGAGCGGGTTACGCTACCACGTCAGCCCAATGGAAACCACCGTTGAGGGCGGCTACGACCAAGTGATGTCCGTCATCAAGGAGGCGCAAGAAGCCGTCATCAATGTGGGGGCCAGCAACGTCTTCACGCTCATCAAAGTCGATTACAACCCCAACGGCTCGTCCATCGACGAGAAACTCGCCAACTATCGCTCGCCCTCCTAAGCAGAGGGGAAACGGAGGAACGAAATGTCTCATTTGTCTCATATGTCCCAAACAACCCAATCGGCCCATACTCCTGCCACTTCGCATCAGCTCCATTCCACCCATTCACACCCTCCGCAGCGCCACCAATCGCTGCCATCACGCCCTTCGCGGATTCGGCAGAGCAGTCGGCAGATCGGTCGGCGGATACGGGAATATTATCTCCCCCCCGCCGTTTTGGGATTGACAGTACTGCTCGTTTGGGAGGTCGTTGTGCGGTGGATGGCGCTTCCCGATTGGCTCCTCCCCACTCCCTCTCACATCGGCAACACGTTCCTCCGTGACATCCCCCTTTTGTGGGGCCACGCGCTGGTGACCCTCCAAACGACTGCCCTTGGCTTTGCGCTTGCGTTGAGCGTGGGGTTCCTATTGGCGGTGCTCATCGACGCATTTCCCATCGTCCAACGCGCATTTTACCCCTTGCTGGTGGCATCACAGACGATCCCCATCGTGGCCCTTGCTCCGCTCCTCATTATTGGGTTTGGGTTCGGGATGCTTCCAAAGGTGTTTGTGGTGGCGTTGGTCGTCTTTTTCCCCATCGTCATCAACACGGTGGATGGGCTACGCGCCGCCGACCGCGATATGCTGCGACTCCTTCGCGCTATGGGTGCTTCCCATTGGCAAATAACCCGGCTATTGCGCATTCCGGCGGCGCTCCCTGCTATCTTCAGCGGGCTGAAAATCTCTGTCACCTACAGCATCATTGGCGCGGTGCTTGCCGAGTGGATTGGCTCGCAGGCGGGGCTTGGCGTGTACATCGCCCGTTCGCTCAAATCGTTCCGCACTGACCAGGTCTTTGTGGCGATTATGGCCACTTCACTCTTGACCATCGGGCTGTTTTTGCTCGTTACCTCCCTTGAGCGGTGGCTCAATTCTTGGAGTCAACCAACATCGCAGTAGAATCGCAACAGAAAGGAAATGTATCTCGTGTATCATCTCTCCCGTATGGTTCGCCGCACATCCTCCCATCTGCTATTCCTCCTCCTGACCATTACTTTGGTGGCGAGCGGGTGCAGTGGGAATGGCGATAGTGGTGATGGTAATGATGGTGAAGGTCAATCCGAGGCTGGAACAGATGCCATCACAAATACACTCAATACCACCGATGCGACAAATATGGCTAATACCGCGTCTGGCGAACTGACCAATGTGACATTTGGGCTTGATTGGACACCCAATACCAATCATACCGGTGTCTACGTCGCCAAGGAGCAGGGTCTCTACCAGGAACGCGGGCTGAATGTGGAGATTATGCAGGCCGCGCAGGGCGGGACAGTTGAGCAGCTCGTCGCCGCTGGACGGCTTGATTTTGGTGTGTCATTCCAGGAAAACCTCACCCACGCCCGTCTGGAAGGCCTTCCCATCGTGTCGATTGCCGCCGTCATCCAGCACAATACCAGCGGATTTGCCAGCCGCGTGGAGGATAATATCACCTCTCCGAAGGATTTTGAAGGCAAAAAATATGGTTCTTTCGGCACGCAAATGGAGGAATCTATCCTGCAAGAGATTATGCAGTGCGCCAACGCCGATTTTTCCAAGATACGGTTTGTGGATGTGGGCGATACTGATTTCTTTGTCGCCACTGAACGCGATGATGTGGACTTTATGTGGATATACCGCGGCTGGACAGCCGTTGAGGCGCAAGTGCGTGGTGTTCCCCTCAATATCGTGATGATAAATGACCTGAATTGCGTACCCGACTTCTATACACCCATCCTCATCACCAGCCAAGAGACTATCCAAAACCGCCCCGAACTCGTGCGGCAGTTTTTGGAGGCAACTAGCCTCGGATATACCTTTGCCATCAACAATCCAGAGGAAGCCGCCAATGTCCTCATCAACGCCGCCCCCGAACTTGACCCGCAATTGGTCAAGCTTAGCCAGGAATATTTGGCCAACGAATATCAGGCCGAAGCGCCGCGGTGGGGGCAGCAAAGTGAAGTCGTGTGGCGCACCTTCACCGAGTGGATGCTTGAAGAAGGGCAGATTTCCGAGATGATGGATGTACAAAAAGCCTTTACAAACGACTTTCTGCCGCCGCAGAACGTTGCCCAACCATAATTGTCCACACTGCTCATAGGAAGAGACAAAGAAACATAGCCAAGCATATCCAAGCATAGCTAGATATATCACCTGGTTCTGCTTGGCTATGTGAACCATAAAACCACCCTCCGCCATCCTGCGCTTCAACCGAAAGGAGCCATCGTGAGCACCAACTCGCCCACGCCCACCGTGTCTGTCCAGGCAGACGCGGAGAGCCACATCGATCAGCCTACCCAGCCTACCCAATCCGCTCAGCCTGCCATCAATGTGGTCAATTTGAGCAAGCATTTTCTGACGCCGGAGGGGAGTGTAACTGCGCTGCACCGCATCAGTATGCGGGTTGCGCCGCACGAATTTGTGACGATTATCGGGCCAAGCGGCTGCGGTAAGAGCACGCTGTTCAATGTGTTGGCGGGGCTTGAGCTGCCAGATGAGGGCACGCTTTTGATTGAGGGGCAAGAGGCGTTGGGCAAGCGTGGATTGGTGGCCTATATGCCGCAGCGCGATGCGCTTTTGCCGTGGAAGACGGTGGTGGAGAATGCCATTTTGCCGACGGTGGTGCGCAGGGGCGATGTGGCGGCGGCGCGTGAGGAAGCGCGCTCGCTTTTGCCGACGTTTGGGCTGGAGGGCTTTGGAGACAGCTTGCCGTCGGCGCTTTCGGGGGGGATGCGGCAGCGGGCGGCCTTACTGCGGACGATTTTGTGGCACCGCCCATTTATGTTGTTGGACGAGCCATTCGGCGCGCTGGATGCCTTAACCCGTGCGCATTTGCAGCAATGGCTTTTAACATTATGGGAGACGCTTGACCGAACGATTGTGTTGGTCACCCACGATGTAGATGAGGCGATTTTGCTCTCTGATCGGGTATATGTCTTCACGCCGCGGCCTGGGCGGGTGGCGGAGGAGGTTGTGGTACCATTTGCGCGTCCGCGCCACTTTTCGATGATTACTGAGCCATCGTTTGGCCGTTTGAAGGAGCGATTGTTGCGATTATTGGGCAATATCGCGCCGCAGGATGAGGGGGCGGCGGCGGGGTAATCTCTGCTGCACGTCCTCATTTGAGAACCCACCTAGATATCACCGTTGTCATTGCCCTGACGACGCCTGACGTTGTTTGGCGACCTTCTGACGACACAATTCCCGCTTTCCAACGACACCGTTGACACGCAAATATCTTTATTTCTGCGCCTATGTACCGCGACAGGAAGCCCTAAACGTGGTAGGATGGGCGCAGTATTCGTGATTCTCGTGACAGTGAGGAGCTACGAAAAAATGTCATCGCAAGGTTCAGTGGATGTATTGGTGATTGGGGCGGGGCCTGCGGGCAGTATGGCGGCAAGCACCGTGGCGCGGGCGGGCGGACGGGTGTCGCTGATTGACCGATGTGATTTTCCGCGTCCCAAGGCCTGCGGCGACGCATTGAGCAACACTGCTCGGCTTGAGCTAGAGCGGGTGGGGATATGGGAGCGGGTGGTGGAGCGACCATCGTTTTACCGCATTGTAGAGGCACGGAACGTAGCGCCGAATGGTTCATCGATTACCACATCGCTTGAGCATCCTGATTTCGCGGGTGGGATTTTGCCGCGTTACGAGTTTGATGCCTTGCTGAAGGGCTATGCGGAGGAGCAGGGGGCAATGTTTGAGCAGGGGGATGTGATTGCGCCGCTGCTGGGTGGCGGGCGGGTGAATGGCGTGGCGGTGAAGACGAAAAACGCGATTGAGGAGCGGTATGCACAGGTTGTAATCGCGGCTGATGGCGCACCATCGGTGATGGCCAGCCATCTTTGTCCATCTGCCTACGCGCCGCGTCACAAAGGGGTAGGGATGCGTGGATATGTCAAGCAGGAGCGGCCTTACGATGGTGCATTGCATATCCAGTTATTGCCGGGGCTTTTGCCTGGGTATGGGTGGATATTTCCCGTTGGGGAGGGGTGGTTGAATGTGGGGATATGGATGATGGCGATGAAAAACCGTCCGCCATTGCGCCCAATGCTGTATGAATTTTTATCATTGCCATCCACGAAAGCGATTATTGGCGAGGATTGTGTGATAGAAGATGTGCGTGGTGGTGCATTGGTAATGCGTCCTGATCGAATGTCGCGGGTGCGGCAGGGAGCGTTGTTGGTTGGCGATGCGGGCGGGTTTGTGAACCCATCGACTGGTGCGGGCATTGCATCGGCC
>CAZGLO010000058.1:0-2739 GCA_964526735.1 uncultured Chloroflexaceae bacterium | reverse complement strand
TGCAGACGGGGCGGATAGCGGGCGAGGTGGCGGTGGAAGCACTAGACGCGGTGCCGGGGGCGCGGAGGAAAATACTGCGTTCATATGACCGGCGGTGGCAGGAGATGCTGCTTCCGGCGCTCCAACGTGGGTATTTGATACAGCGATTTCTGATGACCTCACCAGATCCTGTCAACACGCTCCACGAGTGGTTTTCTACCTCGCCAATGTGGGCACCAACGGCAATGCGCTGGCTAGCCCACTTGACGTAGTGGCGAGGCGATGGGGGTGATTGGAATGGGGATTACCCCTCGATTTTTTGCATCATTTGGCGGGTCATTCCAAAGAGAAGGATGGCGAACGATATGGCGGCAAGAATACTCATTGTGGTGCTGTAGGATGACAGCCATTGGCTCTCAATGCCGCGCAGGATGAGGTAGCCTGTATAGCCAATGTAGAAGAAGAGGAATAATATGCCTTGCCAGCGGGAAACGCGGTTGCCCGTGTAGAAGACGGGATAGCAGGCGATGGCGATGAGTATCATAATGGGGATATCGAAGGTGATTGCGAATGTGGATACGTCAATGCCATTTGGCGCAACGATACTGGTAATGCCGAGCACCGAGAGGATATTGAAGATATTGCTGCCGACCACATTCCCAACGGCGATATCGCGTTCGCCGCGGAAACTGGCAATCGCAGAGGTGGCGACTTCGGGGAGGGAGGTGCCGACCGCGACAATGGTCAAGCCTATAATCAGCTCTGGGACGCCAAATATCTCCGCAATGGTGACTGCCCCATTGATCAGCCAATCGGAGCCAAAAGCGAGCATCACTCCGCCGACAGCGACCATTGCAATATCCTGCAGAGGATGATGCTCTTCTATTTCATCCTCGGCGACGGTGATGGGCGGGGCGTCTTCAATCTCTCCGCGCTGCTGCTTGCGGCTGCGGAAGAAAAGCAGGACGAGGTAGACGATCAAGCCAAGGAAAAGAATGATACCGTCGAGGCGGGTGATTGAGCCATCGCGGCAGACGACCCACGTTGCAAAAGAAATCCCGATCATAATGGGCAAATCGGAGCGGACAAGCTGTGGGGAGACGATGAGCGGGGCGATGGTGGCCGAAAGCCCCAAAACCAGCAGCACATTGCTGATATTGCTGCCTATCACATTGCCGATAGCGATATCGGGTTGTCCTGCGAAGCTCGCCTTGACGTTGATGGCCAATTCGGGGGCACTGGTGCCGAAGGAGACGATGGTTAGCCCGACGATGAGGGGAGAAATGCCGATTTTGCGTGCCAAACTCGATGCACCCCGAACGAGTATCTCCGCCCCCCAAATGAGGAAGACAAATCCTAAGAGGAAGAGGACGAGGGTGAGAAGATCCATAGAAGTGGATGGTCTTTCTAGTTTTGCAATCCTGGTATTACGCTTGTGCAAGCTGTCCTATGATACAACAAAACGCGAGAGAATGATAGGTCGTTCCCAGAGGCACAACTGCTACCATAGGCTGGCGAGTAGTGATACAATGAGAGAATAAAGAAGATGGAGTATGCTTCTCGTAATGGATCACGACCGACTATTCAAAGAGCTTTTGACCACATTCTTTGTCGAGTTTCTCGATCTCTTCTTTCCAGAGGTGCTGACCTATCTTGATACGGAGCAGCTGGAGTTTCTCGACAAGGAATTATTTACCGATGTGACGAGCGGTGACACCTATGAGGCAGACATTATTGTCAAGGCACCGTTTCGAGACCAACCGACGTTTTTCATTGTCCACGTGGAGCATCAAGCGCAGCCATATGAGGGATTTAACCTGCGGATGTTCCGTTATTTCGCGTTGTTACATTTCAAACACGGGTTGCCAATCTATCCGATTGCGCTTTTTTCCGACAAATCGGTTCGCCGCGACGAACCGGACAGTTACCAGCTCACGTTTCCCGATCTAGAGGTATTACATTTCCGTTATCGGGTGATACAACTCCGCCGATTGAGTTGGCACGACTTCGCAACGCGGGATAATCCGATTGCAAGTGCTCTTTTGCCGAAGATGGGGATGGAACGCAGTGAGCGGCCAACGGTATTGCTAACAAGTCTACGTCTTTTGGCCCACTTGGGGCTAGATAAAGCTCGACAACGGCTTATTTCTGGCTTTATCGATGCCTATCTCCGGCTGACCGAGGAGGAACAAGCGCAATTTAAGGAAGAATTGGCAGATCTGACGCCAAAGGAACAGGAGGCCGCAATGGAACTCACAACGAGTTGGAAAGAGGAGGGTATACAGCAAGGTATACAGCAAGGTATACAGCAAGGTATACAGCAAGGTATGCAGCAAGGTATGCAGCAAGGTATACAGCAAGGCTTGCAACAGGGGAAATACTCTCAAGCTCTCGCTATCGTCCTGCGCTTGCTGAGACGACGTATTGGATTACTTCCCGACGAGGTGGAAGCGCATATCAAGCAGCTCTCATTGACCCAGCAAGAGGCCTTAGCCGAAGACCTGCTTGATTTCACGGGCCTGGCTGATGTGGAGGCGTGGCTTGATGCTCATCCGCCCGCCCCGCCTGCCGACGTATCTGGCACAGAGTGATGACTTAGCCGTCCCACTCTTTCTGTTGCGGTGGGGCGGCTCTTGGCCTACTTGATACCGGCGGAACAGGAGGCCGCAATGGAACTCACAACGAGTTGGAAAGAGGAGGGTATACAGCAAGGTATACAGCAAGGCTTGCAACAGGGGAAATACTCTCAAGCTCTCGCTA
>CAZGLO010000057.1:0-23267 GCA_964526735.1 uncultured Chloroflexaceae bacterium | reverse complement strand
ACGAGTCGGCGATAGAGCGCGTGGTGACTGTCTCATCCACCGAGGCGGCGGAGATGGTTAAGCTCTTGGAAAACACCTTCCGCGCGGTCAACATCGGGTTGGTCAATGAAGTCCTGCTGATGTGCAACACACTCGGTCTTGATGCGTGGGAGGTGATTGACGCCGCGGCGACCAAGCCCTTTGGCTTTATGAAGTTCACTCCTGGCCCGGGTCTTGGCGGCCACTGCATTCCTATCGACCCGCTCTACCTCTCGTGGAAGCTACGCACGCTCAACTACACAGCACGTTTTATTGAGTTGGCGAGCGAAATCAACACCTCAATGCCCAACTATTGGGTTAGCAAGGTACAGGAGAGACTCAACGAAGTGGGCAAGCCAGTCAAAGACCAATCTGTCCTTATCATTGGGGTTGCCTACAAGAAGGGGGTGAATGATATGCGGGAATCGCCTGCGCTCGACATCATTCACCAACTCCAAGGCAAGGGAGCCAAGGTTTCCTACCACGATCCATATGTCCCTTCGCTGCTTGAGGAGGGATTACCGCTTGTCTGCGTTCCTGATCTTGATGCTGCTCTTGCCGAGGCAGATTGTGTAGTAATTGTGACAGATCACTCCACCTATGATTGGGAGCATATGCGCAATGCCGCGCGGTTGATTGTTGATACGCGACGAGTGATCCCCGATTCTGCCTAACCTCTTCGTTCAAACCATCAGGACACACTGAGAACACTGAAACAATGCGTCGCTTTGTACTTGGGGGAGGGGGAGTAATATTGATATTCCTCCTCCTCGCTCTCTCGCCATCGCTTGGGGCATATGCCACGCCCCCGCCCCATACCAATGCTCTACCACTCCCTGATCCTGCCCCATTTGGGGTGGAGGTGATTAGCGGACGGCTTGCGAATGCGCCGTCTTTGCAAACCCGTGCGCAGGAATTGGGCGCGGGGTGGGTGCGGATGAACGCTATCGAATGGCGTGATATTCAGCCTTTACCCACCACGCCCCAAGAAGAATGGACGTGGGAAACACTAGCGACGTTTGAGGAGGATGTGAAGATTGCTCAATCGCTTGGCCTCACGCCGATAGTGATCATTGACAATTACCCTTCGTGGGCGGTCATCCCCATCACCGACCCGAAGACGGGGGAGACGATCACCCCTTCCTGCGCGCCCATCAAGACCGAATATTTTGATGACTATGCCCGCTTTGTGCAGGCGGTGGTAGAGCGCTACAAAGACCCACCTTACGATATTCACTATTGGGAGCTAGGCAATGAGCCGGATGTCGCTGCAGAGATAATGGGCGATGATCTCTATGACTACTTTGGTTGTTGGGGCGTGATTGACGACCCCTACTACGGCGGACGCCATTACGGGGAGATGCTGAAGGTCGTCGCGCCTGCCATCAGAGAGGCCGACCCCTCTGCCCGCATCCTGACAGGCGGACTATTGCTCGACCGCCCCGATACGAACTCAGAGGTGCGCGGCAAACCGGAATATTTCCTGCGGGGGATACTAGAGGCGGGAGCGGCGGAGAGTTTTGACATTGTTGCCTACCACGCCTACCCGTGGTACGACTGGATGGGAGGCCGTCAAACCGACAGCGACCTCACCGACTCCCGGTGGAGTGCGTGGGGCGGGATGACCATTGGCAAAGCGCGCTATCTCCGTGCGACGCTTGCCGACTACGGCGTTGAGAAGCCACTTGCGCTCAACGAGGCTGCCTTACTGTATTGGGGAACGCCGGTCGCAGAGCCATTCTTTGAGACGCAGGCAGACCACATTGTCCGCGTGGTGACGCGGGCGATGGCAATGGAGGTGGCTCCTTTCTGCTGGTACACCCTACACGCCTCAGGCTGGAACTCATCAGGGCTGTTATATGGTGATTACACCCCTCGTCCCGCCTACACCGCCTACCAACACCTCATTACCCGTGTTGGCCACACCTCACTCCCCACTACCACTACCGATTACGGCCCGACCAGCGTGGTTGAGGCCTACCGCTTTGAGGGCGACAGCTTTCACCTTGATGTGCTGTGGGCACGCGATGGAAGAACAACCGCCGTCTCGCTCCCATCTGATGGCCTACACCAAGCCTACGACCGCGATGGACTGATACTCACGCCTACTCTGCAGCAAGGCCAGGCACATTTCACCGTAGGAGTTGAGCCTCTCTACCTACAACGCGACCTTGTCCCCACGCCCACATTCACCCCTACTCCCACGCCCACTGAGACGCCATCGCCCACACCCACCTTCACATCAATGGCCACCCCCCCCCCCACCCCCACCCCCCCACCCTCCGCAACGTTGCCACCGCCAACAATTGTCTATACGGCTAGCCCAACACCGACAGTCAACGGAACGCCTATTACTCTCACGTCAACGCCCTCTCCATCTGGCACAGTAGTGGAGGATATTTCCTTGCCCTCCCCATCATCAAAAAAGACTAGAAGAAGATACTACTTGCCAGCCGAACCCCGGCAATCCCCAATGCAATCGCCAACCCACGGATAATCCACGTGCCTTGCACTTTGGTTGATATCTTGGCTCCCAACTGTGCACCAATAACCACCCCAATCGACAGGAGAATGGCCTGTGGTGCGCCTTCCATCAAGGTACCGGTGATGAGATGGGTCGTTGCGCCGCTGAATGAGGAAATCGCAAGGATAAAGTGCGAGGTCGCGGTGGCGACGTGGATAGGAAAACTCAGCACATAGACCATCATCGGGACGTGAAAGACCCCGCCCCCAATCCCAAGCAAACTCGCCAAAAACCCCACAACAAAACTTGTCCCAATGCCAAGCGGCAGGTTGTATGAGGGTACAGTATGCTCATCCTCCCCATCCTCCGCCTGCTCCCCGCGCTGCGACTTCCGCCCGCTTGGCTGCTGGAAAAGCAAGAATGCCAAACCAATCAGCAGCAGCCCAAATGCCACCTCAAATGCATCCCGCGGGATGATGTTGGTGGTCAGCGCGCCGATGATTGCGCCAGGAATGGTCGCCACGGCAAACAACGTGCCGGTTTTATAGTCAATGCGCCCCATTCGGGCATAGGCCCACGACCCAGAAAGCGAATTGAGAAAAACCACAAACAGCGAAATACTCGTAATCAATTCGGGGTCTTTGTCGGGGTAGAGGGCAAGCATCACGGGAACGACCACAAACCCGCCCCCTACTCCCACCATCGTGCCGTAGATACCAGTGAACAACCCAATCGGAATTAAGAGCCAAAGAATAGGTGTCATAGAAGGGAGTTCCTTGTTATTTTGAGATGAATGGCAAGTAGACCTTTTCCGTACCGAGGTTGGGAGTGGGGCTTACGGTAGGAGTAGCCGTTGGGCCGGGTGATGTTACCTCGCCATTGTCCACCAATATCTGCGAGGTGAACGGTTGCAAGACAATACTCCCCTGCACATCCTCCTGATCCAGCGTGAGATATGCCCGACTGCCCAAATCAATCGTCTTCGCCTCATTCGTATCGTTGTAGAAGATGCGGGAGCGGGGTGCTTCTGTCTCGCCAAGCGTAAACCACACTTCCTGCGAATTTGCGTCCAGCCCACTCAACGCTTGCCACTCTGCCAATGTCTTCGTGCCATCTGCCGAGATATGTGCTGCGATGTAGGGATGAAAGAAGCGATTGTTGTCGGAGGAGGTGACATTGCTCACGCTCCCCACCGAGAGCGTCTTCGCATTGCTCTTGAGGGCATAAAGCGTATTGCCGGTATGCGAGGAGATGAGGGTTTCATCTTTGTACAGCCCCACCTGTCCCCGCCCCATCGTACCGCGGTTATTGGCATAGAGCGTATTGTTTTCAATGCTGCCGGTTGAGCGCTGAAACAAGATGCCATCTACCGTCGAGCTGATAACCGTATTCCCCGTGACTGTCACATCACGCGAGTAGCTATCGATATACAGCCCCATACCAAAGAGGGGTTGATAGGTTGAGTTTGCGCCATCAGTGTTGCCAATGGTATTGATGATGATGTTGTCCGCAATCGTAAGATTATAGACACCTGTCTCTTGCAAGCTAGTGCGTCCAAATGTCCGCACGCCCCCGCAATCGCCCTTCGACGTACACGCTTCAATGATCACGTTCTTCCTGAGGGTATTGCTATGCCCAAAGATATCGAACCCATTGTGGCCCACGCGCTCGACGCGGTTATGCTCAAAGACGTTACTGTGCGCAGAATGGAGATCGCCCCCCAACTTAACCCGAATGCCATTGCCATTTTCGGTACACCCTCCGCCCCCGCTCGCAAAGCCGCATCCCAGCCCTGATGCGCCGACATTCTCAATGAGGCCAATATTGCGCACAATATTATCGTGGAAGGAGGAGCTATGCGCATAGGAGTCAATCCCGAAGTGGTTTGCCCCATCAATGGTCATATTGGCAATTTCGAGTGCATTCCCCCCACGCCAGCCATTGTTGCCATCACTCGCTTTCCACACCCACGTTGCCAACTTGAGGCCAGTCTTATCCACATCGGTGATATCGATATTGCGGATGGTCAGATGGTGGTTATCATCAGTCTCCAAATTCTTCGGCGTGGTGACACCGTTGGCAAACCAATGCCGAATATCGAAGTTCTCAACCACGACATAGCTAATATGTGCTTTGAGATGCTCTCCCAAGATAATCCCGCCTTGAAACTCCGTATCGCCCTCAAACACGACCGATGCTTCCACCTCGCCATCGGCGGGGACGGTTGTGGTGAAGAGATACAGTTTTTGGCTTGTTTCATCGTAATACCACTCTCCTTCCTGGTCGAGAGTTTGACGGTGGTTGTTGAGGAAATAGCCCCATTCAGTGCAATCATTGCCCCAACACCCGGCATCCTCCTCAAGCGACAAGGTTGTCCCGCTCACGCCTGCAACCACGCGATTGAGGATATACCAACGCATCCCCTTAATATGTGCAATTGCCCCTGTCCAATCGATAGCGGGAAGCTCATTATCGACGAGCGTTTTCGCATCGGGATTGCCATCAATAGTTGAATAACCGCCATTGGAGGTATCACGGTTGGGCCAGCGCCCAAGCGGCAATCGGGAGCCATCGCGGATGACTTGGTTGATACCGTGGGGAAACCGCCCCGCATTGACCCCGGAGGAGAGATCGGCCACGGCGACGGTACTACTTTCTGCTGCCCACCCATTCACCGGCTGCGCGCCGGATATCACCGGCTTATTATCGCAGTTGGCGGGGTAGGAGCGAAAGGTAAGGGGAGCATCTGCGCTGCCAGAGTGGATGATGGTGAGCATCTCGGCCCGCCACACATCGCCACAGCGGAAGCACACCGTATCGCCTGGTTCAAGCGCAAGCTCATTCACCTTCGCGATGGTCTGAAAAGGTGCCTCTTCCGATAGCCCATCGTTCGCATCATTGCCCATCGAGGCAGAAACATAGTAGGTCGTGCTCGCAGACACCTGCGGCCTGTCTGTCCGGGCAGATACGTGATGCGCTATGCCCAATATGCCAACCACCACCACCATACCCACCAAGAATATGTACCGTGGATGGCGCAAGAATGGGGAAAGAAGGGGGTGAACGCGGTGAACGCGGTGAACGCGGTGAACGTGGTGGAAATATCTCGTGAGGAAGCGAGAAAACATTACAAAGCCTTCCTTAGCAATGGGGGATATACGGCAGCCTTCCCCCGCCCACAAGCATTGCCGATGGTGCGGGGGGAAGAACAGTGGCTGTGCAGCCACACAGCCACAGACAGTATACCATTAGAAGGAAGGGCGGGGTATGGAGAAGATGAACAGCACTATGGCCGAGAGCGGTATGCCAAGTAGAACAGCGAGAGGAGGGTCGCAAACATAATGATAATCCCCGCAGCGTGCAGATTGCGCAGCGGATGGGCATAGAGAATGATATCATTGAACAACGCCCACGGATGGGTGAGGATATCCCAGCTATTCCACCGCAACACGCGCCCAATATAGATACCAAATCCGCTCAGCAGGAAGGTGGCAAACACAAACCCCCACCCAACCACGCGACCAGCATACTCTTCAACCACGCGATGCACCATCACCAGCGAAGCCATTGTCAGGAAGCAGCCGGTCAAGGCAAAGGAGAGGATCAGCCCCAAGTCATACCACCAAACGAAGCTATGGTCAAATCGGTAGTGCAAGAAGTCGGTCAGGATGTAGGGGGCATTGGGGAAGAAGGCGAGCCACGCCCCGCCAATGGCCAACAACAGCCACCATCGCCGCAGATGGTGCTGCTGGTTGTGCTGATGCACCTGCTCAATGAACACGCCAAGGAAGTAGGGTATCCAGGCGAGGAAGAGGTTCCAGACCAAGAAGGAATAATCGAGCGTACGGGTCAATGCAATACGCCCAAACAAGAACGCCACTGCGGCACCACTAAAAAGGACTAATACAGGAAACGAGCGATGCATCATCAGGTAGAGCAAGGGAACACGCTGCTCAAACGCGCGTTCAAATTGCTGCCAACGGGTGGACAGCGAAAACATACGTACACACATATAAAGAGATCCTCCAAAGAGAGTAATATAGGGGTACAAACAATTATATATGTATGGTACCAGCATTTCTGCTCGCCCACAAGGGGAAAACCCTCCTAATGCGGTGGTGGTGGGATGTCCAGGCAGCCGAAGCCATCTATGCTATACTAAAGAAAACTGAATCGACCAATAAGCCAACGGATACGCTTATGATAGACCTGCTCTCAGTGCAAACCATCTTGTTTGATATCAACGGCACGCTCTACCGTGGCAAGCGTAGTTTGCCGGGTGTTGCCGCTTTTCTGCGCTACCTCGATCAACGAGGTATTCGCTATGCGTGTCTCAGCAACAACGATGCGCTCACGCCTCGCCAGCAGGAGCACAAGCTCACACAAATGGGGATACACATCCCTGCTGCTCGTATTCTCACCTCGGCGGTGGTGACCACGCACGTTCTGCGTTCCACCTACCCTCGTGCCACGACTGTGTACGCGATTGGGATGCACGGATTGCGCGAGGCGTTGTTCAGCGATGGATATTTTATTTCCGACGACCAACACCCGCAGGTGGTGGTGCAGGGGTATGACACGGCTCTCACCTATGAAAAACTCCGCCTTGGGGCGATGGCCATCTACCGCGGAGCCAATTTTCTTGTCACCAACCCCGACCATACCATCCCAACCGAGCACGGGTTTATTCCCCACGCAGGCGCATTAGGGGCCATCTTGCAAACCACGACTGGGGTTACCCCAACGGTGATTGGCAAACCTGCGCCGACGATGTTTCGGGCTGCGCTCGATATGCTGGGGGGCAATCCCAACACGACGCTGGTGATTGGCGATCAGTTAGAGACCGATATTGAGGGAGCATTCCACGCGGGGTTACGCAGTGCGCTGGTGCTGACTGGTGTTTCCACTCGCAGCCAAATCAACCAATTCCCCTACCGTCCAGACGCTGTCTTCAGCGATATGCACGCTGTCCTTGACGCCTTCACTCATATGTGCAGTGGTTAGGCTGATATATAGTGGAGAGCAGGGGGAAAAACAACGAGAGTCCGGCGTGGAACGACCAGACTCTCGGCAGCAGAACGGGGATAGTTCTGCTTGTTTCCTTATCCGAAGATACGCATCCCACGCTACGGATGCTCGCCCTTTTCGGCCTGAATGCGGCAAAGGGGAGAGCGGGAGTAAGTATTGTGCTCCTGAGATGCTTGGCATCCAACGACGGTGGATATCGTCTAGCGAATGCCGACGGAAGCACCAATTTGTGGGGCGCACCTTGTTGTACCGTTGTACCTACCTGGGTAGTGGCGGTGCGGCGGTTCGGTATTATTTGTAGGTGTCGTGCCGACCCAAGAACCATCCAATGAAGGCCAATCCTACCATCAGAACGACCATAACGACGAATGCGCCGATGTTTTCCGGTGCAAATCCTGCAGGCATCATAATTCTCTCACCTCCTTTCAAACAGAATATATAGCATATCATATCATTTATTTCCCTATATCGCAATAATGGATTTCCCAAGGGGCACGAGAGCACGCGCGGAGAGAATGAGAAGATCTTCCCTCACCCTCCCCAACCGCCATCTCGTTTCCCGGTTCAGTTGAACGTGGTACAATGCTGCCATACAACCAAATACCCAGAGAGACTATGACGTAACTGAGATCAACGAGGAACCACCAAATCACATTATCTATCCGCCAACGTTTCATCCAACGATTGGGACACGCAACGCGGGGATATTCCCCCTCTGCATAGTGGTGTTTGTAAACAACAAGGGAGCATAATCAATTGAACCGCCTGAACCAGTTGAGCCGTCGTGAGTTTACGGTTGCAGACGCCTACAATTTCGACACATCTTCTATCCGCCGATGGCTTATCTCACACATTGCGCGCTACCCGTGGCTTCCCACTGCCTCTTTCGTAGGGTCAATCATTTCCGAAGGGCTATTCAGTGTCTCGGCCATTCTGATTGGCCAAGCATTTGATGTCGCCACTTCTCCGCAGGCAGCATCCGAGCAGCTTCTATTCGTTGCCCTACTTATTTTGCTGACCTACGTTATCCAGGGAGTATTCAGCATTGCCAGCGCCTACTCCATCGAAACGCTCGCCCAACGTCTGGAGCGTGATTCGCGGGAAGAGCTTTACATCAGCCTGATGGGCAAGAGCCAAACCTTTCACAACCGCCAGCAGGTGGGCGATGTTATGGCCCGCGCCACCAACGACGTTCAGCAGCTCAACTTTATGATCAATCCAGCGGTATCGCTGCTCTTCGACTCCCTGATTGGTATTATTGCGCCATTAGCGGGCATACTCTTTCTTGACACGAACCTCTTACTGGTGCCATTCATCTTTCTCATTGGCTTTGCAATCACCCTATGGATCTATGTCAAGGATCTCACCCCTGTCACCAAGGCATTGCGCGGGCAATTTGGCAGGATGAACGCTCGTCTTGCCGAAACCATTGCTGGTATTGAGGTGGTCAAGGCCTATGCCCAGGAGCTGCGTGAGAAGGAAATTTTCCCCTCAAACGCCCGCCGCTATCGTGATCTCTTCGTCAAGGAGGGGGAAATTCGTGCTCGCTACCTGCCGCTTCTCTTCTACAGCCTTGCATATGCGATCAGTTTTGGCCACGCGATGTACCTTTACAGGGCGGGGGTGGTTTCGATAGGCGAGGTGATTGCTTTTATGACCCTTATGGGGTTATTGCGCTTCCCAACGTTTATGTCGCTTTTCACCTTTGCGCTGGTGCAGTTGGGAATGGCCAGTGCTGGTCGTATTCTCAACCTCATTACTGATGAGACCGAGATTGACGAGAATGTGAAGGGTCATACTGCGCCAATGCAGGGCGAGATTGCTTTTGAGAACGTCTCATTCAGCTATGATGGCGTGCCAGTGCTCAAAAACCTCTCTTTCCACGCCAAGCCGGGTGAGACCGTCGCGATTGTAGGGCAAACGGGTTCCGGCAAAACCACCCTCACCCGCTTGGTCAACCGCTTTTTCGATGCCACGGAAGGGCGGGTCTTGGTTGATGGCGTCGATGTGCGCGAGTGGAGTATGCAATCATTGCGTTCGCAAATCTCCACGATTGAGCAGGATATTTTCCTCTTTTCGCGGACAATCGCCGAAAATATTGCCTTTGGAGCGCGCGGCGAGGTCACCCAAGAACAGATCGAGCAAGCCGCCCGCGATGCCCAAGCACACGACTTTATTCTTTCCTTCCCCGATGGCTACCAGACCGTGGTGGGAGAACGGGGGGTGACCCTATCGGGCGGCCAACGCCAACGCATTGCGATTGCGCGCGCCTTCCTGACCAACCCGTGTATCCTTGTGCTTGATGATTCGACCAGCGCGATTGATAGCGCGACCGAAGACCAGATCCAGCGGGCAATGCGACACATTCTCCAGGGGCGCACGACGCTCCTCATCACCCACCGTATCTCGCAAATTCGTTGGGCCGACCGCATCCTCGTGCTTCGGCGGGGGGAGTTGGTTGCGCAAGGATCACACGATGACCTGATTACCACCAGCGATGCCTACCGCCGTATCTTCGCCCGCTACACCACCGATTCAGAGATGTAACACCCGCACCTATCACCGACATCCAATGCCCTCCACTCGATGAAGAGAGAAGAGAGAAGAGAGAAGAGGGAGAGAAAGAGATGAGAGAGCGCATTGGAAGACGGTCTATACAGGATCACGATATGCACGATATCCCTGTCAAAGCCAGCATATGGTTGGTCTGTGCGATTGCCAGCGAGATCGTCGCAACGAGTTCGCTCAAGGCCTCCAACGGGTTTACGCACCCGCTTTTTTCGGCGATTGTGGTGGTGGGGTATGGATTAGCCTTCTACCTACTCAGCCGTAGTATGGAATATCTCTCCATTGGGACGGTCTATGCCGTATGGTCGGGCCTTGGCACCATCGGAGTGGTGGCGGTCGGGGTACTGATTTGGAATGAGCCTATCCATATGACACGAGTGATTGGCGTGGCGCTCATCATCGTTGGGGTGGTGATCTTGCAGCTCTTTTCTTCCCCAACATCGGCGTAGTGCCGAGGGCCTATGTTTGAAAACACCATAATAGACACGAGTTTTGTCATGATGAGTACTCCATACGCAAAAGCGTTTATCTTGCTGTTGTTTGCCATTGCGTGTGAGATCATTGCAACCGCAGCGCTCAAAGCCTCAGACGGGTTCACCCGCCCACTCTTCGCCACGCTCGTGGTGGTTGGATATGGGCTTTCGTTCTACTTCCTTGGCTTCAGCATCAAAGAAATACCTTTAGGGATGGTGTATGCCCTCTGGTCAGGGATTGGCACGGTTGGGGCGGTTATTGTGGGAGTGCTCATTTGGCGCGAGGGGCTGGATCTTGCCCGTATTATTGGAATGCTCTTAATTATTATTGGCGTCGTCGTGCTGCAGCTCTTTTCCGAGCACGGCCCCGCCTAAACCCGCTCTCACATTTCTATACCTTGTTCTCTTGTCCGTTCTATAAGGGAGAGGTCGTTGCCTATGGAACAATTTGCTGCAGCGCCACATCACGATGTCCTTGCTTTCCTCGTACAAGTGACCGTATTGCTGCTTGCCGCCCGGCTGCTTGGAGAAGCTGCCCAACGCATTGGCCAGCCGACTATCGTTGGCGAGTTATTGGCAGGAATTTTGCTTGGCCCATCGCTGCTAAGCAGCCTTATTCCCGCCATTGGCGAGTGGATTATCCCTCAAACCCAGGTACAAGTCTACCTCCTCGACGTGGTGAGTATGTTAGGAGCACTCTTTATGCTGCTCATCACGGGGATGGAGATCGATCTCCTCCTTATCCGCCGCCACGCCCGTTCTGCCATCGGCACGGGGGTAGGCGGGTTGGTGCTGCCCTTCATTGGTGGGTTTACCTTGGCACAATTCCTGCCTGACCACCTCCTCACGCACCCGGATCACCGGCTGGTATTCAGCCTCTTTGTGGCCACAGCCATCTCCGTTTCGGCCATTCCGGTCATTGCTAAGGTCTTGCTCGATTTAGGTATCATCCGGCGCGATATGAGCCAGATTATCCTCTCTGCCGCGATGATTGAAGATATCCTTGCCTGGATGATGCTGTCGGTCTTTATCGGCATTGCAGAGGGCGCAGCCGTGACCGCAGGCAGTATTGCGCAGTCTGTTGGCAGTGTCCTGGCTTTTTTGATTATCAGCTTCACGCTGGGACGGTGGATCGTCAAAAAGCTCTTGGGGGTTGTGCAAAATGAAGCGACGATCAAGGATGCCATCCTCTCCCTGATTGTCGTGCTGATGTTTGGGTGGGGAGCATTTGGCCAAGCGATGCATATGGAGGCGGTGTTGGGCGCATTTATGGTTGGTATTCTCTTTAGCCAAATGCGAACGCTTCCTGACAATGTCATCCACACCATCGAAAGCATCGCTCTGAGCATCTTTGCACCGATTTTCTTTGCCGTCGCCGGTTTGAAGGTCAATATTCTGACCTTCTTCGACCCAGGTCTCGCGGCGGTGGCATTGGCAGTTATCGTGGTCGCAACGGTGACCAAAATCGGTGGTGCATATGTTGGGGCGCGGCTGGCAGGCAAACGCCATTGGATGGCACTAAGCTTGGGGGTGGGACTCAATACCCACGGGGCAATTGAAATCATCATCGCGACAATTGGCCTCTCAAAGGGTATTTTTACGGTTGAGATGTTCTCCATCATTGTGCTGATGTCGGTGGTGACCTCACTGGCCGCGCCTTCTCTCCTGCGGTGGGTGCTGCGCTATGTGCAGACCGATACGCAAGAAGCAGAACGGCTCAAGCACGAGGAAATGGCGAAATCGAACCTGTTTGCAAATGTCAACCGCGTGTTGCTGCCCGTGCGGCGGCGGCAGGATGACCGCGGTGGGCCAGAGCAGGACATAGAAGCAATTATCCTGCGTCATATTGGCCGCAAACGCAAACTTTCTGTGAGCCTGATGAACGTAACAAACGAAAAGGAACGCTCACGCAGTGCACAATTTCTCAACCAATTAGGGCCACTGTTCCAGCAAAAAGAGCTGATCAAGAAGGTGGTGATCAGCGATACCCCCGTCGATGCGATTTTGGACGAGGCCCGCAAAGATTATGACCTGCTGGTGTTGGGAGCCACCCATAAAAAACGCGGTTCCGATGCGCTCTTTAACCCAATTGTTGACACACTGGTACGTCTCTCGCCCTGCACTACCCTTATCGTTCACGCAGAGGAGTTGCCAGAAGATTGGCAACCGCGTCGCATCCTTGCCCCAACCAACGGTTCTTTTGAAGCACGCCGGGCCGTGCAAGCAGCTTTCTCGCTGGCAAGCGGGAGTAATTATGATGACGCCGAAGTGCTTATTCTCAAAGTGGTGAACGTGGAAGCGACTATCTGCTACCTTGACGCGAGAGAGATGATCCTTGAACGCCAGTATGTTATCGCCCACCAGATTGTGGATGAGCTAGCCGCAATGGGGCAATCGTTGGGCGTGCACGCCTACACCGCCGTCTACCCAGGCTCCGAGCCAGAGACGATTATCCTCGATGTCGCCCGAAGTGCCAATATGGATCTGATTATTCTGGGGACAAGCATCCGCGCGGGGTCAGATCGGCTCTACCTCGGCTCACGGGTGGAGCGGATTTTGCACCAAGCCCCTTGTCCCGTTATCATTGTCAATTCTGAGTAGATGACAACATACCAGAGCATCGATGATAGTAGGCGCACATAAAGGAGCGTAACACCACTCAATGTGTAGAGTACCTAGAAAGTAACAGAAACCGAGATGGCAGAAGAACAGGAAAAGAGACCTGAAAGTGGCATCGGCCACGAAATGATGGATCAAGCCGTCGAGGCACGCATCACCCAAGCACGAAAAGAAGAAATTCTTGAAATCTATGACGACCTCTTGCGTACGATTTGGAACCGCATCTTGCCCACGCTGGGGCGCGTCACCGTGATGGCGATTATGGAACGGGCGCTTGTGCTCACGCAAGAAAGCTATGCCGTCATTGGCTATTTGCAGGTCACATCGGAGGGTATTACCTTCCGCGTCTTGAGCCAAAATATCGAAGACGAAGATAGTCAGGTCATTCGGGAAGGGCTTAAGGATTTGGTGGCGAATTTGATTGATATTCTCGCGATGTTGACGGGGGATATCTTGGTAAAACAGTTGATGAAAGAAATTGAAGGGAGAAGTGTCTAACTATGAAGGGCTCAAACAAGCGCGCACTCCGTAAACTTCCAACCGGCATCTCAAGTTTGGACAAGATTCTCTCTGGGGGCTTTCCCGAGCTCTCGATCAACATCATCGCCGGGCCACCCGGCAGTGGCAAGACCATCTTTGTGCAGCAGGTGATGTATGCCAACGCCACCCCCGAACGCAAAGCGCTCTACTTGACGACGCTTTCTGAGCCTTCCTTAAAAATGTTATACTACTTGCAAAAGTTTTCGTTCTTCGACCAAAATAAGGTGGGTCAGGAAGTGATTTACCTTGATATTGGCGAGGTCATTCGCGAGAAAGGGCTACGCAATGCCAACGCGGTCATCCTCAAGCACGTGCAAGACTATAAACCCGCAATGATTGGCATCGATAGCTTTAAGGCGATCCACGATATGGCCCGCGATCCGGTGGAAGTGCGCAAGTTTGGCTTTGACCTCTCCGTCCGGCTGACCACCTGGGCCGTGACGGCGTTCTTTATTGGGGAATATACGCAGCGGGAGGTGGAAGAAGAACCCATTTTCGCCATCGCCGACGGCATTATGTGTATGCACTACCAACAATATGGGTTGTCCTATCAGCGGTTTATCGATGTGCTGAAACTGCGTGGCGAAGAGTATTTTACAGGCAAACACCCCTTTACCATCAACGATGATGGGTTGTGCGTGTACCCCCGCATCAAGACCCCAGAAATTCTCCCCAACTACGAAGTTGCCCTCGACCACGTCCCCACTGGACTGGATGTGCTTAACGATATGCTGCAAGGGGGTATCCCCCGCGGTACCGCAACGATGGTGGCAGGCGCAGCCGGAACTGGCAAAACCCTCCTCGGCCTACACTTCCTCACCGCCGGCGCACAAGCAGGAGAACCAGGCGTGATCGTGACCTTCCAGGAAAACCCCGCGCAACTTCGGGAGATTGCCCGCTCATTTGGGTGGGATCTGCGCGCAATGGAGGAGCAAGGAATGCTCATCCATCTCTACCACTCGCCGGTGGAAATTCAACCCGATATCCACGCCGAGCGCGTGCGCCAAGCCGTTGAGAAAATTGGCGCGAAGCGGGTGTTGATCGACTCGATCAAAGATATTGAAATTGCCACACCCGATAAAGTTCGCTTTAAAGATTATATCTATTCGATTGTTAACAACTTTAAAATCCAAGGCGTCACGACGATTTTGACAAGCGAAATTGCCGAATTGTTTGGCAGTTTTCAATTGAGCGAGTTTGGCGTGTCGTTTATTACCGATAACGTCATTTTGCTGCGCTATCTGGAGATTGCCGGGCGGATGGAACGGTCATTTAATGTCTTGAAAGTACGCGGATCGCAGCATAGTAATGAGACACGGCGGTTCATTATCAACCAAAAAGGCATTTGTATCTTGGAAGCCGTCCACCTGATCTCGCAAAGTAACACCGTTGACTTGGTTCATCATTCGGAACACAGCGGGTATCGTGAGCGCACCAGCTATGACTCGCTCGCGACCGAGCAGATGCTCTCATTGCGAAAGCAGTATATCCTCTCGATCCTCAAGGTGATGGGCCCAGTGACCATACAAGAGTTGGCCCGCGCAACAGGCCTTGCCTACGATTCGCTCACCACCGAACTCGCTCATCTGCAAGCATCTGGCGAGGTCGAAACAACGCAGCGGAATGGTGAAACGGTCTATGCTGCAAGTTCCCCGCTCTCGACCAGCGATACCTCATCGGTGTCGTAAGCGGTCATTCTGCAGCACTCCCGCCGCCCATCGGGGCAGCCTATCAGGGCAATACATACATCACACGGGGTAGCTGGTGTGTGTCCATGGACGGCGGCTCCGCCATTCTTGCATTGCGACCGGGCAACCGGATACGAGAATATAAAGGAAAAGACGTTGGTACCATTCACCACGTCATACACAAAAATGAGCCAACACGGTGATTGCACGGCATTTGGGTCTGTTGCAAAAAACCTCAAGAGCGTACAGGTATGATTGGCAACGACGACACGTTACGAGCACAACTCGAACGCCTCAAACAAGAAAACAAAGCTCTCTCCAATCAGCTTGGACAACGGACATTTGAGCTTCAAGTCTTACACGATATCTCGCAGTTGATGAGCTATAGCATCAATTATGGCGACCTGTGCCGTACGATGTTATCCTTGTTGCACCGCGTAGTACCCTACGACATCTCCGGTAGCCTCTTGATGTTGGAAGAACCGTATGACCTCTTTGTGCGTCATACCATCCCGTTAAGCTCAACAATGTTGGACATCGTACGTGATCAGATGCTGCAAACAATGAGACATCTGACCGGGCGGACAATCCTTTCACGCGAGCTTCGGTTGCATTGCGATGCGGATGAGCATATCGACACCAGTGCGCACGCGATGTCGACCGTACGCGCCCGCTCGCACATCCCGCTGATTGTTGGCCCCAATCGCGATATCGTTGGGCTGCTCTATGTGGCAAGCGAACGGCCAGAAGGGTTTAGCGAAGACCAGATTCGTGTTCTCTACACCATCGGGAACCAAACCTCGGTCGCTATTCAGCATGTGCGGCTGTTGTTTGCCTCTGAACAACAACGGCTTGAACAACTCGTGGCCAATCTCCCCGATGCGGTGCTGCTCCTTGATGCCTCACTGCGGATGATGTTGGTCAACACCGTTGGGCAGGAGTATCTTCCCTTCCTGGCGCCCGGCGTGTCGGAGGGCGAACAGCTCACACAACTCGCCTCCGTGCCACTGCAAGAAATCATCGCCCTTCCGCCCACCAAGTCACGGGAAATCGAAACCGTGGGGCCGCATTCTGAACGGATGGTCTTCGAGGTGATGGCGCAACCAATGGAAAGTGGTGCACGCGATGGCGGGTGGACTATCGTCCTGCGCAATATTACAGGCCGGAAACTCGATGAGGAGAAGATTAGAAACCTGAATACC
Organism: uncultured Chloroflexaceae bacterium; assembly: GCA_964526735.1. GTDB lineage: Bacteria > Chloroflexota > Chloroflexia > Chloroflexales > Chloroflexaceae > JAAUSY01. Next base: position 6,667 of record CAZGLO010000057.1, on the reverse strand, counting down.
GTGCTTGAGCAGCGCGTGGCCGAACGTACCAAGCAACTCCAAGTCGCGAATCGCGACCTCCGCAATGAGATAGCCGTGCGACGCGCAACCGAAGAAGACCTCCGCCGCGAACGCGACCTGCTCTCAAGCATTATGGAGACCAGCCCCGTCGGCATTATGATGGTCGACCGCACAGGACAGATAATCTTTGCCAATACCCGCGCTGAATATGTGTTGGGAGCCTCGCGGGATCAGCTCGTCGAGCGGATGTATGATGACCCCACTTGGCAAGCTACCGATTATGAAGGCAATCCGCTCGCACCCTGCGATTACCCTTTCCAGCAGGTGTTGGCGCAAGGGAGTAGCGTCTCCGATGTGCGCCACGCTATCTATCACCCCAAAAAAGAAACCCGCGTCTTTTTGTCAATCAATGCCTCCCCGCTCTACAATGAACGGAATGGGGAAATAGAACGGGTGGTCTTCTCGGTGCGCGATGTGACACGCCATCTGCGCGCAGATGAGGCGCTGCGGCTGAGTGAGGCCAAATTACGCCTCATCACCGAACAAATGCCCTCGATCTTGTGGACAACCGATACCGATTTGATGATTACCGATACGATGGGAGCAGGATTGTCGCGCTTTGGCAAAGAAGCACACCTTTTCTGCAATCGCTCCATCGATGACGTGTTCTCGTATCACCACGAAACCATTCCCCCCGAACACAACCCCGTTCAAGCACATCGGCGGGCATTGCAAGGCCATTCCGCTAACTACGATACACGCATTGGAGAACGGTTCTTTGAGGTGCGCGTGGATGCCCTGCGCAATAAACATCAGCAGATTATTGGCTGCATCGGGCTGGCACTCGATATTACCGAACGCAAACAGGCCGAAGAAAAAATCCGTAACCTCAATGCCGAACTTGAACAGCGCGTCGTGGAACGAACAACCCAGCTCGAAGCCGCGAACCAATATCTAGAAAACCAGATTCAAGAACGAAAACGCGCAGAAAATGAAACACATCGGATGCAGGTTTTCCTCAACACGATCCTGGAAAATATCCCCGATGTTATCTTTGTGAAAGATGCAAAATATTATGAGTTTATCCTCTTCAATAAGACAGCAGAGCAGCTTTTGGGGCTGTCCCGCGAAGAGATGATCGGCAAAACCGTCTTTGATTTCTTGCCTCCTGATGTCAGCGCAATGTACCATAAGCGCGACCAGCAAGTGGTGGCCAAGGGAGAAACAGTCGATATTGAGGAAAATATCTCCGCGCAGGGCGAAGACCGTACCTTCCGCACCCGCCTTATCCCCGTCTTCAACGAACAAAAAAAACCACAATATGTGCTGGGCATCTCGTCAGATATCACCGGCCGCAAACGCAGTGAGCAGGAACTCCAACGAGCGTGGGAAGCCGCCGAAGCTGCAACACGTGCAAAGTCGGAGTTTTTGGCCAATATGAGCCACGAAATCCGCACACCACTCAATGCTATCATCGGAATGACAAGTTTGTTGCTCGATACCCCCCTCACCAATGATCAGATTGACTTTGTTGAGACCGTCCGCATTAGTGGCGATGCATTGCTCTCGATCATCAACGATGTGCTCGATTTCTCCAAGATTGAAGCCGGTCAGCTTGACCTTGAAGCACATCCCTTCCATATCCACGATTTTGTTGAGCAGGCACTGGATATGGTCGCCGCGCGGGCCGCCGAAAAACATCTCAACCTCGCCTACACCATCAGCGAATCAACGCCGTGCGTGCTCGTGGGCGATGTGACGCGGTTGCGGCAAATTCTCATCAACTTGCTGAGTAATGCAGTCAAGTTTACCGAAAAGGGCGAGGTGGTGGTGGATGTGACAACCCTTCACCACGAACCCGCCACTTTTCCCGATAGCACTGATAGCACTGATAGCACTGATGGCCCCAATGGCCCCAATGGCCCCAATAGCCCCAATAGCCCCAATAGCGGCACCTTGTATGAGATCCAGGTGGCCGTCCGCGATACGGGCATCGGCATCGCACCTACACAAATGGAACGGCTATTTAAGTCGTTCAGCCAAGTCGATACCTCCATCACCCGCAAGTATGGCGGGACAGGGTTGGGCCTCGTGATTAGCAAAAATCTGGCCCATATGATGGGCGGGACGATGTGGCTGGAAAGCCAGCTTGGAGTGGGATCGACCTTCTTCTTCACTTTCCGCTCCTGCATCCCCAATGAGGCCTCGGAACTGCCCAAACCCCAGAAAATTGACCAGCCAGAACTGACCGATACGCATCTCTCCATATCTGATCTGATTGGCCGACGAGTGCTGATTGTGGGCGATAACGAAACCAATCGCCATATCATTACACGCTATATCGGCGTGTGGGGGATGCTTCCGACAGTTGTTGTCTCCCACCACGACGCCCTCGCTACCCTGCAACACGGCAGCCTCTTCGATGCCATCGTGCTCGATATCCACACTGCTGGCCAGGATGATACGGATGATATCTTTCAGATGGCGGAGGAGTTGCAGCAATATGCCGCCAACCCACCCATCCCCGTTGTCCTTTGTACATCGCTCGCCACCAAGCACGAAGTTCTTCGCACGGGTAGCCCTCCCTTTGTGCATATTATCACTCGCCCCATCAAGCCTTCACACCTCTACGATGCGTTGGTGGGGTTGATGCCGGATATCGATGGTATCACCGATAACGCCACCGATAACGCCACCGATAGCGACACGGCATCCGATACTCTGAAGCACCCAGCTCCCGCTGCCACTTCTCGGCAGTCAACTCACACTCCTCTCCCCCAACAGATAGGCCAAACCCCTATGTCCCACTCATCAAATGAAGAAATGCGCCCCGATACCCCCGACAACATCGATCTGCGTGTATTGTTGGTTGAAGATAATGCGTTCAACCAGAAAGTCGCCCTGCGATTTCTCGACAAACTCGGCTATACCGCCGATGTGGCCAACCACGGCAAAGAAGCCGTCGACCGGTTGCACCACACACACTACCACATCATCTTGATGGACGTGCAAATGCCAGAAATGGATGGGTTTGAAGCAACTCACCATATCCGCCACTCCTACCCCCACCCGCAACAACCCTACATCATCGCGATGACCGCCCACGCCGTCAGTGGCGACCGCGAACGCTGTATTGAGGCCGGTATGGATGAATATATCAGTAAACCCGTCAAAATTGAAGAGCTGCGCAATGCACTCCAGCACGCTATCCATACCCTGCACTCTCAACCATAAGATGGCCTTGAAAGACGTGTCTCAACGTGTCTCAACGTGTTTGAATGTCCTATGAATGCCCTATCAGAACGTCTTACGAAGGTCTTAGAGGAACGTCTTAGGCCATCTTCAAAAGCCGTCAAGCCATCTTTTAAAAAGTCGTCTCAAGCTTCACATCGCTTTGAAGACTGTTTTGAAGCATAGTGTACCCTTGAAAGGATCTTTGTGAATGAACACCCGACAACCCACGAATTCCTCCACCTCGGCGGGAGCTTCCAACAACCGTCCTTCGCAGCACCTCCACTCGCTGAACCTCCCAAGTGGGCCGATATCCTATCGGCGGGTGGGGAATGGCCCACCAATCGTGCTTATCCACGGGTGGGGCGGTACGTCGCTCTATTGGGAAGACGTGATGGAGAAATTGGAGCAAACCCATACCTGCTATGCACTCGATCTGCCAGGCTACGGTGAGACGCCTCCCATCCCGCCTCCCGCTAGCGCCGAGCGGTTGGCTGACATCGTCATAGAGTTCGCCAATGCACTTGATATCAAGCAATTTGACCTCAATGGCCACTCCTTTGGAGGAGCAATCACCACCTATATCGCCGCCCGCCATCCCGACCGCGTGCGCCGCTTGATACATACCAGCTTCGGCACTGTCACCTCCGATGTGGAGCAGATGTGGCTCTCACAAATCTACTATCCAATGGATGTGACGATGACGATGTGGAAGCCTTGGCTGCTCATCTCCAAACCCTGGTTTGACCAGTGGCAGCAGATGATCGCCGATACAGGCTGCTCCACCAAGTTCTCCCACGAAGCCGCGCGGCCCTTCTTCCACCGCCTCCCCGAAAACGACGAGCGCGTCTGCAAGGCCTATGCCGACTTTATGCGTATGGATTATCGTTCGTCGTTGGAGAGCGTCATCAGTATGGGGAACCCAACCCTGCGCGCGGCAATGAAACATATTACCGTTCCTACGATGCTCATCAGTGGGCGGCAAGACCGCGTCGCCCTGCCTTCAAACATCGAAAGTGCAGCCAGCGTTATTCCCAATTGCCATATTGCGTGGATTGATCAGTGCGGCCACGTCCCGATGATTGAACAACCACACGAATATAGCCGCATTATCAGCAGCTTTTTGTTTGGATAACCCGGCGGCAGAACATCATCCCCACGCTCTTGTTTGTCTGTCCGGGCAGACAAGGGGACGCGGGTGTGAGGGGAGACCCCACTATGCCCTGCCGCCGTGCAAAGCGAACGAGCACCGTCACATTGCAACCAACTTCTTGTTCAGTTCGCCTATTGGGTGTATGCTATTCATTACACACTTATCGCACTTTCACGCCAACGTCTATGTGTCTGTGTATGCCTGTATATGTCTGTGTATGTCTGTCCGGGCAGACAAGGTGAACGTGGGCGTGAGGGAGAAATATGAGGCATTCCTATGGCACCATTTATCCATCCAAACGCCCTGGTCGAAGACAATGCTACTGTTGGCGAGGGCACCCGCGTCTGGCATTACGCTCATATCCGCTCGGGAGCCACGGTTGGCAGCGAGTGTATTATCAGCAAGGGCGTCTATATTGAGGGCGGGGTTGTGATAGGCAACCGCGTCAAGATACAGAATTTCGTCTCGGTGTATGAGGGGGTAGAGATAGAGGACGGGGTATTTGTTGGCCCCAATGCCTGCTTCACCAACGACCACTACCCGCGCGCCATCACGCCAGACGGCAAACTAAAGGGTCTTCAAGACTGGACAGTTTCCAAGACGCTTGTCTGTTATGGGGCGGCGTTGGGGGCCAACAGTACGATTGTGTGCGGAGTTACGATAGGGAAGTGGGCATTAGTAGGCTCTGGCAGTGTCGTGACCCACGATGTCCCTGATTACGGGCTGGTGTTGGGAAGTCCAGCACGTTTGCGTGGGTTTGTGGGGCCGCACGCTCGTCCGCTCACCGACCCTCGTCCTACTGGCGATGGGGCGGTTGAGATGACGTGTCCGGTGTGCGGGGAACGCATCCGCATTCCAGAGGAGACCTACGCGCAATGCCACCAACCCATTATTTCGTAGTATTTGAGAAACCCACCATTTGATGGTAGTAAGGATTGTATGATACCTATTTCCAAACCATTTATCGGAGAAGAAGAAAAGCGGGCCGTGCAAGAGGTACTCGATTCGGGAATGCTTGTCCAAGGCCCGCGCACAGCCGAGCTAGAGGAGCGATGCGCGGCGGTGTGCGGCACGACCCACGCTATTGCGACCTCTTCTGGCACGACCGCCTTACACGTGGCACTGCTGGCGCACGATATTGGCCCGGGCGACGAAGTTATCACGACGCCATTTACGTTCATTGCGTCGGTGAATGCGATCATCTACACGGGGGCGACGCCGGTGTTTGTTGATATTGAGGAAGAGAGCTTCAACATCAACCCCGACCTGATAGAGGCGGCGATCACTCCCAAGACGAAGGCGATATTGCCGGTGCACTTATATGGCTACCCGTGTGATATGGGCCGATTGATGCAGATAGCCGACCGCCACAACCTCGCCGTGATTGAGGATGCGGCACAAGCGATTGGCGCGACCTACCACGGCCAAGCGACGGGGAGTTTTGGCACGGGATGTTTCAGCCTATACGCGACCAAGAACGTGATGAGTGTTGAAGGCGGGATGATCACCACGAATGATGATTATATTGCGCGCCGCTGCCGGATGATCCGCAATCACGGGATGGAGCGCCGCTACTACCACGATATTCTCGGCTTCAACTTCCGGATGTCCGACCTGCACGCGGCGATTGGCGTGGAGCAGTTGAAGCGGCTTGATGATTTCAATACCAAACGCCGTGCGAATGCGGAATACTTCAACCAGCACCTGACGAACGTCATCACGCCGACGGTGCGCGAGGGTTACGATCACGTCTGGCACCAATACACTATTCGTGTTCGCCGTCCTGATTCTGAGCCAGACGGCACGACCCGCGACCGTGCTATCAAGCAGCTAAACGAGGCGGGCGTGGGGACGGGGATTTTCTACCCTGTTCCGGCCAACAAGCAGCGCCACCTACCGCCGCTAGGCATTGCTGATATTTCTGTGCCGGTGGCGGAGCGGCTTGCCAACGAGGTGATTTCATTGCCGGTGCACCCGCAGTTGACTCAAGAAGATCGTGAAACGATAGTCCGGGAGGTGCAAAAGCTATGATCAAGACTGCCGTAATAGGTGTTGGGGCGATGGGACGCAACCACGCTCGTTTGTGTGCTGATATGCCTCGTGTCCAACTGGTCGGGGTGACGGATGCGAACGAGGAGGCGGCGGCGGAGGTGGCCAAGCGCTACGGTTGCACGGCCTACGCCAACCATCTAACAACGCTTGACGAGCAAAAGCCCGACGCGGTGACGATTGCGGTGCCGACGGAAGACCATTACCACGTTGCGCTTGACGTGATACACCGCA
>CAZGLO010000056.1:0-23648 GCA_964526735.1 uncultured Chloroflexaceae bacterium | reverse complement strand
CCACGACAGCGAGGCGGGTAGCGTAAACAGAATTGCAATGCCGACATCCCCCCCGCCGATACGGCGACAATCACCACCTGCTCAATGCCAAGAGCATCAAGCAGCTCAGCAAACGCATCTGCCTGTGCTTGCGGTGTGGGGGTGTTGGGGAGGGGCGTGCGCAAGTAGCCAAAGCGCGACGGGATGATAAAGCGGTATGGGTCGCGGTTGAGGAGCTTGGTGAAGAGCACCCCCTGATCATACCCGCCCCCGCCGGCGTGCACCACCAACACCGTCGGCCCCTCTCCCTTGACGGTATACTCAATGGGGCCGACACTCGTGGTGATAACGTGGCTACCAGCCGCTAAGCGGGCAATTGCCTCTTCCTTATCCAGCCAGTAGTGCATAGGATGCTTCTATCCGTTTGATCGCCCTTGTGCAAGCGTTTCTTCTAGCACATCGATAGTCACTTCGCTCATCCCGCGGGCTTGAGCCGCACGTTCGGCGTTTTGCCGCATAAGACGGGTTGCGCTGACACGGCTCAAATAGGGAATCTGTTCAGTGGCGGAGTTCAGTCGTTCGGTCGCCTCCGATGTCCAGACCATTGTCCCCTGCTGTGCGCCTTGGGGCGGGCCTTTGCCATCGGTGGGCGGGCCAGCGCCATCAACCGGCGGTTTGCCAGCAGGAGCACCTGTTGGCGGGCGCATGCCCATTGGCGGGCCACCTGCCTGCGGTATTGTCTCTACCGGCAGGAAGTTAATGACCATGTCGTAGAGCCGGTTGACAATCTCTTGCACGATATAGATGGTGCCAGAGTAGCCCATCACCGGCGTCCCGACCGTGCGGCGGACGATGGGGCCAGGGAATGACAAGGGGATATAGTGGCTGCGAGCACTCGCCTCTGCCAGGTAGATGCGCTCATTGACACTCCCAAAGACAAATGCCGGTGCACGTTCGTGCAGTTTCTTGCGGATCTCAATGTTGTCAGGCTCATCTTCGCGGCGCGGGCGGCCAGATGAGAAGGTGATCTTCATCCCCAGCTCTTCGCCAAGGAAGGCATGCAGCCCACGGACATAGCTTCGCCCCGCCACCACACAGCAATCTACCGTTGAGAACCAATCGCTTTGCGGGCCAAGCCACAGATCCCACATTGGCTGAAGGGTGGTGCGTTTTTCTTCGGCAATAAACGCTTCTACCTGCTCTTTGGGCGTGCCGATAAGCTCACCCAACTGGTGCAAAAACTCAGTCGTGCCGCGTATACCAAAGGGTGCAAAGAGATAGGGCTTGCCAAGCTCTTTCGCCAACGCCTCGCCAAACTCGTCGTACATCACGATATTGACGGCTGCATCAGCAAGGCGCGGGGTCGATTCGAGCGTCGCCTCAAAGGGGTAGACCAGGTTGATCTCTGCCCCAATACCCTTCGCAAGCCGCTTGATCTCGTGGAGGTCGGATGGGCCATTGAAGCAGCCAAGCGTTGGGCCAATAATATTGATACGGTTTTTGGCGGGGGCGGCGGTGGAGGCCTGATCTTTGCCAAATTCGTTCCACGCAAAGAGCAATGCGCGGTCGCGGCCAAGCCACTCGTCCTGCTCCAGCGACTGGCTCCAGAAGAATTTCGCACCCGGGTGCAAAATCGACAGGTAATTGCCGTGGTCAGCGCCTATCATTTCGCTTTCGGCGCTGCTGAGGACAATCAGTTGTTTTCGCTCTAGGTAGCCAAGCGCATTGAGGTTCTCAACCGTGCGCTTGAGGGCTTTGTCTGTGCCATTGATGACATCTTCCTCACGGATGACGGTGGGGGTGAGGTTGTGGATATGTGGAATCGCATCGGTATAGTCTGAGACACCCAGGCCAAGCATTGCAAAGCAGCCAATGGGGGCATCGCAAATCATATGGACATCGGGCAAGCAGCCGAAGACCCAAGTCGCTCCCCAAAACGAGCTTGTCTCAGAAATATCACGAATGAGTTGCATAGCGCGTCCTTCGTCTGGTTTAGGCTCTGAACGATTAGGATTTGAAGAACCCAAGCATCTGTTCATAGATACTCGTGCGGTTGAGCAGTTCGCGGGTCGTGCTGACGGTGGCAATCATCCCGCCGGTCAGGAAAATCGGGCGGACACTCAGCATATTGGTGAAATAGACCGCCGGTATGCCCAATTCTTTGGCGTGGGCGGCGAGCATCGTCGTGCCAATCACCAAGTCAAAATTCCACCGTTCCAGCGCTTTCTTGTCGTCCTCAAAGGTCTTGCGGTAGATGACGGCTTCGGTACCGCGGCTGCGCAACCACGCCTCATCGCTTGCCGTGAGCGGGCTTTTGGCAACACTGGTACTCACATAGGGCACATGAGCGCCGCCCTCAACCAAGATACGGGCAAAAGGCGTTTCGTTGCCATCATACCCCGACACGAGGATCGTCGAGCCTTTGAGCGGCTGCGCGGCCAAGAAGCCTTGTGCTTTTTGCAGCTCTTCCTGGGCCACCTGCTCAACCTTGTCCTCATCCAAGTCAAGTGCCATACCAACCGCGCGCAACCACGCTGCCGTTCCTTCCGCCCCGCTTGGTGTCCCCCCCACGACCGCTACCCCGCGTTCGCGCAAGACGGCCAAACTCTCGCGGTAGAAGGGGTGCAATGCGGCCACCGCCGCCCCGCGGGAGGCAAGCTTGACCTCGTCTATCTGCCGTCCGGGCAACGTCACGAGCACGCGCGCGCCCATCTTGCGCAAGACCGCATCTATCATAAGCGGGTCGGCGGCAAAAACGTCACCAAGCAAGACGAGCGTTTTTTCTTCGGTGGGAGCATCGGCGTCGGTAAACCGCTTGAGCAGCGCGGCTAAGCCAAGATCTTTTGCATCAGGGTGCGCCTGCAGGGAGTAGGCAGGCATACGGATCAGCACGACCGGCTTGCCATTGACCTCTTTGGGGAAGAGTTCTTCTGCCAGGCCAGCCGTCTCCGACACACAGAGCGAAAGGACGGGGATCATCGAGACGTTTGGCTCTTTGGCAGCTTCTTCAATCGCCGCCATCGCCGCCTCTTGGATCTTGCCACTGGTGAGTTCTGCCGTGCCGAGAGCGGGGGCAATCACACTCTTGCGAGCACCATAGAAGTGGTTGATGAATGTAAGCCCATAAAAACATCCGGCGTCGCTGATGAGTACCGGCTGTGCCCCTTCGATGCGCGAAAGCAGCCGCAAGGCAACAAACGCGGGACACGTTGTCTGTGGGTGGAGTTTACACGCTGCCCCTTCAAACGGCTCCGCCGCTGCGTTGGGGGATGTGGGAAGGACATCTGTCATAGAAATGGCGGCGCAGAGACCCAACGAGCGTATGCGGTTGGGCAGAGGAAGCGCCACTCCTCCTTTCCTATGGGTAAGAACCATAACACGGCCAACACAAAACCATCGCAATGCACCTCTCCACCTGAGTAAACTCAGGGTCAGCGCAACGAGAATAAGCGATAATAATTCTCTGTAGGCCGAGAACCTTGCATCAATGCTATCAGTGTTATCAATGTTATCGTTGTTTGTCTTCGCTTGCCAGAAGCTCTGAGAAATGTGCAAGATTGCTCTTGCAATAGGCACATGCTAGCACAACCATCCAGAAAACACAAACTTCAACATTGTTGGACAGAGAGCGGTGCAATGCCTCCTCTCTTGCCTTGCTCACACGGCTCCACAGCGGCACACAATACTGGTCGTGTCCATAGCGCGAACATAGCGCAAAGAGGTTGAGTATTCTTCGTTATTCTGCTATGATTAAAAAGAAGAGCGTGCTTCGCAGATCTGTCAATCAGCAATCCGCGAGAGGCCGCTCTATTAAAAACATTACCTTTTGATCCTCGTATTTCGACGACCAGACAGTAAATACGAGTCATTCATTTTACAAGGAATACAATGCGAATAGTTTTGGATGCAATGGGTGGAGATCACGCGCCAAAAGAGACGATAAAAGGCGCGGTATTGGCCGCCCGTGAATATGGTTGCACTGTTGTCCTGGTTGGCCCAAAAGAACAAATCGCCGCAGAACTCTCTCACCACCGCACAAAGGGCCTCGATCTGCCCATCATCGATGCTCCCGAAGTCATTAGTATGGACGAACCAGCTGCACAAGCGGTGCGCCGCAAGCCCAACTCCTCTCACGTAGTCGGGCTGCGGATGGTGCGCGATGGCGAGGCGGATGCGTTTGTGTCGGCTGGTCACAGTGGGGCCTCAATGGCTGCCGCGCTCTTTATTCTTGGTCGGCTGTCAGGCATCGAACGGCCTGCCGTGGCAGGGTTTTTCCCCACCCTCAACCATCCTGTGCTGATGCTTGACATTGGGGTAACCACCAACTGCAAGCCAGAGTACCTCCTCCAGTTTGCACGGATGGGCAGTGTATATGCAGAACGGGCGATGGGCATCAAGAACCCGCGTGTTGCGTTGCTGGCAAACGGAGAAGAACAGAGCAAGGGTGATAAGCTTGTCCAAGAAGCCCACCTCCTCCTCCGCGAGAGCCGTCTCAACTTTGTCGGCAATGCCGAACCCAAACATTTGTTGCTCCACAGCAATTGCGACGTGCTCGTGTCCGATGGATTTGTGGGCAATATTGCGCTCAAAATGGGCGAAGCAGTCATTTCGTTTGCAGGCAAGAAGATCAAGTCCGTCCTCAAACAAGGTATGTGGCAGCGGTTGGGCTTGGCGATGTTGCCTGTTGCCGGGCTGACGGTGTGGCCAGGGGGGGGGCGATGGCGAGTCCCGCTTGCGGCTGCGCTTGGTATTGGGGGCGTGGCGGGTGCGGTGATGTTGCCACTCCGGCGGCTCTACCACGAAACCGACTACCGCGCCTATGGCGGCGCACCGTTGCTGGGCGTCAAGGGCGTGACGATTATCTCGCACGGCTCTTCCGATGGCTTCGCCATCAAGAATGCCATCCGCCAAGCCAAAGAAAGCGTTGAGACGGGGACTATTAGTGGGATGGTTGAGGTGGTCAATCGGGTCATTGAACATCCACCCGAGCTTATCTCACAATAGCAGTATGATGCAGCATTATAGGGCATAATACAGCATAGTTAGGAAGCAGATAATATGGCTTCACTTAATAAGATTCAATTGATCGGCAACCTTGGCCGTGATCCAGAAATGCGCTACACCCCCCAAGGCACGCCCATTACCACCTTCCCGATTGCCGTCAACCGCTACTGGAGCGACCGCGACAAAAATCGGCAAGAAGAGACCATCTGGTTTCGGATAGAGGCATGGGGGCGCTTGGCCGATGTGTGTAACCAATATCTCTCAAAAGGGCAATCTATCTACGTCGAGGGGCGCATTAAGCCACTGCGTATGTACACCGACCGCGAAGGAAAAGAACGGTGTAGCCTAGAAGTGGTTGCCAATGATATGCAGATGTTGGGCGGCGGTGGGTCGCGGGGTGGCGGAGATGTCCCCCCTGCCTACGACGAGACCTCCGATTCTTCCTCTTCTTCGGGCCATTCGGGGCGAAATCAAGCCCAGAACATCGATAGCGAAGACGATATACCCTTTTAGCTCCTCATCTCCCTCGCTTCCACCGCAAAAAAACCGGGTCTCCCTTATACTTCTGTGGTATGAGGAAGAACCCGGCTTCGTATCTTCAGGCCTCCTTTAGGCCTCTTTAAGCCTCTTCATCGCCGCTGCTGGCAAAAAGCGAGAAGGAGCTAGCTGTGGTTATGATTGCCGTTGGCGCGGATCATCACCTCTTCGGTGTTGAAGCTCAGACTTTGGCCCAACGCCGTGAAGTGCTCAATCCACGTTTGGGCCGTCTCATTGCCGCGCGCCGCCCGCTCCTGAAAATCTGGGTAGATCGACTGGCTCATCTCGTAATAGATGTTCTGGATCTGCCAGAAATCGACCTCGAACGGCAGGGCACAGGCAAGATTGACCACCGCCTCGATCTTCTTCAAGAGGGGCAAATTGGTGGGATGATGCAGCATCCGCTCTTCCATCCACTCCAGCGTATGCTTGAGTGTGTGGGCGAGGTCGGTCGTATCAAGCTCAATATCACCCTCTTCCACCTCCTCCAATATCCCCTTGATACGCTCAATATCGATATCCTCGTGCTCAAAGGCTTGGCGCAAATCGGCATTGAGCACAAAATCTGCCGCCGAACGGAAGACCTTCGGCAGAGGAATGTCCAGGTCGGTCAAGAAGCGCATCAGCGGGGCGTTGTTCTCGTACACCTGTCGGTAGGCAGATTCGGCGTTGTCCAGCGACGTGCGCAGGATAACTTGCAAGATATTGCGCTGCTCATCGCGGAAGAGCGACCGCAATGAGTAGGTCAGCTCAAGGAAGTACTTGTCAAGCAGCCGGATGGTCTCGGGCAGATCGGCCCGCCAAAAGACATTGGTGATCTCTGTAACATGCTGCTCATGGATCTGAGGGTTGCAATCCCGCACCCCGCCGGTCAGGTTATGGTCGCCAAAGTGCAACACGCCAAAGGCCAATTCCTCACTCTCACGGGTCACGGCAGAGGTGACGTGTGCCTTCCCAATGGCGAGTTTCGTCTTGCCCGCCTCCAGGACTTGGCAGTCGTGGCAGGAGACATGGTAGCAATAGACCTCCTTGCCATTGCCATTGGAGGCGAATGAGTTGTTGTAGGGGGTAAAAAGCGAACTGACGGCGTAGTGTGCCACCACCTTCTTCAAGTCAACCATCGCGGGCTTGACAAACTTCTCGTAGATGGTCGCGCCATCGCCATGTTCGGGGATATTGCTCTTGGCAATCTGCAGCCGCTGCAAGAAGCCGTTCTCCAATTCTTGCGTTTGCAGCGTTTCCTTGGCGAGCTGTATCACCCGACCCGCATACTGGATGATCTGCACCGTCTCAATGCCTGATATCTCGTCGAAGAACCACCCGCAGCTCGTATACATCAGCATGGCGTGGCGCTGCAGCTCAAGCAGCTTGAGCATCTTGCTGATTTCGGAGTCAGAGAGCGCACGGCGGCCATGCTTCTTGAAAAAGTTGTCAACATTCTCCTCCGAACGGTCGAGGATGATGGTGATATAGTCATCGCGCACCGCCCACGGGTTTTTGACGTAGCGTTTGGCCTCTTTCTCGTAGAGCGGGATAAGCATATCGCGCAGCCAGTCAAGGGCCTCACGCAGGGGTTTGCGCCACTCTTGGCTCCATCCCGGGTTCATCCCCGAATTACAGCCACAATTACTGCGCCACCGCTCCACCCCGTGATAGCAGCTCCACGACGAATTCTCTACAATCTCCACTTCGTGCGTTGGCGGGTGCTTCTCAAGATATTCGCCATAGATGGTCAGGTGCGCAAGCTCATGATCTTCGATGTATTGTAGCGCATAAGCAAGCGCCATATCGCCAAAGCGGTGGTGGTGGCCATACGTCTCGCCATCGGTGGCAATATGGACAAGTTGCGGCCACGTACGCTCTTCGGAGAAGGCCCCCAGCAGCCGGTTGGCGAGGTTTTCCCCCTGCGTCAGCAGCCCCTCAAACGCCACGCCCTGCGAGATAGGGCCATCGTAGAAGAACAGCGTAATGCTGCGGCCCGATGGCAGTTTTTGCGTGTAGGGGGTGGTGGGGTCAACCCGTCCGCCCGACACGTCATACCACGCCTCTTCGTCTCCGCCGAGTGGGCGGACACGTCCGGCCTGATAGGGCGAGAGGATGGTGAATTTGATGCCATGTTCGGCAAGCACTTCAAGCGACTCGGTATCGACCGCTGTTTCGGCAAGCCACATGCCTTCTGGTTTGCGGTTGAAACGGTGCTCAAAGTCGCGGATACCCCATCGGATTTGGGTATATTTATCGCGCTCATTTGCCAACGGCAGGATCATGTGGTTGTAGGCTTGGGCCAAGGCCGAACCGTGGCCAGAGAACAGCTCACGGCTCTCGATATCGGCGGCAATGATGGCTTGATAGCTCGACGGTGCATAGTTTTGCATCCAAGAAAGAACCGTCGGCCCAAAGTTGAAACTGATACGGGCATAGTTATTGGCGATTTCAGTGATATGCCCTTGGCCATCAAGAATGCGTGACGCGCCATTGGCGGCATAACATTCAGAGGTAATGCGTTCGTTCCAATCGTGGAAGGGGTAGGCCGAGTCCTGAAGCTCAATCGCTTCAAGCCACGGGTTTTCACGCGGGGGTTGGTAGAAATGGCCGTGGATACAGATATATTGCTCCATAACGTACTACTTTCTATCACACAAAACAAAGAGAGGAGCATCGGCTGTGGAAAACCGAGCTCCCCTGCTCTGTACCTTTGTCCGTTGCGTATCGATATATGCTCTGCTTTGCTTATTCAGGCTTGGTCGCGCGGAAGAAGACGATCCCCAGCGGCGGAATGTTGACCGTGATCGAGTGGCTATGGCCGTGGGTGGGGTAATCAACCGCCTCAACGCCGCCCATATTGCCCTGACCACTGCCCTCATACTCCTTCGCATCGCTGTTGAGTACTTCTTGCCAGTAGCCTTCAAATGGCACTCCAAGGCGGTAGTTGAGCCGCGGCACCGGCGTGAAGTTGCACGCAATCACCACATTGGTATTGGTGGTCTTGCCGCGCCGCAGCAAGCTCAGGATACTATGCTCCCAGTCGTGGCAATCAACCCACTCAAACCCTTGCGGGTCGATGTCAAACTCGTGCATCGCAGGCTCATCGCGGTAGAGGCGGTTGAGGTCGGCGACCCAATGTTGCAAGCCCAAGTGTGGCGCAAATTGGAGGAGGTGCCAGTCGAGGCTTTCCTCGTGATACCACTCGCGCCATTGGCCAAACTCGCCGCCCATAAAGAGGAGCTTCTTGCCGGGCTGCGCATACATATACCCGAACAAGAGGCGTAGGTTGGCAAACTTCTGCCAGAGATCTCCCGGCATCTTGCCCAACAATGAGCCTTTCCCGTGCACCACCTCGTCGTGCGAGAGCGGAAGCATAAAGTTTTCGGTGAAGGCATAGAGCATGCGGAAGGTCATCTCGTGGTGGTGATATTTGCGGTAGATGGGGTCACGGTTGAAGTAGCTCAACGTGTCGTGCATCCACCCCATATCCCACTTCATCCCAAAGCCAAGCCCGCCGACGTAGGTGGGGCGCGATACCATCGGCCAATCGGTCGATTCTTCGGCGATTATCTGCACATCGGGGAAGTTTTTGTAGATCTCTTCGTTGAACCGTCGTAAGAACCAAATCGCCTCAATGTTCTCGCGGCCACCATACTGGTTGGGCATCCACTCGCCCTCGCCGCGGGAGTAGTCGAGGTAGAGCATTGATGCGACGGCATCGACCCGCAACCCATCGATGTGATACTTCTCAAGCCAGTAGAAGGCGCTGCTAATGAGGAAGCTGCGGACTTCGTGTCGCCCATAGTTGAAGATAAAGCTGTTCCAGTCGGGATGCCAGCCCTTTTGCGAGTAGCTGTGCTCGTAGAGGTGCGTGCCATCGAAATAGGACAACCCGTGGCCATCAACCGGAAAGTGCGATGGTACCCAGTCGAGAATAACGCCAATGCCGTGTTGGTGCAAGACATCGACCAGATACATAAAGTCCTGCGGCGTACCGAAGCGGCTTGTCGGCGCAAAGAAGCCGGTCACTTGGTAGCCCCACGACCCATAGAAGGGGTGCTCCATCACGGGCATAAACTCAACGTGGGTGAAGCCCATCTCCTGGACGTATTTCGCCAGCATCGGGGCAAGTTCGCGGTAGGAGAGGGCGCGGTTGCCTTCCTCTGGAACCCGCTTCCAAGAGCCAAGATGCACCTCGTAGACAGACATAGGGCTATCGAGGTGGTTGTTGTTGCGGCGGTTCTTCATCCACTCGTGGTCGCCCCACTCATAGTCGAGATCCCACACAATCGATGCGGTCTTGGGCGAGGTTTCGTGGTGATAACCATACGGATCTGCTTTTTCAATGCGATAATCATTGAAGCGCGACGAGATGTAATATTTATAAATGCTGCCGCACTCAAGGCCGGGGATAAATCCTTCCCAAATACCCGACTCACCGCGAGATTGCAGTGGATGGCTCTCTCGGTTCCAACCATTAAAATCGCCAATAACGTGGACGGAGACGGCGTCGGGTGCCCACACGGCAAAGTGCGTTCCTTTGACCCCTTCGATCTCCATAATATGGGAGCCAAGCTTCTCATAGAGTTTGAAGTGACTGCCCTCGTTGAACCAATAGAGATCGTCGCGGGTGAGCATGGATACGCCATGCGTGATAGTCGGTGTCGTCTGCGAACTCGTTTGCTGTGTATTTTGGGTCGTGGTCGGCGTATTTGCTGTCATTAAGACCTCTTTCTTACTCTGGCTGTTACAAAAGTGTCTCGTACCAAAGATTGGCTACATATAATAGTCGAAATCTTGCTCTGTGCGAGCATGGCGGCGCACCTGGAAGATGTGCGCAGGAAGCGTATGTGGGTTTAACTCCACATAGTTGCGAGAACCGTGCCACAGATATCGACTATCGGTGAGCAAATCGTGAACTTGGTACGGCCTGCCGGTGTCTAGATCCCAAATATCAAGATCGATCTCGAGCCACCCCGATTGCGTATGATACGGATCGAGGTTCACCACTACCAACACGATGTTCGCAGCGTCGCTGGTTTGTTTACTATAACAGATGATTTGGTCGTTGTCTGTTGGGTGAAAGTGGATGCTCGCATTTGATTGCAAGGATGGGTTGGTTCGCCGGATGTGGTTGACCTGCGCGATAATATGTCGCAGACTGATGGGGTTTTCGAGATCCCAATGGCGGATCTCATACTTTTCAGAGTCGAGATACTCCTCGCTGCCAAACTCGCGCGGCGTATTGACGCACAGCTCAAAGGTCGGGCCGTAGATGCCATAACTGGCAGTCATCGTTGCGGCGAGCACCAGCCGGATGATAAAAGAGGGGCGTCCACCCGTTTGGAGGTATTCGTTGAGGATATCGGGTGTATTTGGCCAGAAGTTGGGTCGGAAATACTCCACCACCTCGGTTTGGGTCAATTCTTCCATATAGGCGATGAGATCGTATTTCGTGTTGCGCCACGCAAAGTAGGTGTACGACTGCGTGAAGCCGAGCTTGGCCAAGTTGTACATGACTTTGGGCCGCGTGAAGGCTTCTGCCAAGAAGATGGTACCAGGGTGTTCGCGCTTGATCTCGGTAATGGCCCACTCCCAGAAGGGGAATGACTTGGTGTGTGGGTTATCGACGCGGAAGATGTGCACGCCCTGGTTGATCCAATAGAGGAAGATGCTTTTAAGCTCTTCCCACATCCCTTGCCAGTCTTCCGTTTCAAAATCGAAGGGGTAAATATCCTGATACTTCTTGGGCGGGTTTTCTGCGTATTGGATTGTCCCATCCGGGCGTTTTTTAAACCACTCCGGGTGCTTTTTGACGTAGGGGTGATCGGGCGAACACTGGAATGCAACATCAAGGGCTATCTCAATGCCAAATTCACGTGCCCTACTCACCAATAGATGAAAATCATCGAGCGTCCCAAGCTCAGGGTGGATGGCCTTGTGGCCTCCTGACGGCGCGCCGATGGCCCATGGGCTACCAACGTCATTGATTTCGGCGGTGAGAGCATTGTTTTTGCCCTTGCGGAAGGCGACCCCAATCGGGTGGATGGGGGGGAGGTAGATAACATCAAACCCCATATTGGCGATATAGGGCAAGCGCTCGATACATTCGCGGAAGGTGCCGTGTCTCCCCGGCTCCCGCGAGCAGGAACGAGGGAACATCTCATACCATGCACTGAAACGGGCGCGTTCCCGCTCTGCAACCACCGGCAGTTCGCGTTCGTAGGTGGTGGCATAGCTACGGTTGGGGTAGCGGGCCATAAACTGGGCAAGCTGATTGTCGAGCGCCACCTCGACGCGGTGGTCGATGGGTTCTTCTTGGCGTTGCAGCGTGTTGGCCCACGAACGGAGCCACAATGCATCTTCTTCAGCGTCCTGCTCGGCAGCACGCTTACTCGCGGCTTCGACCAACTGCCCGCCAACCAATAAATCAACCGACACATCTTGCTGAGCATTGACGCGCTTTTGAAAATCACGCCGCCACGACTTGAAGTGATCGACCCACGCCAGGATCGTGTAGACATAGCTGCCGATCTGATTGACCACGAATGAGGCGCGCCAGCGGTCGGTGGCTTTGGCACCACGCCAGTGCTCGTGCGCAACCGACTCCATCGGAACCTCGTGCCAGTTCGTTGTGTTGGATGGCCTGTAGAGCAAGGCACAGGAAATCGCATCGTGTCCATCAACGAAGGCATCGGCCTCCACGACGACTTGTTCCCCAACGGTTCGCTTGATAGCGTAGCGTCCCCCATCAATTTGAGGAAGGACACCTTCGATCACCACTCGTCTTCGTCCTTCTTCTAACATCATCATTGGGTGTGCGGGCTGCGTACGGTGCCCTTGCTACTTTCTAGGTTTCAAACGCGCTTGTCTCCGCTGCCAATCCTCACCACATATGGCCACGCAAAGCCAATCTATGACCGTCCCTATGACCGTCCCTATGACCGTCCCTATGACCGTCCCCCGACAGGATAACACCTGTCTGGTGTCTGTGTAGCATCAATGTAGTGTCAATGCAGTGTCAATGTAGTGTCATGGCCTAAGAACCGACTGCTTATTATACCATAACGATCTCAGCCTCCCTAAAAGGCACGTGTGGTTGATATTATTGGGCGACCGCCTGGTCGGAGACCAGGCGGTCGCCCATCGCGCCTCTGTATGAGGCACCACGTGATAGCAAAGAAAAACAAACTAACGTATCACCACCGGCAAGAAGAGCACCTTGTCGACGACTGGCGTGGGTGGATCCGTGGCCTCCGAATGCACTTCAAACGAATATGCATCCGACACCTGCGAAGCACTCAACGTATTGGCTTCGTTGCCCACCGTCACACTAATAGCGTGCGTGCCAGTGGTCTTGAACGTCGCCGTAATCGCCGTACTGCTCTGCCCAACCACCTCGCCGGATGATAACGTCCATTGATAGGTGATGGGCGCGGTGGCGGTAGCGGGGAAGACCGTCGCAGAGAAGACCCCCGTATAGCTGCCCTGCTCACTGAGCGTGCCGCTGATCGGCCCTGTCACCGACACATCCTTCACCGGAATGATATTGTCGGCAGAGAGGGTGCCTTTCCCGTTGTAGAATGACGTATTCCCCGCCTTGTCGACCACCGTCACGATAAACCGCAGCGGTGTACCAACTTCGGTGCGGATCTTCGCCCGCCACTGCTCTCGTTGCTTGTCCTTCTTGATACGCTCAAAGCCTACCTTCTTCCATTCCCCTTCTCTGTCGAGATAGGAAGCATCCACGCTGCTCAAGCCGGTTCCTTCCTTCGTCTCATCGCCGTCAGAGGATGGATCAAGGACATCCACCAACATATGCGATTCTTGTTCCCCGGCCTGCAGCATCGTCGACGTGGTGTTGGTCATAATGCGCACCCGTTGCACCACCGGCGGCATCGTGTCGTTCTTGATCTCATCCGTGATCTTATCGGGGTCAAGATAGGTCACGCGGAAGACAAGACGGCTGTAAAGACGCAATGTTCCCTTCGTCCCATCTTCGTTCTGCCCTTGATATTGCCCCGCCGTGACCACCAATTGATCGCGTTGCTGCTCTTCGGTGCCGGTTGTCGTATGGTTGTAGAACATCGTCGGATGCCACACGCCCACGCCTTCGGGGAAGGGCAACGGTTCGGTATCTCTATCCCGCGTGATAATCGCGGTGATCTTGGGCATATAATCAGGGAGTGCCTCGTAGCTGCCCTCAACGAACAGCACGTCTCTCACCAGCATCCGCTTCGGATCCGTCGTGTTGCGGTTGAGTGCTGTCAGGTCATAGGCAAACTGCGGCAAAGCCGGAGTTCCCTCGGCCACCGTCGGGATAACGCGCGGGGTCGATTCGGCAAAGCCCTCCTTCACAAAGGAGTCCTCGACTTGAATATCCTTCAGGATGGGGTAATAACGGTCGTGCTGAACCGGCACCTTCTTCTCAAACGTGTTGGTGAGCGTAATCACCCGCACAATTTGGCCATCCTGCGAGGGCACCGTCCCCGGAACCACGTCGGGATCGCCCAAGGCGTCCGGCAAATTGATGGGGTTCTCCACCTTGACCGTGATGAAGGGGAAGCCATATTGCACAAACTGCATCAGCGTCTTGACATCGTAGGTGTCGAAGTTTACCGCATCAGCAACATAACGCAGCTTGGCGTTGCGCATCGCCATCCCCACCGTCTGCCCAATATAGTCGCCGCTCTCAGAGGTAACATTGCGCCCCAGCTCCTCAGTCAGCTTCACCGTCAGCCATTCGCTGTAGGAAATGCGGTCGTAATCACCATAGCCATAGCCGGTATTGCCGATAAACACGCCACCTTGCTTCAGGTAGGCCTGCGGGAAGTCGGCCAAATACTTCGGCTCCACGCCCGGCAGCATCGCCTCTTTGCCAACGTTCAAGCCGCTATGGCAGCCAAGCGAGTAGCAAAGGCGGTTGGCAAAGTAGAGCGGCGATTTGCCCGTGCTCTGGATTGAGGCGGTCGGCGTCAAGATTTGCAGTGCGTAGAAGGTCGGCTCCGTAGGTGGAACATCAGGATGTTCCTTCTCTTCCTTGTCGCGCGCGGCAGGCGTGATAGCAAAGTGGTCAAAGTGGCTATTCACGGCCTGTATCGGCATCTCGCTCCGTATCGTGTAGGGCGACTGCTGATACTCTCTGAACTGCCCCTCAAACCACTTCCGTGCAAGATCCATCGCCGTCCACTCTTGCACCGGCGGCACATCGATCAAGGTGCTCGTATCGAGGCCCATGGTTTCGAGCAACCGCTTGATTTCGCTGGCTTGGTCGGCCAGGAAGTCATACCCAGTCACCAGCCCTGCATTGTACGGTGCTTTGGCATTGATCTCAAGCGACAAGCCACCCAATGCATACTGCTCGGCATACGCAAAGATTTCCTTTGGTGTCTCCACGAGCCGTGCGACCGCGCGGTCTGGCAGGTAGAGCGGGTGCGCATACCACTCATATGCCCGATCATCACCATAGATATCATCTGTCAGGGTGGTGCGATAGCGGAATGACGCACTCAATGCGCTCTCATTGTTGATAAGCCCAATGAGGTAGTCGTTATACTCCGCTTGGTTCGCAAATGTCGTCAAGTCGGGGATACGGTAGTGTGGAATCACACTGTCGCCGCCCACAAGCACAATATACTCAACATTGGGGAAGAGCGGCTTGAGGTCTTCTTGGCCGTCTATCGGGTGGCTTGGGTTGCGGGCCGTCGCCGCCGTGATGACATTGTCTATGGTCTGCGCAAGGCGGTTGGCGAGGAAGGGGTTGCCAGGATCATTATCCCACGCCTGGTATATCTCCTCCAACGTCTCGCCAGAGACCGCTTGGACGTTGTCAAGGTCGAAAATAACGCCTTCCACCTGTGGACGGGTGGATATCGCTCCAAGTACATCCCTAATTGCCCCAACCTCGCCCTGCTGCTTGGGATAGCGTTCTTTCATCCGGCTGCTGCTCATCACAAAGAGCGTCTTGGCCTTCTCATTGATGAGGCTTGTCCCGTTTTGCTCATTCGGGAGGAGGATAGTCGGCGCATTGCCAGGCTCATCCAGCCCACTGCCGTAGAGTTCCACGTCCAGCGTGTAGGGCTTCTCGCTATGTTCGCCATTATTGTTCATCACGGCGACATAGTAGGTGCCGGGCAGCCAGAGCATCGTCTCAATATACTCTGAATCAGTGCCGATTTCCGTGCTCGATGCCATCACTGTCCCGCCAACAGAATCGGTCTTCCCGCGCACTTCAGCCGCGCGGCCACTGCGGGCACCGCCGCCACTGCGAGCGCCACCGCCGCTACGTGCACCACCGCCGCTACGTGCGCCACCACCACTGCGAGCACCACCGCCGCTACGTGCACCACCGCCACTGCGAGCGCCACCGCCGCTACGTGCGCCACCGCCGCTACGTGCACCACCACCACTGCGAGCACCACCGCCAAGGTCAGTGATGTCGAAAAGACCGCTGTTCATCTCGGCACCAATAACCTCAGAGAATGATGTGAGGCTGCCAAGCATAATGTCGTAGTCTTTGGGTAGGTCGGTGAGGGTGATTGCAACAATTGACGCCGGTTGCTTGACCTCAAACGTGTACCAATCGATATCGGTCTCTTCATCAATCGCGCCGGTCACGGTCACTTGCCACGTTGAGGTTGGCTCACTTGGGTCAATTGCATTGTACCGCTGCGAATCGTTCATATTGTTGTCGTTCGGCTCCTCTTCGCTGTAGGTAGAGGAGTAGAGAACCGGTTCGCTGAGGTAGACCGTCACATCATCAACCGTCGCATCCTGGTAGTTTGTCCCCGCCTTGACGATGTCGTGGGAGATCGTGCCGATATGATCGCCTTCCACGTCGCCATCAACCTCGCCCTCAACCGTCACAGTTTGCGGGGTTTCCCAGTTGGTCGAGTCGAAGAGAAGCTTCGCAGGAGAGACGGTCGTTTGGCCGTCGGTTGAGATGTCGATCTCAACATCGCTTGATGGTTCACTCGATAGCCAGACGAGGTAGGTATCAAACCCTTCGCCCTCCACCACATAGGTGCCGCCGGGCCACTGCTTGATGTTCACCGCCGCACTATCATTATCTGTGATGGTCACCGGCACCGTCATTGAAAGACCGTGGTAGAGAGGATCATCGCTCGTGGCCTTGTTCTGGACGAGGCTCGACTCTTGATCCTCAACGATATCGTCGTCAACCGCCGACACCGTAACGATCTGCGGCTTTGACCAGGTCACATCGGTGAATGTCAGCGTGTCGGGCAGCACAGTTACATCGCTATCGCCAAGTACATTGAGCGTCACCGTTGCAGTCGGCTCGCTGGTGAGGTTCACCTGATAGACATCGGACGTACCATCTTCCGACACCTCCACGCCATACACATCATTCGTAATCTCCATACCGGCGTGGTCATCATCGGTCACCGTGACGGAAAGAATGCCTGTGGCGCTTGCGTAGAAGGGGTCGTTGCTTGTGGCAACATGCGCAATCTTGCGCGCCCCCGTCCCGTGAGCTATCTCATCCTGCGGCGCAGAGATGGTCACCGTTTGGGGCATATCCCAGTCTGATGGGTCGAAAGTGAGCGTACCTTTGTCTGCCATGATGGTAGAGGGCGGGCTGATGGTGATATTCACGACATCCACCGGCTCGCTCATCAGGCTGACGTGGTAGGTATCAGACCCACTTCCCTCCTCAATAGCGGTATCGCCACCTGTCTCGTCAAAGACAATCCCCGCTGTGTCATCATCAACGACTGCCACAGACACATTACGGACTCGTATGTCGTCATAATGCGAGTCATTGCTCTTGACACTGTGGAACACTTCACTCATATACGGCCCTTCAACCACATTGTCGTTTGTTGCCAATATGGTGACCGTCTGCGTGATCGACCACGTGCTTGGAGTGAACGTAAGGGTCTTTGGGCTGACGGAAATCTCGCCGTCGCTGGGGATAACGGAGATGGTAACCGTATCAGTCGGGGCGCTTGTCAGGGTGACATCGTAGGTATCTGTATAGCCCCCTTCCTCCACCTCGGTCATCTTGTCCGACTCAACGATGTAGACGCCGCTACTTAGCTCATATGCGCCCATATCGACAATCGGCGCGGTGCCACTGCCTGTATCAGGGGCATAGGGGAAGTCGGCGCGGCGGTCGTGGTTGTCTAGGTCAAGCGGAAGCTCTTCCACCACGTCGTTATTCCCGTTGAGGTCAGTTGTATCTTCGGGGAGCAGTGCATTATTCCCAGCGTCGACGGCGGGGGAGGAAAACTGCAGACGCAAGTCGCCATAGTTGTTGTCTGTCCGCGTCATCCAATCGCCGTCGCCCGCGTTGGGAAAGACCTGGAATTGGGGGTCGGTACTTTTATTTCCTGTACCAACCGCCCCCCCCTGCACGATGGAGTAGGTCGCGGTTGAGCTACCCATGGACACATCGTTGATTTGCGGGCCGCTATTGCCCCACAAGATGCTGTTTTCGACCGTCACACTCGTCACACTATCGCTGCCATCGTTTGCAATCGCGCCACCGCCTTGAGTCGCGATATTACTGGCGAATGTCGAATTGACGACTTCGATGGAGCTTACACTGCGGTTGAGGATGGCCCCACCACCACTCGTTGTTGCGTCGCCAGATGCCACATTCCCAGAGAACACCGCATTGTGGATGGTGAGATGACCGCTGGTTGAGGCGATGGCCCCGCCTTCAGGGGCGTAGTTGCCCTGAAACTTCACGTTGCTCAAGATGGGGCTACCACCGTTGTTATAGAGCGCCCCGCCGATAGAGAGAGCAGAGTTGTGTTGGAAGGTCACGTTTCGGATGGTGAGATTTCCATTTGAGATGGTCATCCCGCCGCCCTGGTTGTGCGGTGTTGAGCCGTGAGCGTTCCCTTGCGAGATAACAAAGCCATCCAGCAGCGTGCCTGAAGCAGTGTTATCAGCAACCACCACGTGGTAGCTGTTATCGCCGGGGGTTTGCAGCGTCCCAATATCACCACTCAACGTCGTGACATAGAGCCGTGGATCGCGTTGGTAGCGGGCGGTCTCCCACCCTTGAAACCCACCATAGATCTCGACGGAGCTTGGTATGACAAAGCTTATTGAGGCATCGGTGGTGGTAGTAGGCTTGTACGTCCCCTCCGCCACCCAGATCTCATCGCCAGTTACGGCATTAGAAAGGGCGCTTTGGAGGTCGGTGTATGCATCGTCCCAAGAGGTGCCATTGTTTGCGCCAGTGGCATCTCGGTCTACATAAAGAACCGTCCCGGCTGCCTGCGCAGGGGTTGGTTGCAAGAAGGTCACAAGGGATGAAAAAGTAACACAAAGAATCAAAAGACTGGAGAGAGTTCTTATGAGCCACCTGGCCCCATAGTGCTCTCCGCAGTGTTTCTTGTCACTCATTTTGAGAATCCTTTCCAATGGGCTTTAGCAGAGGGAACCCCTCCCTTTTGGCGGTGTAGCCATTTGCGGATATTGTGAGTATTATATGAGTGTTTGAATGTATTGGGCAACAATGTACTGCAGTTTCTGTACTGTTGCAAACGACAGGCTATCGCAAATGTTACAGGGAAGAAGAAGAAGAGGAAGAGGAGAGAGAGAGTTTATATGAACACAATCGCTCAAGATCATACTTTGCGTCAAACGTTCTAAAGATCTGCTCTGCTTGGTCGAGGAAGGGGATGATTTCCTCCTCACACCCACGTTTTTGCGCCAATTTGGCCTGCCAGAACAACACACGTCCAAGCTCAGGGCGGTTGTCGAGGTGCTCACACCCTGCTTTGCTCTTCTCAAAGTATGCCGTGGCGGTTTCAAGGTCGCCATTGCAGAGAGCAATTTGGCCAAGCACCCGCTGCGCGATGACTTCTTTGAGCGCCATCCCCAGTTCGCGTGCGATGGCGACCGCATCGTCGGCATAGACCTTGGCCTGGTCGTAGTTGCCCAACTCAAGCGATGCCTCTGCCGCAAGCCGCAGCACTTCCGAAAGGTCAAGGCGGGCATTAATACGCTTCATAATTGTAATACTCTCCTCAAAGAGCTGAAGCGCTTCTGACGAATTGCCCTGCAGCAGCAGGACTTCACCGCGGTTAGAGGTAGTCAATGCAACGCCCTGCTCCGACCCCACGTGGCGGTAGAGGTCGCAACTTTGCTGGTAGAGGTTGCTGGCTTGGTCAAGGTCACCGCGCGCCAGCATCACCAAGGCAAGATTGTTCGTCGTGCGGGCAAGGGCTAATGTATCACCAATGTTTTCACTGATTTGGAGGCTCTTGCCATAACAGTTGATCGCCTCATTCCACTGCCCCATATCGGCGTAGGTCATCCCAAGGTCGCTCAATGCGCTGTTGAGGCCCGCGAAGTAGTTCAATTCTTGCAGGTAGTCGCATGCTTGCCGCAATGCCGTGATACTTTCGGTAAACTCGCCCCGCTCTGCCCACAGGTTGCCCATACGGAGGAGGGCTTGGGCAAGGTCGGCTCTATTGTCGAGCTTTTCGGCATTGTGCAGCGCGATACGCGCCCACGTCAGCGACTCGTCCAGCTCGCCCTGGATGTAGAAGAGCCGTGCCCCGAGCAGGTAACAACGTGCCAACTCCCGCTCCGAAGAGCTATCGACCTGTTCAAGGCCGCGGTAGAGCCAATCAAGCGAGGTCTCATAGGCGGCACGGTGCTCGTAGAGTGTGGCGAGGTGGCGGTGCAACCGCACGGAGGTCTGCGAGAGGGTGCACCGCACATACTCGCGCTTGGAGGGGGAGAGCGACCACGTTGGTTCTTGCTCCATCGCCTGCTGAACTAATGTCAATGCCTGCATATAGGCGTGTTCGGCATCGTTTGACTCGCCCAACAAGGTGAGAATATACCCGCTTCGTTCGTGCAGCTCAATGACATGCAGCTCAACCGGCCAAAATGGACATACATGTGCGTTGATTTCAGAGTAGGAGGTATCTTCCTGCTTACCCGGCTCTCCCTCCTCCACCCACCACACCACATCGGTCAAGTGGGGGACAATCTTCAACGCCCCGGCAAGGAGCGATAATGCTTCGCGGTTGGCATAGCGCTCTTGGGCATCAATCGCGGCTTCGTAGTGGTAAAGGAAGGCCAACATCCACTCTTCGGCAAGGAGATAGTGGTTTGCCAAGAGCGGCAGCCGTTCATCGTAGGTGGTGATGCGCTTGTCCTCTATTTCCTGCGCCACCCGGCGGTGGAGTTCGCGCCGTCGGGCATACAAAATCCCCTCATAGGCAACATCGCGCAGCAACCCATGGCGGAAAAAGTAGGAAATATTGAGGTCTTTCTCCTCAACCGTTATCATCTCCGCATCGATCAAGCGAAGAAGCGCCTCCTCAAGCAATTCTGGCTTGGTATAGATATTCTCCAAGATGGAACGATGGAACCGCCGCCCAATCACGGAGGCAATCTGCACCAGGTCGTAGAGCGGCTCGTCAAGGCGGTCAAGGCGGGAGTAGATCAACCCTTCAATGCTCGTCGGGATGACGAATTGGTCGATTGGCCGGGTGAAGCGCCACGCCCCGTCTTCGGTCTTCTCCAACGCTTTGGATGCAACCAAGGCGCGCACCAGCTCTTCAATGAAGAAGGGGTTACCCTCTGTGCGGTCAAGCAAGTCAAGCATTTCTGGCGGCGGGGGCGCTTGGAGCAGCTTCTCCAGCAGGTCGGCGCTCTGATCGCGGGGAAGCTCATCAAGCACGACGCGGGTTGTGGTTGATAATGCCGTCCACGGCTCTTCAATCACCGGCTCTGGGCGGTAGTTGAGCATAATGAAGATGGGGACATCG
Organism: uncultured Chloroflexaceae bacterium; assembly: GCA_964526735.1. Lineage (GTDB taxonomy): Bacteria > Chloroflexota > Chloroflexia > Chloroflexales > Chloroflexaceae > JAAUSY01. The sequence goes on along the minus strand of CAZGLO010000056.1, from coordinate 2,379 downwards.
TTTGCCTGCCGCGAGATTTGGTCGATAAGCTCAAGCGATGAAGCGTCTGCCCACTGGATATCTTCAATCATCAAGACCAGCGCTTCATTGCGGGCCGCGCCCAGCAAAATCCGTACGACCAGCTCTTGTAGCCGTTGGTGGCGCAGCTCATCGCTCATCCCTTTGGTGAGGGGCGTGTCGGCTAAGGTGATACCCAGTACGATATCAAGCAGGGGAGCGAAGCGGATCAGCTCCGGCGCAAACGTATACACCCGCTCCTCAACCATGCGCTGGGGAGACTTATCTTGCCACCCACCGCTTGCCGTATCGCGGTCGCGGCGGGCACTGATACCAAGCAGATGGCGCAAGGGATTACGGACGACGGCATAGGGAATACTTTGCTCATAGCTCTGGCAGTCGCCGCTGAGGATATGGAATGAGGGCAAGGGTTCTTCATCGCTGCCCATCATCGGCAGACTTGCCATCACCAGGGTGCGCGTCAACTCCTCAAAAAGCCGCGATTTGCCGATCCCCGCCTCGCCAATCAGCGAAACGACGCGCCCTTTCCCTCGCAATGCCTTTTTCCCTTCCTCTGCCAGCATGGTGAGGAGTGTATCGCGCCCGACGAGCGGGGCTTTTGTGACCGTATCAAGCGGGTGAATTTGGCCGACATCCATCTCAAAAGCATAGAGCGCACGGGCAGGGGTCACCGGCTCAGGCAATCCCTTGAGGCGCAGGGGAGGGTCTTCCACCAAGGCAATATTGTTTTCCACCACGACGCGGGTATCTGGTGAGAGAAGGATTGCGCCATCTGAACCAGCCGCCATTAATCGGGCAGAGAGATTGACCGCCGACCCCATCACGGTATATTCATAGCGTCGCGCACCACCCACACGCCCTGCAAACACCGTCCCCGTATTGATACCAATAGATTGGGAAAAATGGTCGGCGTGCGGGGTGATATCTCCCTCAAATATCGTCATCTGCGCTTCATGCTCTGCAGCCGCGAGCCATGTTGGCGAGGAGGGGAGGATGTCGGCGATCTCGCGGTTGGCCTCTTCAAGCGCAGTTTCGAGTTCAAGCGCACACCGCACAGCACGCAATGGGTCATCTTCGTGGGCGGTAGGTGCCCCAAAGAGCGCCATCAGCTTGTCGCCGTGGGTGTACATATCCACCTTGTTGACGATGCCATCGTAGCGGTGTACTACCTGTTGCGCGCGCTGGAAATAGGCATTAAGCACCTTGGCGGCGGTATCTGCCTCCTCTCCCAGCTTCTCCAAGATAGCGCTGAAGTCGTGGAAATTGGCGAAAAGCACGGTGACAGGCCGAAATTCTCCCCGCTCCGACGCAGATGGGTCAAGGAAGCGACTCGGTAGCGACCGCACCAAGTAAGGTCGCAATGCCGCCACCTGCTGCGCAAGCAGTTCAAGGGTGACAACATCATCTGGGCCGTCGAGGGCAGTGGGGTCAGGCGGGGGCGAGGGGAGAGTGACATTTGGCAGCGAGACAATGCTCTGAAACCCTGCCTTCCGCGGGAGAAGCAATGCGCCTTCAAGCAGCTCAGCCGTATAATCGGAGATGACCACTTCGCCGGGCGCGGCTATCTCTTGCGCGGTCGCGACGCGGTTGACCTCGGAGCCGGTTACCACCAGCTCAACGTGGCTCTCATCACCAACTTCGGCAGCAAACACCCGCCCACTATGCACCCCCACCCGCAATTGCAATCGGAAAACACCTTTGCGCGTCTTGAGCTGGCTAAAGGCTTGCATCCGCTCTTGCATCGCCAATGCGGTGCGAGTGGCGGCGGCAGCATGGAGCGGGCCAAGCGTGGCAGAATCAAAGAAAGCCGTGAGCGCATCACCCCCAAATTTGAGCAGCGCACCCTGGTGGATAAGCACTTCGGCGACAAGGTCGTTAAACAGGCGATTGACCACCGTACTGACTTCTTCAGACCCTTGTTTGCCCAAACTACTCAGCGTGGAAGAAAGAGAGGTGAACCCACTGAGGTCGGCAAAGAGCAGGCTGCCTTGCCAAAATTCACCATGCACCCGACCGGGGTGTGGGTCGTGAAGCTGTTTGAGAACAAGCTGAGTAGGGATATATGCGGCGCACGAGGCGAGCGTGTGGCGAAGCTCTCGTGCCAAGTGTGCACGTATATGACCTGGTAGATCTCTGTCGTAAATAAGTTGCGCTTCTAGGGCAGGATCTAGATACGCAGAGAGAGAAGGAGCGGACGCCACAGGTATGATCATAACTCAGCAGCCCCAAGTAAAACAAATTCTAGCTCTATATGAAGAACGAAAGATTTTGAGAAATTTTTGTACAGTTTTTCGATGCACTATAGAAGGTCAGCTACCCAGAGCTAAAGCACCTGGGCTTGTGCTCGCTCCTCCACCCGTC
>CAZGLO010000055.1:0-23726 GCA_964526735.1 uncultured Chloroflexaceae bacterium | reverse complement strand
TTTCCTCCACTGCCACTGAAGTGGCGTGGCTTCCACCGCGTAAGATTCGGTGAGCAAGCCGACATATCGTGTGCGACCGTGTGCGACCGTGTGCGACCTGTGTCGTGTTTCTCTGGCAACGTTGTGTTTGATACGATACATACGATATAATGGAAAAATGGCTATCTATAACAGTATATTATACTATGGAAAAAGTGCAACCCCGCTAAAGTACGGCGCAGCGCTACCTCCACTAGTAGTCTTTGCGATGCTGTTGATTGGTAGTATCATTGGTTCGTGAAGATCTAAACCCTACCGTTTTGAATGCTCGTGGAGCTTGCAAAATGAAGCGAGAAGAACTCCAACGCCTTTCTGTGCCTGAGCTTGTGGATATGGTGCTCCAACTGCAGCAATCCGTAGAAGCACGCAACCTCAGGCATCACCATTCGGACGAATCGATGGAAGCGTTTGTCTCGGAAGATCATCTCTCTACGATCAGCGAACACGCACGCAACCGGATGTTGTCTGGCGACACCGAAGCCCTCGACGAAGAATTGCAGCAAGCATCGCTCTTGTTGCAGCTCTCGATTGAGTTTCGCGAAACCCTTGAACCATCGATTATCGTTGAGCGTATGTTGCGGGTGATGGCCAACAACTTGGGGGTGTCCAATGCAAGCGTGGTATTGGTAACATCGGATGGTTCGGTTGAGCTGGCGATGAGCTTGCGCGATGGCGATGTGCGGCAGATCACCTCCATGGTGACCAAGGCAGTGCTCGACCGCGGCTTGGCCGGATGGGTGTTGCGCCATGGGCGGAGCGTCGTCCTGCCAGATGTCTCCCGCGATAAACGCTGGATCCCTTACGCCGAGTGGCAGAAAAATGGCAGCGCGATTGTATTACCCATCCGCCAAGCGCAGACAGCCCTTGGCGTGCTGACTATCTATCACCCTACGCCCAATCATTTCTCAAGCCGTGATCTCATCTTGATGGAAGGAGTTGCTGCACAGGCTGGGGTTGCCTTTGGATCGGCACGTCGCTATCTCGAAGAAAGCCAACGTCGAGAGCAGGCATTGGCCCTCTTTTCGTTAAGCCCGTTTCTCGCTTCCGAGCAAACCTACGACGATTTGGCGACCATGATCCAAGAGAAGGTGACCTCTATCTTCGATATCACCTATGGGCTCCTCTTCCTGGTCAAGGATGAGGGCAACACGTTGTCGCCGGTTTCTGTCCCGCACCCGCTCTCGCAATTGAGCCAACGGTCGGTCTTGAAACGGGCCACGTTGGCGGCGCGCACCGCGTGGGAAAAGAAAAACATCGTTACGGACGAACATGAGCGGCCAGTCAAGTCGTTGATTGCCTTGCCGTTGGTCTATAGCGGCGAGACCATCGGCGCGATGGTGCTGGTGCGCACGGAAGAGGAGGGGATTTCCTTCCCTGCCAGTGTTTGGTCGATGCTGACGACGTTTACCAATGTCGTCGCGGCGACGTGCGCCAACATGCGGCTGGTCGATCAGATGAAGAAGTATACCGAAACGCTTGAAGCGCTGGTTGAGGAGCGGACATACCTCTTGCAGCGCAGCCGCGACTTTTTGCGGGTCGTTTTCGACAACCTGACCGAAGGGCTTGTCTTGATGGACACGCAAGAGGTGCTGCTTGCGGCAAACAACGCCTTTTGCTACGCGATCTTGGGCCGCCACCCCCGCAATGTGGTGGGCGAAAATCTCCCCGGTATCTGGGAAGAGCTAGAGGAGCGGGGCGATTTGCAGGTGGAGGTGCGTTCCCCCACGCAGATGTTCCTACCACAGACCAGCAAGGCCAAAACCATGCGTGTCTTGTGTACCAACTCCATTGGCCAACGACGGTGGTATGAGGTGACTCGTATCTCTGTGACCAATGACGATGATGAAGTGGAGTTTTATGTGGAGCGGTGGCTTGATGTGACCTACCAGGAAGAGCTTCACCGCCGGATGCTGCTGCAAGACCAGCAAAGCATCTTGGGCAACCTCACGTCGCGGGTGGTGCACGATATCGATATGCCGCTGCAAGAGGCGTTGGAGAACGTTTCCTCTTGCAGTGCCGAAGAATCGCTCTCTGAAGACTCCCGCCAGAAGCTCAAGCAGGCCCAGCTCAACCTCGACCGCATGGAGCGCACGCTCAAGAGCCTCTCGCACCTCTACCAATCGCCCAAAACGACCGCGTGGGATTGCCTTGATGTCAACGACCTGCTGCAGGAGATAGAGCGCTTTGTGGAGCAGAGCTTTGAGCGGCATCAGGTGACGGTCGATATGCAGCTTGATGAGAAGATCCCGCTCATCTACGGCCAACGCGACTCGCTCTTCCAAGTCTTCCTGGGTATCGTCTTCAATGCACAGGAAGCGATGCCCGACGGCGGGAGCGTCACCATCGCGACTGGTTTGCAGCGGGAGGATGAAGACTCGCCCTACTCTGTGTGCCACGTGAGTATCCAAGATACTGGCGTTGGGATGAGCTACGACCAGATCTCACAGTTGTTCGAGCCATTCCACTCCAACAAGAGCCACGGCGTGGGTATTGGTCTCTATCTGAGCAAGCAAATCATCGAACAGCATTCTGGTACCATCAAAGTGTCGAGCAAGAAGCGAGAAGGAACGACTGTTGATATCTATCTGCCCTGGAGTGAGCGGTGCGCAGAATAGAATCTTCCTAAATGATAGGCTATCTAACCCTATGTATGCTTTTGAGGGAATGATATGAATGCTCTTGATCTGTTTCACGGGCCAAACGCTGGCTATATGCTTGAACGCTATGAGCAATATCGCGCCGATCCGCAGTCGGTCGATCCGCAAACCCGTGCCTTTTTTGATAGTCTGACGCCTTTTGATAGTCTGACGCCATCTGATGGCATAGGCCAACCAACTGGCCAATCGTCCGGGTCACCAATGCAGGAACAACAGGCATCGTCTCCATCTCCTGTTCCATCTCCCTCTGCCCCGCCCACCACTTCCATGTCTCCTTCCCACGACGCCGTGCAAGAGTGGGGGATGACAAGGCCATCTGATGGCCGTCCGAGTGACAATAGCAGCAACATGGTAGAAGAATCTATCGTGGATGAGGAAGGAGCCATCACCAAACGCAGCCGGACGCTTGGTGAAGTGGTGGAGTCGCATATCCCCGACATTGTGAGCGCGGCGCGGTTGGTGCGCTTTATTCGGGAGATTGGCCATCTCGCCGCCAAAATAGACCCGCTTGGCAGCCCACCACCCGGCGACCCAGGTCTCTCCCTCGAGTCGCAAGAACTCTCTCCCGACAAGCTGATGCGGCTGCCTGCAAACGTCGTGCGCAGCCCATTGGCCAAAGAGGCAAAGAACGCGCTTGAGGCCATTGAGCTGATGCGCGAGGTCTATTGCGGTACGATAGGCTATGAGGATGACCACGTGCAGGTTCACGAGGAACGCGCGTGGATACGCCGGTCGGCGGAGACGCGGCGCTTCTTTGAGCCGTTTGAGGATCAGTGCAAGCGGGAGATTTTGGAGCGCTTGACGGAGACCGAGTCGTTTGAGCGCTTCCTGCACCAAATCTACCCGGGCCAAAAACGGTTCTCGATTGAGGGCAACGATATGTTGATCCCCATCCTCAACTCCGTCATCCACCAATCGGCCACCGCCGGCACGCACGAAGTGGTGATCGGGATGGCGCACCGCGGGCGGCTCAACGTGCTTGCGCACATCTTGGGCAAGCCCTACAGCGCTATCTTGGCGGAGTTTCAAGGGCCAAACTACTACAATAAAGGCACCTACCAGGGGTGGACGGGCGATGTCAAGTATCATTTGGGGGCGCGGCGCGCCTACCGTGAGAGCGGCATCTTTGAAATGCCTCTCACCCTCAGCCCCAACCCCAGCCACCTCGAGTCTATCAATCCCGTGGTCAAGGGGCGGGCGCGGGCGGCACAAGAACACCGCAACAAGCCTGGGATCCCTATCACCGACCAAAATGCCTCATTGCCGGTGCTCATCCACGGCGATGCGTCGTTTCCGGGGCAGGGGATGGTGGCCGAGTCGCTAAATCTCTCACACCTATGTGGCTACCACATTGGCGGGACGATACACATCATCATCAACAACCAGATCGGCTTTACGACCAACTGGCGCGACTCGCGGTCGACCCTCTACGCCAGCGACCTTGCCAAGGGGTTTGCCATCCCTATCGTGCACGTCAACGCCGATGACCCGATGGCGTGTATCGTGGCGACGCGGATGGCGTGGGCCTACCGCGAACGCTTCCACAAGGATTTTGTGATTGACCTGGTGGGATATCGCCGATGGGGGCACAACGAAGGCGATGAACCCTCCTTCACCCAGCCGCTGATGTACGACCGTATCACCCCGCACCCCACGGTGCGCGAACTGTGGGCACGTCGCCTTGAGGAGGAGGGCGTGATTGCGGCGGGCGAGGCCGATAAGATGGTTGAGCGGGTGTGGTCTCGGCTGCAGCGGGCACTGCATGAGGTCAACAAGGGTGGCCGCATTGAGGCCACGATGGCCATGTCAGTCAACACTTTGCTGCACCGCCCCGTCTCAGAGCCGCAGCACGTCTCCCGCGAACAGTTGGTTGAGCTTGACGACTCGCTCTTGCAGATGCCAGAGGGGTTCAACCCGCAGCCGAAGTTGGCAAAGCAGATCGAGCGGCGGCGCACTATCCGCGAACAGCACGATGGCATTGATTGGGCGCACGCAGAGCAACTTGCCTTCGCGACGATACTCTCAAGTGGCACACCTATCCGGCTGACGGGCCAGGATGTGGAGCGCGGTACCTTTAGCCAACGCCATTTGGTGCTGCACGATGTGGAGACGGGGCAGCGACACGTCCCGCTGCAGTCGTTCGAGCAGTCGCAGGCAGCATTTGCTGTCTACAACAGCCCGCTCTCTGAAAATGCCACGCTTGGCTTTGAGTATGGCTATAGCTCGCACGCACCGGATGTGCTGGTGCTGTGGGAGGCGCAATTTGGCGACTTCTGCAACGGTGCGCAAATCGTCATTGACCAATTTATCGTGTCCGGGGCGGCGAAGTGGGGCCAAACACCTGCATTGGTGCTTTTGCTGCCGCACGGCTACGAAGGCCAAGGCCCGGAACATTCCAGCGCGCGCTTGGAGCGGTTCCTGCAGCTTGCGGCAGATAACAACGTCCGCATTGTCAACTGCACGACGGCGGCGCAATATTACCATCTCTTGCGGCGGCAGGCCTCTATGCTGCAAAGCGACCCGCGCCCCCTCATCGTGATGACGCCCAAGAGCCTCCTGCGCAACCCGTTGGCCGCTTCGTCGCTTGAGGACTTGGCAGAAGGCAAATTCTATCCGGTGTTGCCGCCTCTCTCCGGCAGCGACAACCCGCGGGAGGTGGTGCGGTTGATACTCTGCAGTGGCAAGGTCTATATGGACTTGATCAGCAACGGTACGGAAGAAGCTCCCCTGCCGCCGAAGATAGCCGCCGCGCGGGTGGAGGAACTCTACCCCCTCCCCATCGACGACCTGGAGGTGGTCATCAACCAATATCCCAACATAGAGGAGATTGTGTGGCTGCAGGAAGAACCGCACAATATGGGCGCATGGACGTATATGGAGCCGCGGTTGCGTGAGTTGGCGGCCCGCATCGCCACCCACCGCCACTCAGTGCCCATCCCCATCCGCTACTGCGGACGACCGGAGTCGGCAAGCCCGGCGGAGGGGAGTTTGAGCCTCCACAAGCAAGAGCAATCACGTATTTTGCGAGAAGTCGTGAGCTTCCATTAGCGGCTATCGCGCCACCGCGCGCCAAAAACTGCGCGTGGCCACGACCGCCAAGCAGACAATATGAAACAGACAAGCGTTGCGGACATCGCAGGTATCGCATTGTAGTGTACAGTGCGAACAGTGAGAAAGGATAACGAGACCCTATGTCAACCGAGATACGAGTACCAGCATTGGGCGAGTCAATCGTCGAAGCGACCATCAGCAAATGGCTCAAACAAGAGGGCGAGTCGGTCACAACCGGCGAGCCGATCCTGGAACTCGAGACCGACAAAGTCAACCTTGAAGTGTCGGCAGAGCAATCTGGTGTCCTGGCATCGATTGCCAAGCGGGAAGGGGATACGGTTCAGATTGGCGACGTCGTTGGGACGCTGGACGGGGGGAGTGGTGGCGGAGATGGCTCAACCGCACCCGCCACATCCTCTTCCGCGCCTCCTGCCCCTGCCCAACAGGAACCTACTCCTCCTCCGCCCGCACCATCAGCGGGTCTTGAGGGTGCGGCCCCCCCACGGAGGCCCGCCTCGTCGATTGTGCCAGAGGATCTCGGCTCGACCGACGCGGGAACAGCAAGTAAGGGCAAACAACCAGAGCCATCCGCCACGCCCGTCGCGCAAAACCTCGCCAAAGAGCACGCCATCAACATCCAGGGCGTGAAGGGGAGTGGCCCGGGTGGGCGCGTCACCAAGGGCGATGTGCTTTCGCAGATGCAGCCGCCCCCTGCCGCCGTCCCGCCCCAACCGGCCACCCCTGCTCCCACACCGACCGCGCCCTCATCACCACCAGCGAGCGCTCCCGCTCCCCAAGCAAGTGGCTCTGCGGTGGCAGGGGGAGATCGGCAGGAAGAGCGTATCAAGATGCCGCGCCGCCGTCAGGTGATTGCGCAGCGGTTGGTGGAAGTGCAGCGCAATGCGGCCATCTTGACGACGTTCAATGAGATAGATATGCACGCATTGACACAAGTGCGCAAGCGTCGCAAAGAGCGCTTCAAGGAACGACACGATGTCAATCTTGGGTTTATGTCCTTTTTCGTGAAGGCGGTTGTCGGCGCGCTGAAGCAATTTCCCTACCTGAACGCAGAAATTCAGGGCGAGGAGATTGTCCTCAAGCACTACTACGATATCAGTGTGGCGGTGAGCACCGAATCTGGCTTGTTGGTGCCGGTGGTGCGCGATGCCGACCGCAAGACCTTTGCGCAGATAGAGCGCGACATTATGAGCCTTGCCGAACGCGCCCGCAATAACACCATCACGCTGGAAGAGCTGCAAGGCGGGTCGTTTAGCATCACAAATGGAGGCGTGTTTGGCTCATTGATGTCCACTCCTATTCTCAATGCGCCACAAGTGGGGATATTGGGGATGCACAAGATTGAGCAGCGGCCGGTTGTGGTCGATGGGGAGATCACCATCCGCCCGATGATGTATGTGGCGCTGTCATATGACCACCGCATCGTTGATGGCAAGGACTCGGTGAGCTTCCTGGTGCGGGTGAAAGAGCTGCTCGAAGACCCAGAACTGCTGCTATTAGAAGGGTAATATCGACGTGGAACAGAGGAAGGACGTGGAAGGGCGTGGAAGGACGTGGAAGCACGCACAATCCGTGAGGAAAAACGTCGCTGCCCGTCCTTTTTCTGTTTTTTTTGGCATAGAAAGAGAGAATTTCGTGGAATTTGGCTCTCTTGGGAATGAAAAAAGCGAGGAATTACGCAAATTAGAAGCACTCATCCACGATCCGTGGGCGAAAGACGATGATATTGAAGAGGTATTCCTCAAATTGATGGCCGATGACCTGCTCAACATCGGGTTTGATTACTTTCGGCGGCGCGGGCGCGGGACACTCCTCTTCGACCTCCGCGGCCCGCTCGGCTGGCGGCGCGGGGAAGTCCCCACGCTCTACTATCTCACCTACGACGACTTGCTAGAGGCAGGCGCAACGCCCTCATCAGAGACGCAAGAGGAAATCAATACCTACGACCCCGACTCCGAAGTGCCGGTGATTTTCCTCTACGACCGCGGCGAGAGCGGGCGGGTGGTGTCGAAAGGGTGGGACTTCCGCGCCTACAAGAACTAGGTCGGAACCCCCACCCTGTGCAGCCTAGATAGCCTCTAGCAGCTATTTGGCATGTGCCGGTTGCACATCCGGCATCTTAAACCGCAGGATGCGGTTGGCGGAGCGGTCTACCACGTAAACATCACCCTCCGGCCCGACCGTGACGCCACTCGGAGAGTTGAGCGACGCAAGGTCATTGCCTGTCCCGCCCCACCGCAGCAGTACATCGCCACGCATATTGGTTGCGAGGATGGCGTGCTGTTTGGGCACACTCGCATACACATCGCCATCGGGGTTTACCCCAAGCGACGGGTCATCATAGGTGTCTGGGTTCCACCCACTGATCTGCCACGTGATTTCTGGCGTGGGTAAGACCTGGCCATCTGACCCCTTGGGGAAGACCTGCACGCGGCCATTCCACGTATCGGCCACATAGACATTGCCCCGCTTGTCGATACCAATGTTGGTCGGCTCATTGAATTGGCCGTGGCCACTGCCTGCATACCCCCATTGGTAGAGGAATTCGCCCTCGTTATCAGTCACGACGATGCGCTTATTGCCCGTATCAGCGATGTAGACATTGCCCTCGTCATCCACGTAGATGCCGCGCGGGCCAAAGAAGCCGAGGGGGTTTTTGGCGTTGCCTTCTTGCGTGCCGCCGGTCTGTGTTGCCATCCGACCGCCGCCGAGGGTTTCCGTTCCTGTGCCCCACGTATCAAGCCACGTGCCCTTTGCGCTGATTTTGACCACCCGTGCATTCCACGTATCGGCGACATAGAGGTTATCATCCTCATCCACCGCAACGCCGCGCGGCTCATTGAATTCCCACTTTCCATCGCCATACTCGCCGTACGTCTCCTCAAGGTCACCATCCTCATCAAACACGAGAATGCGGTGATTTTGCGTATCGGCGACATAGATTGTGCCATCCTCGCCGACTGCGATGCCGGTTGGGCCTTGCAACCCTTCCTTCTCGCCATACGACTGCTCAGCAACCAGCCGGATGTGGTTGGACACTCCCGAGGCACTGCCTTCGCTGGGAACACCTTGCACCAAATCGCTCCGCACCCACACCACTAAATCACGCGAACCAAGTTGCAATTCGCTTGGCAGGTCGCGGTAGAGTATGTAGTCCTTGAGCGTTTGCCAATGCTCCAACTGGAGTGGCCACAAAAGCGGTGCCCACGGCGGCTCAAGCTGGTCAGAAATATCGTTGCCGCAGCCATTTTCCGACGCGGGCTTGGTATAGGCCTCTTTGTGCATCCAACTGTTGTAGTAGAAGCGCTTATAGCCCGGGCTTGAGGGCGAGCACTTATTGCCCTCTGGGAACCACCAATTGAGCACCCCGCCATCGCCATACGGCCGCACATAATGCTGTTCGAGGTAGGTGCGCAACTCTTCGTTGATATGCGACTGGTAAAGCATCACCACCGGCGCAAGCTCTTTTGAGCCGTTCGGCATATCCACCTGGAAGGTCTTATCGGTGGGCGAGCTGTATACTTCCGATTTCATCCACGAAATGTTCGTGAAGCGGCGGAAATACCATTGATAAGGCCACGCCAACGACCCACCCCCGCTCTTATCGCCGCTGTCCGCAATGATGGGCATTGAGTAGCCGCCAGTCACATCCTTCGCAGAGCGGTGGTTGCGGGCCAGGTTGATGGACATTTCCTTGAAATCTTCAACATAACGCGGCACATCAGGCGATGATTGCGTGTAGATGAGCGGCTCAATGGGCGTGTCGGGGTGGTGGTAGACGACGAGCCACGTCGAGCGGAGCATATACGCGCCCAACACCAATGCCCCCGTCATCCCTACCAGCGAAAACACCGTCTTTGTCCCTATCCGACGGGCAAAGAGCCATAGCACATAGATGAGCGCGCCACCCGCCAAGAGCGGTACCAAGGCCTGGAGGAGGTTCATCTGCGCCTGCTGACCCTCGCCACTTGGCATCCCAATGCGCCAAAACGCCACACTAAACGCAATCACTGTCAATGCAACGACAGGCGGCACCAAGATAGCCGCGACAATGCGTTGACTCTTGCTCACGCCATTGCCCGTTGTATTGGCAGATTCGGGGGTGTCGTCGGTGTCATCGGAAGCATTGACGCCAACGACGTCCTGCTTTGTGGGGATGAGCCGACCAATCGTCCATGCCGCAATCAGGTTGCCGGGGAGCGACATATGCACCAACAACCACGGCATTTTCTCCCCCGCCCAAGAGAAAATCACTGTCGCGCTGATGTACCAGAAAATGAGCAGCAAGGGCATCATAGCCACGACCGACTCAGAAGATGGCAACGTGATTGAGGGGTGAGCCGCGGATGTGGCGGATGTAGTAGATGGTTCAGCTTCCGCAGATGGCTCTGTGGAACCCTCTGTAGATGACTTTGCCTCTGTAGGCGGCTCTGTAGATGGCTCTGTGGCGGCAGAATCGGCCTGCATCTCTTCCTGCTGATCGAGCTGCGGGATATATGGGCTTAATATCTTCCGCGCCCGCCGTGAGAAGTGCTTGGAATAGAGATAGATTGCCGCCCCAATGCCGCCCACAATGCCCAGCGGCTCGTAGAGGGGCAACTGCATCAGGTAGTAGTACCACGGCTGATCGCCGCGCGCAAACTCGTGCTGGCTCCCCAACCAATAGGCCAAACCAGCATACAACCCGTCGATTGCGCCGCGTGGGTAGGTAAAGAACGTCGTGTACATCACCACGTAGAGCGACACGAGGATGCTGACGGCAATCCACAACGTCCGGCGCTGCTCATACCACAAATAGTGCAGCCGCGGTATCAAGAGCGGCTCGCGGGGCCAGACGTGCTGTGAAAGCCATAAAAGCAGTAACGTCGTGCCGATGAGGAAGGCGTGTTCCCCAAGATACAGCCCGCTGCCAAAAGGCAAGGGCGGGTTGATGATGATAAGGCCAATACACGCCCCGATGGCGCTCAGCAGCCCAGCGCTTAAGAACCGCTGGAAATTACTTTCGGCAATGAGGCGCACCAATACGAACATCCCAAAGATAAAGAAGACGATGTAGTAGAGTTCGTGCGTCCCTATCGCCAAGGCAATGCTTGCGGCAAGCAGGTAGAGGTAGCGGGGCTTGCCAGTGCGCAAAAACGCCACCGCCCCAATGACCATCCATAGCTCCCACAGCACCATCAGCCCGTCGTGGCGGTTGAAGCGGGTGAAATAGAGCAGCGATGGCGAAAAACCAAGCAATATCGCCGCAACAAACGCGCTCCGCTTGCCTATCAGTGGCCGCAGCATCCAGCAGGACGCCACTAACCCGACTCCAGCCATCGCCATCGGCAAACGCGATTGGGCATCGCCATCGCCAAATAGGAAGAATGAGAGCAGCCCAAGGATGTAGAGCGATGGCCCGTGGTAGACCGGATCGTAGCAGTAGGTGGCAGAGGTGCCGCCATTGGCGCAGGTAAAGCCCCCTTTGCCGGTGTAGAAATTCCACGTCGACCACGCATGAATGGCTTCATCGTGGTGCATCGCCATCGTGCCAAGCCCCCACAGATGAGCAATGAAGCTCAGCACGATCAGGACGAGGTAGGCGATGACTTCCGTATTGAGCGTATTGAAAACAGATGCGTTTGACGCAATGGTGCGCTCAAGCCAAGAGCGCGGTGGTGATGATAGTCTCTCTGTAGCCATAAAATGTCTTGCTCACTGCTGTCCAAAACCCAAACTCAGTTGGTCGGCGATACCAGGGCGAACCGCAACAAAAAAGTCTGTCGATCCGAGCGGTGCATTGGGGTTGCGGTAGAGGAAAAACTGCCACACGTCCGACAATGTCTCATCATTGAAGGGCGCGCGGATCATACGGGCAAGAAGCGACGCATTTTCAATTGGTTTGGTTGTCCACCCCTCCCGCAACCGGTAGATTGCATCTTCGGGGAACCACCACCGCAAGGGGTAGCGCTGCATCAGGAAGCCCTCAAGGTTGGCGCGGGTTGCTTCGCTGCTGACGACATTCTCCCGCAGGATGAGCACCGCCTGCACATCGCTGTCGGGCGGCTTGCTGATGGTCGTGCCTGTATGCTTGGCGTTGGGGAAGTTGCGGAGATACCACTGCCACACCGTCTCGTTGTCGTAGAGGATGGCCATATCAAGCCCCCCCGTCCGCCGGATGGAGATCTCCTCAAGCCGCCGCGCTATCCGCGCCACATCGGGAGAAGTCTGCGTGTAGATCATCATCTCGCGGGGCACATCGCCAATGCGGTAGGAGAGGCGGTGTGTGTTGCGGATGGTATACATCCCCCCCACCAGCGTAATGCAAAGCGCCACCGCACTCAATGACCACTTCCATCCCCAATTGATCCCCGATGCCACAATCAGCATCACAATCAGCACCAATATCAGGAAGACAAGCAGGACGCCGGGGATATCGGTCTCCACATCTGAGCCGACGAACGTCGTCATCACGGTGTAGATAAGGCCGCTCGCAATGAAGAAAAACCCCATAAAGACCAACAGCTTGAGCCGGTGCGATGGGGCAAAAAGCGGGATAGGGGTCTTTTGGCGGAAGAATATCTGCTCACACGCCCACGCGCCAAGCAGCGTTATGGGGAGCGCCAGGTGAATGCTCAACCACGGCATCTTCTCCCCCGCCCACGAATAGATACCAAACGCCGCAATCGACCACCATATCAGGAATAGTGGCAGATAGAGGGTGTGGGGCAGATCGTGGTGGGGGGCAGTCGTAGGCTCAATAGATTTGTCTGTGGCCTCTTCATTAGCCTCTCCAGCGGCCTCTCCCGCCACGGGGGGCATCCAGAAGAACGAGCGTACCGCGCCAATCACCCGCCCAATGCCGCGGAAGAATGCGCCGATCTTCCCCTGGATGAGGTTTTGTGCCCACTGCTGCTGCAAAAGCCGCCGCCATTGCGCCACCACCCACTGCCATTGCGCATTGTGCTGCCAATCGACGCGGCGGGAGAGCGCGGTACCAACGATACCCATTCCGACAATTGCCCATAGCAGCGGGAGAATTTCGTAGATGAAGAGCAGGATGCCGTAGTAGTGTAGCGGCTGACTGCCACGCTCAACGTTGTGTTGGGCGAGCCAGTAGAGCAATGAGCCGGTCGTGCCGGTGATAATGCCCAACGAATTGGAGAAGAAAGCGGTAAAAAGTACCGTGTAGAGGCCAAAGAAAATCAGGAAGGCCACCAATACCCGCTTATCCTGCACCAAACTGGCATAGGCACGGATCACGGGGTGATTGCGTTGGCGGGCATATTGCCATGGTGTGGTGCCACCCTTATCCTTCCGCCACCAGATCAGCCATATCATGCTTGCCAATGAGCCAATGCCCACCACCATCGACAGGATGATGGCCGGGTGTCGGAAGAAATGCCAGAGGTCGGAGAGGTAGAGAACGAGGTTCTCGCCAAGCGACCGGCCTGCATCGTTGTCGGCGCGGTGGCGCACACGCAATGCATAGCTATTATCGGCGGTCTCCAACGGCCCCCACCCAAACAATGGCCCCGGAGATTGCACTTCTATCTGGTTGGTAGAAGGATTGCGGACGGCGTTGTTCGAGCCATCGGTCTTCGCCTCGCCCGGCAGCACAAACACAAATAGCGCAATCGCGACGGCCGTGGCAGCGAGGATAGCGAAGGCCGGACGGTAGGTATACCACAAGAATGTCGCAATCAGCGGGATACCGATAATCAGCAGGAAAAGATAGGCCGTCTCTTGATTGGCAATCATCAGGCCGAGCGCGGCTGCTCCCAGGTAGAGCCACCCCGCACGGTGAGTGGCGGCATAACGCACGATACCAATCACCACAAGCAGCTCAAAGACGACTGAATAGATATCGTGGCGCGCCAATCGCCCCATATAGAGAAATGCAGGCGAGATGAGCAAGGCCAACGATGCAAATAATGCCGCCGGACGGCCTATCTCCCGCCGTATCAGGAAGGGCAGGAGGGTCAGGATGATGCCGAAGATGGCAAACCCAAGCCGTGCAGTGGTATCGGTGTCTCCAAAGAGGAAGTACATCGCCGCTCCGAAGTAGTAGAGAAATGGGCCGTGGAGCAGCGGGTCGTGCATGTATCCTTTGCCAGTATAGATGTTCCACGAGTAGACCGCGTGGAGCGTTTCGTCATGGTGGAGCGCCCGGTCTCCCAACCCCCACAGGTGCATCACCACCGCCGCGATGCCGATGAGGAGGTAAAGCCCATGCTCAACCGTGAGCCACGACCGCTGTGTGTCGCCGCCATGTGCCCCGCCGGAGCCGTGGTTGGGGTGGTTAGCATGGTCAGATTGATTGGGAGATGTGCTGTGCGATTGTTCTTCAGCCGATGACGATACGGATAGTGCGTTTTGCATAGATCAAGACTCTACAGAGATGTTTCAGGGAGAGAGCCAGTAACACGTTGAGTATACCACATCTGTGTAGCGTAGGCGGCATATTATCTCCCCCGTCCCGCGCTGCTTCCCTGCTCCGCCGTGCTACACTAGACACCATGAGCGAACAACAACAATCCATAGTCACGGTGGCGGTTGATGCGATGGTCGCGTGGAAGAGGAGCGGCACGTTCGATTACCGCGTCCCGCCCTTCCTCGCCGACCAGATTTCGCCTGGGCAACTGGTGTGGGTACCATTGCGGCATAAGCTGGTGCAGGGGGTGGTCTTATCCTCCCTTGAGGCTTCCCCACACCCGCTGCGTGATATCGTCGATGTGGTTGCCCCTGATGCCCACATCCCGCCGTTGGGCATACAGCTTGCACGGTGGATAGCCGAAACCTACCGCGCCCCGATCTACCAGGCCTTACAACTTTTCTTCCCGACGGGCGTCTCGCAATCGGCGACGGCGCTTTGGAGCCTTACCGATGAAGGCAAAGCAATCTCTCTTGATGACCTAAAGGAAGATGAACAGCAGGCGCTCTCCTTGCTGCAGGAGCAGGGCGAAATGAGCGAGATAGCGCTTGCCCGCGCGATCCGCAAGCACAAACGCATCATTGCGCACCTATGTACGCGGTTGGCGAAACGTGGCCTGATTGCGTGGCGGGTGGTGCCGACTCCGCCCGCCGTGCAGCCGCATACGGAACAGCTTGTGGGGCTGCTTATCCCCAAGCAAGAGCACGCCACCGTGTTAGAAAGCCTTGGCAAGGCTCCCCGCCAACGCATTGCGGTTGAGTGGCTGATACGCTTTGCGGAGGAGCAAGGAGAAAACATCGTCTCTGCCCGCGCGCTCTGCGACGCGACGGGGGTACCACGCAGTGTACTCTATGCGCTTGAGCAGAAGGGCATCATCGCGATTGAGACGAACGAAGTCTACCGCCGCCCGACCGATGGCGAAGAAGGCCAACCACCCCCGCCCGACCAACCCCCTACCCTCACCAACAAGCAGCGCCACCTCTGGAAGCAGATTTCGGAGGCGATTGAGCAGCTCGCCACCGCTCACGATACTTCTCCCGCGCCCGCCGATCACCCTCCTCCCGCGCCCGCCGATCACCCTCCTCCCGCGCCTCACCTACCTTTTCTGCTGCACGGTATCACGGGGAGCGGCAAAACAGAGATTTACCTGCGAGCAGTAGCACGCATTCTGCGGTTGGGGATGCAGGCACTGGTCTTAGTGCCGGAGATTGCCTTGACGACACAGGTCGTACGGCGATTTGCCGCGCGTTTCCCTGACCACATCGCCGTATTTCACAGCCGTCTCTCGCCCGGCGAGCGCTACGATGAATGGCGGCGCGTGCGGCGGGGAGAGGCTTCATTGGTGATTGGCAGCCGTTCGGCGGTTGGGGCACCCTTCACTCGGCTGGGGCTGGTCGTGGTGGATGAGGAGCACGAACCAAGCTATAAGAACGATGCGACTCCACGCTACCACGCCCGCGATGTCGCTCTACAGATGGGTGTGGAGACGGGGGCGGTCATACTCTTGGGCAGCGCCACCCCAAGCATTGAAAGCTACTATGCAGCGCAAACTGGCCGCGCCACGCTCTTGGAGCTGCGGGAGCGGGTGACACAAGCCTACCGCCCCGACGGCACGCCATATACCGACATCATTCCCCTACCGCACACCCGCATCGTCGATATGCGGCGGGAGCTTTGGAGCGGTAATATCTCTATCTTCAGCCGCGCCCTGCAAGAAGCATTGCAGACGGTGGTGGAGAAGGGGCAACAAGCAATGCTGTTCATCAACCGCCGCGGTGCAGCCACATTTGTGCTGTGCCGTGATTGTGGCCACGTCCTGCGTTGCCCATCGTGCGACAGCAGCTTGACAATGCATGAGGAGTATACGCCAGGTCAAGGTCGAGGGCAAGCGCAGAGACATTACGAAGGCTACTACCCTGACCAGAGCAGCCAGGCGACGAGCCACAAGATGGCCATTGAGCCGCAACAAACGCTCATCTGCCACTCCTGCTCCTACCACGTGGCGATGCCATCGCGTTGCCCCGAATGCGCAAGCAAACGCATCAAGTCGTTTGGCGCGGGCACGCAGCGGGTTGAGCAGGAAGTCGCCCGCCTTCTGCCGACGGCGCGGCTGTTGCGTTGGGATAGCGATACGGCGGTCGGCAAGGGGATACACGGTCGGTTCCTCTCGCTGATGCTTGATGGTAAGGCCGATGTCCTGATCGGCACACAGATGATTGCCAAAGGACTCGATCTGCCGAATGTCTCGCTTGTTGGGGTGATTGCCGCCGACACCGCCCTCCACCTCCCCGACTTCCGCTGCAGCGAGCGCACATTTCAATTGCTGACGCAGGTGGCGGGGCGGGCGGGGCGACGTACTGCCGACTCGCAGGTGCTTATCCAGAGCTACAACCCAGAGCATTATGCGTTGCAGGCCGCTCAAGAGCACGATTACCACCAGTTTTACGCCTCTGAGATAGCTTTTCGGCAGCAAGCAGCCTACCCGCCCCTCACCCGTATGGTGCGCCTGCTCTACACGCACTCCAAAGAGCACAAAGCCGTCGCAGAGGCGGCGCGGCTGGCAAACGAACTCCGCCACCACGCCCAACAGCTTCAGCTGGCCAACTACACGATCGTAGGCCCGGCCCCCGCCTTTCACCACCGTGTCCGCAAGCGGTGGCGCTATCATCTCTTCCTGGTGATGGGCGAGCACCCCAACAACCCACCTCACGCATTGGCGAAGCTGCTTGACGCGGTTGGAGATATGCGCGGGTGGACTCTCGATGTAGACCCAATGCATGTGCTATAATCTGATAGATATTGTTCTATAAGTGATGAAAAGGTGTATTCAATGGCCATACGCTATGTCTATCGTATTGATAATCCTGAAGAAAAGAAGGTTCTTAAAACGCGATGCCGCCCTATCAAGCTGCCTGATCGTCGCCTCAAACAACTGATTGCCGACATGTTTGAGACGATGTATGCCCACGATGGGGTTGGGCTTGCCGCCCCGCAGATAGGCCTCAACATCCGGCTGGTGGTGATAGGCATCCCCGCCTCCTACGAAAAGCAAGAGGATGGCACCGAGATTGAGGTTGAGCCAGCAGAGGAATATGTGCTCATCAACCCGCGGATCGTCAAGTATAGCAAGGAAGAGATTGTCCGCAATGAGGGCTGTCTCAGTTTGCCCGGCTGGTATGGCGATGTCCCGCGTTCAGAGTGGGTGACCATAGAGTATCAGGAGCTGAACGGCAAACAACGACGGCTGCGGAAGATAGGCGGCTCGTTGGGGTGGATTGCGCAGCACGAGATTGACCATCTTGAGGGCGTGCTCTTCACCGAACGCATCCAAGACCTCTCCACCCTGCGCGACATCCGCAAAGAGCAGGCCGAAGCCATACAGGCGGCACAGCAAGGGCAGCAAGAGTCGGAGCAGCAACCCGAAGTGCAGCCAATGCCGGAGCAGGAACGGATTGAGGTATGATAGTGGTTCAATGCGCTTCGACGTGCGTTAACCACAGGAAACACAAATAACAAGACGAATAATCACCAAGTGGGCACTATTTTATGACCACAACTCGCATATTGATTGCTGATGACAACGAGCTTGTCGCGCTCACCCTCGAAGAGCAATTGAAGGGATTGGGCTATCACGTGGTGGGGGTGGCGTCGTCGGGGGCCGAAGCGGTCTCCCTCGCCAGCCGCCTCAAGCCAGACGTGATTATCATGGACTTTCGGATGCCGGAAATGGACGGCACCGAAGCGGCCACCCGCATCTTGAAGGAGTATCACGTCCCTATCTTGATGCTGACGGCCTACGCCGACCCTGAAACCATCCGCAAAGCCGAACAAGCCGGTGCAATGGGCTATCTGGTCAAGCCAATCAACGAAAACGACCTCCCGCCGGCCATCAACATTGCGCTTGCGCGGTTTGAGGAGATGCAGACGCTGCGCACCGAGGTGACTGAACTGCAAGACGCCCTTGAAGCGCGCAAGATGATTGAGCGGGCGAAGGGCATTTTGATGAAGCGGCTCAACCTCAACGAGCGCGACGCCTACGAGCGGTTGCGCCAACGCGCCCGTGACCGCCGCGTGAAGATGAAAGACATTGCCCAGTCCATCATTGAAGCCGAAGAACTCTTCAGTTAACACATCGTTAACGCATCAGTTAACGTACCAGTGACTTATGATTGCTCTTGATGATCTCCTCGCTGCGGGTGGCCGTGTATACGGACAAGCCCATGCGCAGTCATTCACCGATATCTCCTACGATTCACGCCGTACCCGCCCTGGTGAGCTATTTGTTGCCCTGCACACCCCCCGCGCCGATGGGCACGACTACATTTCTGCCGCAATCGAAGCCGGTGCGACGGGGGTACTCTGCTCGTGGCCACCCGCCTCTGGCACAGAAGCCGATAGAGAAACCGACACAGGTGCAACTATCATCGTGGCGGACGACCCTGAAGCGGTATTACAGCAATGGGCCGCCGCACACCTCCGCCGCATCGACCCGACGGTCGTCGCCGTGACGGGGAGTGTGGGCAAAACCTCAACCAAACAAGCAGTGGCGACGGTGTTGGCAGGGAAGGGGCATACCTTTGCCAGTCGGGAGAGCTTTAATTCGCTCTTGGGGCTGCCAATTGCCCTTGCCCGCCTGACCCCAGACCATCGCTATACCGTGCTTGAATATGGCACTGACCGCTTTGGCGAGATTGCGACTCTGGCTTCTCTTTTCCCGCCGCACATAGGCATCATCACGAGCATTGGCGAAGCGCATATTCGGTCGTTTGGCTCGTTGGAGGGCGTGGTGCGGGAAAAGGGTGCCCTCATTGAAGCACTTCCTCCTACTGGCTGGGCCATCCTCCACCGCGACGACCCTGCCATCGCCCAGATGATTGAGCAAGGGCGCACTGCCGCACAGATACTGACATTTGGCCGCCAAGAAGCATGTCATCTGCAAGCATCTGCCGTATCGTATACCCTCCACGGGACGCGCTTCACACTGCGGTGGCAAGGTCATGAGGCCATCTCCGCCCCGCCATCCACCGTTGAAGTTTCTATCCCATTGCTTGGCGAACCGGCGGTTGTTGTCGCATTGGCGGCGATAGGTGGCGCATTGGTATGCGGTATGTCGTTGGCAGATATTGTTGAGCGGCTCCATCTCGTTGAGCCGGTGAATGGCCGACTCCGCCCACTCCCCGCCAAAAACGGCGCACTGCTCATTGACGACACGTGTAGTGCCGCATTGCCATCGGTGAAGGCTGCGTTGCATACGCTTGCCAATCTCCCCGCCCAACGGCGTATCGCGGTGCTTGGCGAGGGGGATGAGGGGGCGGGGGGAGCGTCTGTCCATGCGCATGATATTGGCGAGTTGGCGGCCACAAGCGCCGATATGCTCATCTGCAAGGGTGATTGGGGGGTGATTGCTACATCGCACGCCGCCCGCACCTCGCCCACCATCAAGACGACTGTCACCTACACGGCCACAACAACGCTCGCCGCGCTGCCAGAAGACATTGGCGAGGGCGATCTTATTCTCGTCAAGGGCAGTGCCAAGGCTCGTATGGAGCGGGTGGTGGCTGGATTGCTTGACGATACACAAAACCCACGCGATTGTTTGATGCGCCAAGAACCTGCCTGGAAGACGGTGCGGGTAGGCGCGCCAGATCGGCCAACCTGGCTCCAGATAGACCTAGACGCCATTGGGCAGAATATCCGTTGTTTGCGGGAGATTGCCGGTGTGCCGGTGATGGCTGTCATCAAGGCGGATGGCTATGGGCATGGGGCGGTGCGAGTGGCACGAGCCGCGGCTGCAGGCGGGGCAACGGTGTTCGCCGTCGCGACGCTGGGAGAAGCACGCATCCTGCGGGAGGCCGATATCACAGAGCCGATCCTCGTATTGGGCTACACACCGCCGTGGCAAGCACACGAAGCCGTCCTGCTCAATGTGGCGTGTACGGTGTTTGACCTTGATGTTGCGCGGGCCTTCTCCGATGCAGCAATCGCGCTTGAGCGAGAGGCCACTGTCCATATCAAGGTCGATACGGGGATGGGGCGATTGGGGTTGCTGCCGCACGACGTTGGTGAGGTGCTTGCCGCCATTGCCAGCCTGCCGCGGGTGCGGGTTGAAGGCATGTATTCGCACTTCGCCACCGCCGATAGCAATGATGAATCGTTTGCACGCCTTCAACTGAGCCGCTTCCAAGAGGTGGTTGGGGAGATTACGCAGGCGGGATTACGCCCTCCCATCATCCATATGGCCAATAGTGCCGCGACATTACGCTTTCCAGAGGCGCGGTTCGATATGGTACGCCCCGGCATCGCCTGCTATGGGCTGCCGCCGTCGGATGAGACCCCGCTCCCGCCCGCTATGAAGCCCGTGCTTTCCTTCCATACGAGCGTTGCGCAGGTCAAGCTGCTGCCGACGGGGTCGCCACTCTCCTACGGCTGCACGTTTATAACGCCACGCCCCTCAACCATCGCCACAATACCCGTTGGCTATGCCGATGGCTTCCGCCGCGTCCCGCCGTGGCACGAAGTCTTGATACGGGGCAAGCGTGCGCCGGTGGTGGGGCGCGTCTGTATGGACTATGCGCTCATCGATGTTACGGGGATTGAGGGGGTCAAGCGGGGCGATCCGGTGGTGCTGATTGGCTCGCAAGGGGATGATTGTATCAGCGCGGATGAGGTGGCGGGGTGGCTGGGGACTATTAACTACGAAGTGGTGTCGGCTATCTTGCCACGGGTGCCGCGCGAGGTGTGGGCAGATTGAGCAATATCTAGGGGGAACATAATATGGAGGTTTCTGGCAACGGCCCTTCAGGACGGGTAGAGCAGATTGTTGAGCAGGCGGTGGCCGCAATTCGCAAAGGAGAGGTCGAGGCGGCGCAAAAGCATCTCGCCAAAGCGCTCTCCATCGATCCCGACCACGAACAGGCGTGGTTATGGCTTTCTGGCACGATGGAGCAAGAAGCCGAACGGCGGTATTGCTTGGAGAAGGTGCTTTCCATCAACCCGGAGAATACTATGGCCAAAAAGGGGATGGCACGGCTCTCCTTGGTCAAGCCGCAGCGTCCTGCAGTGGTGAAAGACCTCTCTGCCGCCCCGAAGAAGCCATCTTCCTCTGCCAATGGCGTGCCGGTGGTGGAGAAGGAGGGGGATGAATTGCCGGAGCCTCCTCTTGCCGCGCTGCCAGACCTCACCCCCGGTGACCTTAACGGTGACGAGGAGGAGGAAGAGGAACGCGAATCGCCTATCCAACGGCTCCTTGCGACAATCACTTCTTTGCCTTCTCGCCTCAAAAAGCGCCCTAAAAAGGCTAAAGAAGACGATGAGGAGGAGGAGTTGGCAGAGGAGATCGACGATGATTTGATAGACGAGGTGATGGATGATAAGGAGGATGGGAGGTCGTTTGTCGTTACTGATGACGAGGTTGACGACATTGATGACGATATCGAAGACGATGACGACAAAGCGCTTGATGATGAGGTAGCCGGTAAGCGTAAGAAGATGCTGCTGGCGGGATTTGCCATTATAGTCGTTGCCGCATTTGCAGTGATAGGCGGGCTATTTTTCCTCTCAGACGCCAAATTGCCCTTCCTGCCAGGCGGAGACACGTCCTCCACGGCGGGGACAGTGCCCATCACCGGCACAACGCCCATCACTACGGCGGGCGCAACCACGCCCATTACCGCTCCCCTCACGACCGGCGACGGCAATACTCCTGCCGGTATGCCCCCCGGCACTGGAGAACTTACCCCAACCGACACAATCACGCCCACTGCCACGCCTTATGAGCCGCCTGTGCTCGAAGAACCCACGCCAACCCTCCCTGCCGAGGTGCCGCCGCTTGACGAAGCATCGCCGTTGGTGAAGCGCTTTACGGGTGAGGTGCGCACTGGTTTTGTGGCGAATGGCGGAAATATGCGCTCTTCACAACGCATTGCACCCGATACGGTGATAGGGCAGATCTGCCCAGGCGACCAGGTAGAGATTTTGGCGGAGCAGGGTGGGTGGTATCAATTCCGTGTCACACAGCTTGCCGCCGATTGCCACCCCAACCGTGTGCCACTCAATACGGAAGGGTGGGCAAGTGGGACGCTGGTCAACGAGGCAACATTCCAGCCAGATGAGCTGTACCCCTCTATGCCATCGGGACTGCTTCCGGCCCTCTTCAACGGCGTGGTAGATGGCAATACGCTTGATGTTACCCTCTCAGGAGATGGCACTAATACGCTCGTCTGGTTCGCAGGTGTCGATGCGCCGGTCGCGGGCGCGGGCGGCGTGGAGTGCTTTGGCCCTGAAGCCACCGAAGGCCTTCAAGCGCTGGTGCAAGATGCATCGTTCGTGCTCTACCAGGAAGTCACCAATGAGGCTGGGGAAAATCAAGGGTATTACGTGTGGCTCCCCAACCAACAATTCCTCAACTACGAGATGGCACAGCAAGGCTATGCCCACGTTCAGTCGGAAAGCCCACATACCTATCAAGAACTCTTTGAACGGGCCGAAATTGAAGCCCGTATCAACCAGCGAGGGCTGTGGTCGCCAGAAACGTGTGATGGGCAGCGGTAGCGGTAATTTAGGAGGGTATTATTATGGCATGGGATGAGAGCCTTACCAACTTGAATGATGTGCTAGCTGGACTCTATCCGTCTAAACAAGAATCGTATGAGGTCGTGGATGCTGCAGGTATGTCCAAAACACGCATAGCCTTTAGTGAGAGAGGTATTGATAATTGGCATGCCATCCTGGGTGAGGCCAACAAACAAGGGAAGGTATTGGATGTTATCCGGGTAGCGCGCAAGGACTTTCCAAGAGATTCTAATCTGGCAAAGCTAGAGAGAACCTTTCTTGAAAACCTTGCGGATCCTCTCCCCAATATTCTAGTGATGAACCAATAGAAAATTATGCCGAGCGTTTTAGGTTTGATGCCTTTCCTTTCAACGATCTAAGAGATATACGATTGGGGCGATTCCAGAGCGAGGAAGAGGCGAGAGAGTTGTTGAGCATCCCCCATGACCGAACCTTTACAGAGGAGGAGATACAGATAGGTCTAAACGCGGGGGAAAGACACCCCTACAGGTTGCAATGGGCAGGTTGGTTTCTCTATGAATCAAAAGGAGAAGGTGGTGGAAAGTACCACGATGAGCAAGGAAATCTCATTGATGGAGCCGAAGAAAAACTTAAGGAGGAGGTGGATGAGAAATACAAAGAAATGATGCGACGTAGCGGGGTTGATGAAAATTCAGGAGCAGTACGTAAGAAGTTTTCCGATCAAGTCACAGGAATATGGAAGAAGCTGACAGATTAGGCTTGTAAATCTCTAACCCTGCCGTAGAAGAATGATGACACAGGCCAATTGGACAAACCCCAGAAAATTGACATTATAATGCTCATAGCGGACAACCAGGCGGCGATAGTTCTGCAGACAAAGGTTCGCTCGACGTTCCAGCGGCGCTCCGCCCGCCACAATGGTCGCCCACCCTGCGTCTTCCGCTTGCAGCTTTTGTGGGGTGGGGCAATCATCTCGATGTGCTGCTCAGACAGCTCCGCATCCAGAGGATCACTGT
>CAZGLO010000054.1:0-23880 GCA_964526735.1 uncultured Chloroflexaceae bacterium | reverse complement strand
TCGACGTAGATCGATACAGATCGACGTAGATCGATACAGATCGACGTAGATCGATACAGATCGACGTAGATCGATTTTAGGTGGCCTTGCCCATAGCGCTTCTTTGTGTTATTATTCCGATGTACGCCTCGCTCCAACCAACGCGGGGGGTATGTATGTTCCCCGCGGGGAGGTGACAGAGTGGTTGAATGTGCTCGTCTCGAAAATGAGTAAGGCTTATGGCCTTCGTGGGTTCGAATCCCACCCTCCCCGCCACATTCGTTCCTCATCCATTTTCAGGATATTCTCCTGCGCTTCCACGTCTTCCTCTATTCGATCTTCACCCTGGTTTTTTTCGTCTACTTCCTCCAGCTTGGCAACGATTTCCGCCTCATCGACCATATAGGTCGGCATGAGGGTTTGAGTTTTCCGCCGGTCATATGCCCACACCCCTATCGTCGCAACACCTCCAAGAATAACCACCACACTCCCCACTACAATCAGCAGAATGCTCCACGGCTGCAACCCAATTTCCTGACGCGGCAGGGGAGGTAAACCAGTTTGCGTCTGTGGGAGGCGATCTGCGGTGGTAATCACAACCGTGCCGCTCACATTTAGCGTCTGCGAGTATTGATATCGGCTCCCCTGCTTCAGTTGGTAGCCATAGAGATCGCTGTTGCCATACTGGTAGCGGATAGGCTCAGCGGGCGGTGTCGGCAATGGTGCAGTGTGCGATGACACTTCGGCATAGGGCGGGGCGATGATAGCAGTCGGAAGGCTTGTCTGAGCCATTGTCTGGGTGGGCAATTGTGGCGGTGTCACGGCTGTCGTTGATTGGTCAGCGGGAGGCGTTGATAGCGGCGACGCGGTTGCAACAAACAATGCCGCAGCAATACGCGATGGCGATGGCTTCGGAGTGGCAGTCGGCTGCGGAGTATGAGTTGGCCGCGGCGTCCGGCTGGGACGGGGGGTCTTGCTTGGCCGAGGAGTGTTGCTCGGCTCCGGCGTATCGGTTGGCGTGGGCGGAGCAGGGAGATTGGGGGCGTTGGGCGAGGGCGGGTAACTGTCTGTCCACTCCCCGCCCCCATCCCGCGTCCGCGCATAGACCTGCTCATGCCCAAGAGACGGATACATAACAAGTTCTCCCACCCGCCTCTCATACCCATCATACAACTGCAATGAAGCCCCGCCATTGGGCAAAAACCCGCTCTGAAATGCGTAGGCAACAAAGCCATACGACGCAATTTCCACCCCGCCCATTGTACGCTCTTGTGTTGCGCCGGTCATCCCCGTCCGCTCGATAATCAATTCTGCCATTTTTACCTCTTCCGAATGGGGATTATATATCTCAATCCACTCATCTTGGCCAGACGACGGCGCAGCCGATATCTCGTTGACGACGAGCGACGGCGGTTCAGGGGGCATTGAAGGCGTTGGTGGAGAGGTGGGCGTATCGGTTGGTAAAGGCGTATTTGTTGGCGTGACCGGCGTTGGAGAGGGGCGTGGCGTGTCCGTTGGCGAAGGGGTCACCGGCGTGTTGGTTGCCGAGGGCTTTGGCGTGGATGTTGGCACAAAGACCTCCCCCGCCCCCTGCGTTGATGATGGCGATGGTTCTGCGCTTGGCATGGTGGTCGCATTGGTGGTAGGAGTGGGAGTCGCGGGGAGATTGGGCGCGTTGGGCGATGGTGGATAGCTCTCTGTCCACGTGGCACCGCCATCCTGTCCCCGCGCATAGACCGCATTGGTGGCGAGGCTTGGGTATGAGCAGGGATCGCCTACCGTGCGGCCATGTGCATCAACGAGGACGAGTGTCGCGCCATCATTCGGCAACATCCCCCCCGCAAAGGTATACACCACGAACGGCTTATCAGCCACGACCATCGTCTCCAGCGACTGCGTGCGGGTGGTACCACTTGGGCTGGTACGCTCCACCGTCCACCCCTCAAGCGTGATTGGCGTTGAGCTGCTTGCATCCGGCACATACAGCTCTATCCACTCATCCTCGCCAGGGGTTGGTGCGGCCATCACCTCATTGATGATGACATTGGGCGGCGCAGGGAGAGAGGTAGGGTAGGGCGTTGCCGTTGGCAAGGGCGTGTTGCTTGGCAAGGGCGTGTTGCTTGGCAAAGGCGTGTCGCTTGGCAAAGGTGTGTCGCTTGGCAAAGGTGTGTCGCTTGGCAAAGGTGTGTCGCTTGGCAAGGGCGTGTCGCTTGGCAAAGGTGTGTCGCTTGGTAAAGGCGTAGCAGTTGGAGTTGGGGGGAGGTTGGGGGCATTGGGTGAGGGTGGATAACTCTCTGTCCACTCCCCGCCGCCGTCCTCTGTCCGCGCGTAGACCTCCCCATTATCCTGCGAAATATAGGTTACGGTTGAGCCGACCGGCTGGCCAAATGCATCGAACAGCTCAACCACGCTGCCGCTGTTTGGCAGCACCCCACTGCGAAATGTCTGCACCAGGAAGCCATGTGGGGCGATGGTAGCCGCATCAAACGACGCCCGTCGTACTACTCCGCCCGCGCCGGTACGCTGAAGCGTCCACCCCTCTACCGAGACCGACGTTGCCCCACGATTGTACAGCTCAACCCACTCATCCTCGCCCGTCGCAGGAGCAGCCCCTATCTCATTCAGCTCCACATCGGGAGGCGGGGGGATATCAGTGGGCGATGGGGGCGATGGGGGCGACGGGGTGGATGTAGGCGGGAGCGGGGTTGGGGTTTCGGAAGGCATGTCTGTGGGCAAAGGCGTGCGGCTTGGTGTGGCGGTGGGAGAGGGCGTGTTTGTAGGCGAAGGTGTGCGGCTTGGTGAAGGTGTGTCGCTTGACGTGGCGGTGGGAGAGGGAGATATCGGCGTGACGGTGGGCGTGTAGAGCAGATGGCCACTGTTTGATGCGCCCGGACTTGCAACTAACAAGTGCCACGCATCGCTGCCATCGGGGAGACGACCATAGGTGCGTTTGGGGAGCAATTTCGTGGCGTTGTAGGCGATATGATCCCGTTGAGTGCCGTGTTCATCAAAGAGCGTAATCGTATCATGGCCGATTGGCTCAATAAAGGGGGTATTAAAGACGACGACCACATATGCATTGGGGGCGAGAAGCGTAGATCCACTCAGGGTGGTAGTTGCAGAGATAACTACCTGTTGGCCACCTGCATCCCGGAGGTACCAATTTACCACATCCACGGTCTTGGCCCCTTGGTTAGAGAGTTCAAGCCACTGGGAATGGCCGCCGCTTGGTTTGGCCAGAAACTCATTGATGCGTATAGCAGACGACTCTGCGTGGGTGGGGAAGGACAGTGGGGAAAAGACCGCGAAGGTGGTTACTATTGCCACAATGGCAGAAACAACGACCAATCCCCATTGTGTACGCTGTGGGATGCGTCGTATCCGCAAGAATCCCCCTTTCTCTTCGTATTTTGACAACGTTGCTCTTTTGCTTCTACGACATTATATAGTATGTTGTCGCAAAAAACAACGCGAGACCACGCTTTTGGGTAGTCTCTCAGTTGTGATCGGTGGGTGGGTGGCCGGTTTTGTGGGTGGGTGGTTGGTGGGTGGCCAGTTGTAGTCGATTAGCTATAGTGGTCTCTCTAGACCATGTGAACGAACAGAAAGGGGGACATTCGATAATCCAAAAGGCAGAAGAAACGAAGTACCTCTTTGAATTATGAGGAGGAGGGAGCACCTAACAGAAATGGTGCTCTGTAGAACTGAGGATATCCAAGATGTCCAAGATGTCCAAGATGTCCAAGTTATTAGGTTCGTTCAATAAAGGACGTTAACACGCGTTCGCCCTGAAAATGAGAGATTTCGACAAGAAGGGAATGGATGATCGATGATCGATGACCAATAGTCGATGTTGATGGCAATCATCGATGATTGATGATTACAGTGTGGTCTAGATCATATCCATGTTTTCAAAGTAGGAACGCACACGCCCTTCTAGCTCTTCAAAGTCGAATGGCTTGGCGATATATTCGTTGGCACCGAGCCGCAAAGCCATTTTTTCGGTGTCGGGAGTACCGTAAGCCGTGACCATAATCACGTACACGTCCGACTGCCGCGTATTGCGTATCTCCTTGACCAGATCCATCCCTCCCATCCGAGGCATGTTCATATCTGTGATGATGAGGTCGCAGGGGTCGGCTGAAAACTGCTCAAGCGCAGCCACTCCATCCTCCGCCTCAACCACATTAAAACCGCTGTTCGTCAAGAGGAAGCTGTAAAGACGCCGTATCGCGGGATCGTCCTCGACGATCATCACCGTAGGCATTGCCTCATCTGCATCATCTAGCAATGTCATAGATTCAGGTGTGCTCCTACTCTCTTGGCTATCCTTTTGAGAGAGACACACCCTTCCTCCTTTGCCTTCTATAGAATCAAGCCCATGAATCCAGGGTAGCTGGTTGTGACGGTACGTTGCCTGAATGCGGCGGCTTTCCGGCATACACATCTGTAGCGTATCATAGTGTACCACACTGAGCTAGGTTTTTCAATAAGATTTCGTGGCTACATGAGACAACCAACGTCTCCTACAAACGAGCGTACCAAGATTACTTTGAGTCGTACCACAGGCAACGTTCAATTGGCTGTCCGACTGGCTGTCCGACTGGCTGTCCGACTGGCTCTTCAAATTGATGCTCCACACCGACCACCATCATCATCACCCATCCCCCTCGTGCCTCATCGGTCGGGTATATCGCCAGGCGAGGGAGGCGAGGGAGGCAACGTCTCTTGATCATCTTCACGAGAAAGAACGGGATCTTCCTCTTCAATTGTATCAAGCACAATACGAACAAGATTAACCGCAAGCCCGCTCACGCTCTCCACCGTAAACAGCGCATTCCCCATATGCACGTGGTCTCCTGGCCGGGGCGGGCGGCCAAGTAAACTCACCACCAACCCGCCAATCGTGTCTACATCGGGGAGTTCTTCCTCATCCGCCTCTCGCAAAATGGCGGGAGTGGTTTCCGGCAGGTCGTCAAGCATCAGGTCGCCGCGGGCGAGGAAAACATGTTCCTGCACCTCTCGCCACAACGGCTGCTCTATCTGGTCAAACTCATCATGGACTTCGCCCACGACCTCCTCAACTAAATCCTCCAACGTCACAATCCCCGCCGTTGAGCCATACTCATCAAACACAAGCGCCAAGTGGATATGCGAGTTTTTGAAGGCGACGAGCAGTCGGTCAACGGTCATCGCTTCGGGGACAGCCGGAATATGGCGCAAGAGCGACCGCAGGTCAAAGTGGCCAGGGTGCTCAAGCTGTTGGCGCACCACATCTTTGACCAGCAACAGCCCCACAATATGGTCAATATCCTCCTCATACACCGGAAACCGGCTATAGGGCGAAGAGGAAATATAATCGCGCAATTGCTCTTCGGTCGTGTCGAGCGGGATGGCGGCAATGCGCGGACGTGGGGTCATCACTTGCCCAATCCGCCGCTCATCAAGGTCAAAGATATTTTGGATGATGGTCTGTTCATCATCGCTCAACAGCCCGCCCTTATAGCTCTCTCGCACAGCCAATTCTAGCTCTTCACTTGAGTAGAGCCGCAAGTTCATTCCTGCTTTGGGGATGTGTAACAGCCACAATACCCCGCCCCCCACCCACTCAATCAGCAGAGCGAAAGGGGAAAAGATTCGGCTTGCCACCTGTACCACGCCATAGAGCCGCAGTGGAGCGCGCTCTGTGTGGTGGAGCGCCAGCGACCGTGGGATAATCTCGCCAAAGACGGTATGCATCGTGATGAGCAGTGAAATAGTGATGATCAGGGCGATGAGATGAGCGATGGTGGGGCTAACTGGCACCCATGCTACAATTGGCCCGACTATCCACGATGCCATAACGTGTTGGGTATACATCCCAAGCGCAAGGCTTGCTGCTGTGGTGCCAAGCTGGGTCGTGGTGAGGTACCAATCAAGCGTCTGTGGGCTGTCAAGCATCTGTTTGACTCGGCGGGCAATGGGATCATCGTCCTGCGCAAGCTGAACAACGCGGGCCGGGCGGACGCCAATAATCGCAAACTCTGCCGTGACAAAGAGGCCATTGACGGCAATTAGCAGCCCAATAATACTGATGGGGATCAGAACGTCAGGTATCAAGGGTGGAGCTCTTCTGGTCTTGAGGCTTGTGCGCACTGACAAACGGATGTGAACGGGTATCGGGCGGGCTGTCGGGGAACACACAGACCTCGGTGACCGCCGACCCTTCCACGCCCTGTACCATCAATGTGGTTGGGCCAAAGGAGACAACATCGCCCACACGCGGTGGTCGTCCAAGCTCTGCCATTGCGAGGCCACCTATCGTATTCACCTCTTCCTCCGGCAGATGAACCCCAAACCACTCATTCACATCGGCGATCAACACTTCTCCATGCACCCGGGCGCATCCGCCCTTCCCCCGTGCGATGAGGGCGGGGCCATTATCAAACTCGTCGCGCAACTCGCCAAAAATCTCTTCCAGGAGGTCGGCAACGGTGATCATCCCCGCCGTCCCGCCAAATTCATCCAGCACCACTGCAATATAACAGCTTTCTTGCTGTAGTTGGTTC
Source organism: uncultured Chloroflexaceae bacterium (assembly GCA_964526735.1). Lineage (GTDB taxonomy): Bacteria > Chloroflexota > Chloroflexia > Chloroflexales > Chloroflexaceae > JAAUSY01. The sequence goes on along the minus strand of CAZGLO010000054.1, from coordinate 17,353 downwards.
CACACCGCAAGCGCAGGCCGATTTTCGGGTGCGTAGCAGATTTTGCGCATAATGCTGCTGACATCGTGCTGATTGTGAGTATACAGCCGAAAGAGGTCTTTGAGATGCACACTGCCAACGATATTGTCTATCGTGTTGCGGTAGATGGGGATGCGCGTGTGGCCTGATGACGTGGCAAGCTCAAGCAACGATGGGATAGGCATATCGACCGGCGCGGCAACCAAACGAACACGAGGAACCATCACCTTAGCGGCAGTGAGCTCTCCCACCCGAAAGACGTTGTGGAGCAATTGGCGCTCATCTGCCTCTAGCAGCCCACGGCGGGCACTCTCCATCGCCAAGACTTCCAGCTCTTCGGGAGAGAGGGCATGACCGCGGTGCGAAGCGGCCTCAATACCAACCAACCTCAGAAAGATCGTGGCGATCTTATTGAAGAGCGTGATGACGGGGTGAAAGAAGGTCATCGACCACCGTAGCGGGATGACCAAAATCAACGCAACCCATTCGGCATGCCGTACGGCAAGGGAGCGCGGTACCAATTCACCAATCACCGATGACTGTAGCACAAGCCATATCAACACGATGAAGAAGCTGAGTAGGTGGGCAAGTAGCGGATGAGGTATGCCAAGCGAAGAAAGCCATCCACCAAGCGAGGTGGCGATAGCAGCTTGGGCGTAAAACCCTAACAATAACGTCGCAAGGGTGGCTCCAAATTGACATGTGGCGATAAACCGGTCTAATTGGGTGGTATCGGAGAGGAACGGCTCAAGAAGCTGCGCAAAACGATTGCCAGAGGTTGCTTTTTGGCGGATGTGCGCACGTCGAAGACTCACCGTGGCAAACTCAGCCGCTACGTAGAGGGCCTGTGCCACGGCCATTACGGTGAGGGTGACCGCAATGAGCATAATACGCGATGATTCTGCTTCACTCACAGGAAATTTTGACCAATAGTGGCACGGCGATGCTGAATCATCCTAGATAGGAGGAATGTGCCAACGACACCTTTCTGCACAAACAGGAACTAGCGTTGCCATAGGTATATGCAAGACGGCTTTGAGCAAATATTATAGCAGAACTATGCAGAATGGCAAGCATGTCGAAGACGTATAGAAGTATCGCCGCGGATACCTCTTCGCTATCTGCCACCCATTGCCTATACCGTTCCCGTATCTCTCCCGTGCATCTACCTAGTACCGGCGTACTATGGAAGAGAAAAACAAAAGCATGGTAGAGTACAAGAGAATCAAGAGTTTTCCGTTAAAAGATCCTCTAAATGGTTCCCCTGCGTGGGGGCATTTGGTGTCTCTCCACACTGGCGCGACACGTGATATTGGCGCGGCAGCGGGAGAAAGATACACGGGGGCTGCAAGGAAGACTCAGTATCCACCAGGCAAGGCGATACGCTCAACCAACGTCTCAATGGACAACGTGCTTGTTTAGACGCATTGATTATGGTATGATCGCCGCGGCAAAACAAGAATGGGAGTTCTCTTCAGGAAGAGAACCAAAGCCAGTACATCGAACGTTCACTACCATTCGTCTATTGAGCAGTTTGAGAAGCAAAGCATTTGCATTCGCCGAGAGCTTTTGGCTCATTTCTGGAGTATTCCGAACACTGTTCGTATCTTTGATTTTCTCTCAATTATGTATTGTAAAGGGAGCATGTGCATGTACATCTCGCTTTCTCGTCCACACCCTTTTAGCCTTCAATCATTTCGGATTGTTGCGCTTCTGATGGTCGTTGCGCTGATGCTAAGTAGCATCCCAATGGGCGTAAGCAACACGACTATCCCATCACTTGTACATTCCACAGGAAGCACCGACGTTGCTCCTGCTCACGCATCCGCCTCGCTGCCTGTCGCTGGCGAAGAGGCGGCAGATATGCAATTTCCCGTGACATTTGTCCCCAACGTGGGCCAAACCAACCCCGAAGTGGCGTTCCAGTCGCACGTGCTGGGGGGGACAGTCTTCTTTACCGAGCAGGAGATGGTCTACTCCCTTCCGGGCATCGATGCAAGTCCGGCGGTGCTGCGTATGCAGTTCCAGGGCGCAAGTAGCAATGCGACGGTTGTTGGCGGCGAAGAGCTGGCAGGTAAGGTCAACTACCTCCTGGGTGGCAACCCCGACCTGTGGCAGCGCAATGTCGCGACTTATAGCGGCGTCACCTACCAAAACCTCTACCCGGGCATCAGCCTGAGCTACGATGGTGGCAAGGGCACGCTGAAGGGCACCTACACCGTCGCCGCAGGCGCAAACCCCAGCCTCATCAAGTGGAACTATGCAGGCGCAACCAGCTTGCAGATCAACCGCAGCACGGGCAACTTGGTCGTTGGCGTGGCGGGCGGCCAAACCCCGCTGGTCGAGACCGCCCCCGTCGCCTGGCAGACCATCAATGGCACGCGGGTGCCGGTTCAGGCGGGCTATGTCGTCAACAACGGCACGGTTGGGTTTGAGCTTGGTGCCTACAACCCCGCCTACCCCTTGACCATCGACCCCGCGGTGATTTATAGCACCTATCTTGGCGGCACCGGCTCGGATGGCAGCAACGATATGGTTGTTGACCAAGAGCAAGGCATTGTGTATGTCGTTGGAGAGACCGACTCGTCAGACTTCCCCACCGAAAACCCCATTGACCCGGATAAAGGTTATGGTACCCGGAAGGAAGGCAAAGATGTCTTCGTAACCGCCATCAATGTGCAGACCAATGAGCTTGTCTATAGCACCTACCTCGGCGGGAGCCGTACGGATGTGGGGATGGGTATCGCCATTGACTATATGGGCTATACCTACGTGACGGGGTATACCGACTCCGACTTCGATTCTGCACAGATTGCATCTTCTTTCCCCATTTCGCCAACGAAGCTCGTCACTGGTGAGCCGGAAGAAACCAGTCTAGCGTACCAAATCAGAAATGCTGGTAGTACCGATGCATTTGTCGCAAAGATTGCTCCGAACGGCTCAAACCTTGAGTACAGCACCTTCTTGGGTGGGTCAGGAAGAGATGCAGGTTATGATATAGGTATCTACACCGGTAAAGATTCATTCAATTTTGGAGGAAGTGTCTACAACGATCAAGAATACAGCTTTGCGTACATCGTTGGGAAGACTGATTCAACCGACCTGGCACAACCAAGCAAAGGAAAACCATCGGATGTTTCCCCGCCTGATGGTACATTCAACGCAGTTCAGCCGACATATGGTGGTGGAACCAACGATGCATTCTTTGCGAAGATAGGCCCCTACGGTCGCATGGTACAATCGCTCTCCTACTTCGGTGGCAGTGATGCTGACGAAGCCCATGGCGTGGTGGTGGATGGATCCACTGGCTTACCATACATTGTTGGGTTGACACGTTCCTCTAACATTACTCCTACCGCCAACGCTCCCCAGAAAACACATGGCGGTGGTTCAGATGCATTCATCTATCTCGCCAATTACGACCCTGACTCTGGGGTTGCAATGACCAGCACGTTCAGTACCTTCTTGGGTGGCAGCGGTGATGATGAAGGCCATGCCATTGCTCTTGACGCTACAAACAACATCTATGTGACAGGTTCGGCGGCAGCCAACTTCCCCACCAAGAGTGCTATCAACGCCAATGGGTATGATGGAAGCAGTTACCAAGGTGGCGATTCGGACGCATTTGTGGCAAAGATAACCAACGAGAACAAAGAGATCGCCTATAGCAGCTATCTGGGTGGGAGCAATACCGATACCGGGAATGCTATCACGCTTGACGACGAGGGGAATGTGTATGTCGTTGGGACGACCGAATCTGATGGCTTCCCAACCTACCTCAACCCACCACAAGCCTCACGTGGGAGCGGCACTGACGCGTTCATTAGCGTTCTGAATCCAGATGGCACATCATTCTTCTACAGCAGCTACTTGGGCGGTGGCGGTTCCGATACTGGTCAGGGTGTGGCGGTCTACGGTTCAGGTGAGCAGGGTTACGCCTTCTTGACGGGCCAAACCAACTCGACTGGTAGTACCACGGACTTTGAGGGTAACTTCCCCATCGTTGACCCGCTCCAAGGCCAAGAAACGCTCCAAAGCACCGACGCCTTCATCACCAAGATTGGTGCACCTGCCTTCTCCTTGCAGCGGACGGATGTACCAGAAGACGATCCCTTCGCTCCTATGTACGCAGCCGAGTCGCAGCCAAACCCCGCTCCGGCCTTCTTCTCAACGATGGCGGTTGATAACGTCCTCGATGTGCAGCTGCAGCTTGAGGTGGAGACAAGCACCGACTTTGTTGTCACCTATCAGACCTTCGACTGCGGGCCCACAGACCAGCGTGCCACGGCAGATGAAGATTACACGGCAGTGAATGGCAGCAAGCTCATCGAAGTGGGCACGACATCAGCTACCATACCCGTCACCATCACCGCCGATACGAAGGATGAGCCAGATGAGATGTTCTGTATGCAGCTCACCACGGGTATTGGCGAAGTGCGTGGGTTTATGGTCTATATCGTTGACAACAACGGGCCAGAGGTGAGCTTCTCCGCGCCAACGCAGTTGAACATCACGGAAGGCAGCACGGTGCCGGTGAGCGGCACGGTTGGGTTGAACCAAACCTCTCCTCAGACGATCACGGTTGCGTTTGGCGTCAATGCCGGGGTGACCACAGCCGCCAACACAGACTATGCGGTGCAGACAGGCTCTCCCATCACCTTCATGCCCGGCCAAAATACGGCAGAACCCACGAGCGAGATTGGTATCTTGGCTGCAGAAGATGATATCCGCGAGCGGGCAGAGACAGTCGTACTGCAATTGAGCCAAATTGGACAGCCAGAGCGGCTGCCAACCACGACCGGCGGGACAATCAGCCGGGCGACGATTGGCGATACGAACCTCATTACCGCTACAATCGTGGATAATGACGACCCAATCAAGGTCTCGTTCGCTCAAACATCGACCGAGTATACGAACCTGCACAAGACGATCCGCGACAAGGAAGAAGTTTCTATCCCATTGTTTATTGAAGGGCAAGCTGCAGAAGAAGTGCAGTTTAAGGTGAACGTCTCGAGTACAAACGCGACCACCGCAACTCACTACTATGTGCCCAACGATACGGTCACCATCCCAGCTTTGACGACGGGCAGTGGGCAGGTTGACTTTACCGTGGTGGTGAGCGGGTTTGAGGATATTGAACCGATGCTCAACTTCAGCCTGGACAGCAGTGCCACCGACAGCTATATGGCAACGACCGGTATCACATCAACGTCCACGCTGTCCGTTACGCAGGAAGGTGGGATCACTCCACCACAACCAGATGGAGAGTACCTCTTCTTGCCGATGGTCATGAAGTAGGAAACGCACGTCCCAACTGCCATAGGGCAGTCTTGGGCAGAGGGTGGGGCGGCAGCACTTATGTTGCCCCACCCTTTTGTACGTCTTGTACGTCTTTTTGCCCCCTTGCATGTCTATGATACGAAACACCCACATCCCCAAGCTCCTCAACTACGTGTTTCATGCTGCGCTCATTGCGGGCGTGGTGTTTTCTCTTTGCTGCTTTGTGCTGCATGCGTGGCATGTCCTGACCTTCCCCCACCCGCTCGACTACGGCGAGGGGCCACTCGCGTCGCAGGTACAGCTCCTTCAGCAGGGGATGTCGTTGTGGGATCTCTACGGCGATCCGGCCACGCCTCCCTACGCCATCGTCAACTACCCGCCGCTCTACCTCCTTTTGGCCTCACTCCTTACCCGCCTCATTGGCGATGTGCTGCTTGCTGGGAGGTTCATCTCGCTTTTGGCTACCTTAGGCAGCGTTGGCGCATTGTTTTTTCTTGGCAGACGACATCACAGTTCATCATCAAAAACCGCATTCCCGCCCCTACTGGTATGGGGAAGCCTCCTCTTCCTGACCATCCCAATTGTGCAGGAGTGGGGCGTGCTCATGCGCGTCGATATGTTGGGGGTGTGTTTGGGGCTGTGGAGTATGGTCGCCTTGCAGCGGCGATGGTCGTGGTTGGCGGGTATCTTTATGGTGCTTACGCTCTACACGAAGCCATCGCTGATTGCGGCCCCACTTGGCGGCTATCTCTGGTTTGGCATTACAGCGTTCCGGGCACGTCGGGCAGGCTTCCAAAATCACGCCAAGAAGATACAAGCATCGGCGTGGCGCGTGGTCGCAGTATTGGTGGGTGTGGGGGGAAGCCTTTTCCTCCTGCTGCAGTGGGCGACTGATGGATGGTTTGCGCACCACATCATCACGGCCAATGCAAATCGATGGGAAGGAAGCTTAGCACGGGCATTTTGGGGCGAACAAGTGATGCTCCGGTGGCCATTGGGGGTGGCAGCGGGGTTGACGTTGTGGTGGCGCATTACCCATATGCGGTTGCGCTCCGTTGAGGAGGGGTTTGATATCCTTCTCCCCATTCTCTACACCACCGTCGGTATGCTCACAGCCATCGGGGTGGGGAAAGTAGGGGCCTATCCCAACTACTTCCTAGAGCTGTATGCAGGGTTGGTGTGGATGGTATGTCTCGCCTTGGCAAGCGAACAATTTGCAGAGGTCAAAGCGCGGGCGAATGAAGATCTCCCCTGGAAATGGGGGACGACCTTCCTACTGGTCGCGAGCCTTGTCTCATATGCCCCATGGTGGAACCCCAACAACCTCTACCGCGCCGGAACCATTGAGCCGCGGACGCCAGAGCTGGTCTTTGGCGAGTATCCGGTGTGGGAAGACCTCCTGCGAGAGCGAGATGTCCTCGCAGCACGCCACCGCATTCTCGAACAGCTTGCGCAGAAGGTGGATGATGCGGAGATTATCCTGACGGATACTCCGGCCATCGCGGTGGATGCCCGTGTGCCATCACGCATTCAGCCCTTTGAATACCGGCAACTGCTCGATCAAAAGAAGTGGGATGAAGACCAACTGCTCATTGAGCTGGCCAATGGGACTATCCCCCTGGCCGTGGTGGAGTATTTGGGCAATTGGCTTTCGCCCAACGTCGTCACGATGCTCTCCCACCGCTATGCGCAAGAAAACTCCTACGGCATCTATGACCTCTATATGCCGGTGCAGCCGGGCACGCTCATCCCAATTGAGCACTTGTTTGGCGAACGGTTGCGGCTCTACGGCTATCGGCTTGGGAGCACGTGGGGCGGGAATGGAGCGGGAAACATCGTTGCGGCGGGGGATATGCTCATGGTCACGACGGAGTGGCAGTGGGTAGGCAAACGCAAACACTCTGGCACCGATGGCCCTTCTCTTTCCCTCTCCCTGCGCTTGACTGACCGTGTTGGTCATCCATTGGTTGAAACACGTCTCCCTTTAGTCTATGGTGCGCTCTCTGTCTATGACTTCCCAGACGAAGGCTATGTGCAGCATATCCAGACGCTCACCATCCCCTCCAACCTCCCGCCACGGACGTACGGTATTGAGCTGTTGGTGCAGCGAGATGGGGAAAATATCGCCCCGCCCAAAGAGATCGCCCGAATGACGGTTATTGCGACCGGAGACCCGAATACCCCAACCGGCTACCGCTTCCCAGAGACAAACTACTTCGTGACACCTCCCTTCCTTGATGCGTGGCGCAACATCGGCGGGGTTGAGCGCGCAGGCTACCCTATCACGCCTGCGGTGCCGTTTGCATGGGGCACGCTGCAATGCTTTGAGCGGGTGTGCTTCGAGATGCGGGAGGGGAGTATCTACCAACGGCCGATTGGAGAGCAGCTCTACGCCGCGCAAACCGACCGGAGTATCACCTGTGAGCCGACGATGGCCGATACGCAACCACGCACCTTCAACGGCACAGTGTGTCGCTCATTCAGCGATATCTGGCAGCGCTATGGCGAGGAAAACCTTGGCCAAGCGATAAGCGGCGAAATCACCCTCCGCCAGCCCTTCACCGCCCAACAGCCAGTAGTGGTACAATGGACACGCAACGCGCGGCTTGAGCGCATCTTGGGCGCGGATGAACAGCAGCTTGGGTTGATAGGGCGGGAAAGTTTGCGGCTCTCGCCGTCGGAGCGGTATCATTGGCCGACCAAACCGTAGATATGCGGTAATCTCGTTCCATCTTTTATCCCCCGCCACGACCCTGAGAAAGGAGCCGGTCACCCATTGAACGACGCTATTCTCTCTCTCGTTTTGCCCGTACACAACCACGCCGCCGCATTGGTGCCGGTGGTTGAGCAATGCCTTGGGTTTATCCGGCAGAACAGCATCGAGCACAAGTCGAACGAACCGCACGAATCACACGAGTTGATCATCGTTGATGACGGGAGCGATGACGATACGCCCCTCATTGCAGACAAACTTGCCGCCAACCACGACCCGATTATGGTGCTGCACCACCCGAAAGAGTATGGCTATGGGCGAGCGGTGATGCGCGGTTGGGAAGCCGCCCGCGGCGACTATGTCATGCTCGTCGATGCGGAGAGCTTGACGGTGGTGCAAGAGGCGCGGCAAGTGTTGCCTTTCCTGGGGATGTACGACGTTATTATTGGCTACCGGCTTGCCGAGCATACGCTCTGGTACCGCAATATGCACGAACGGTTTTGGCGCAACCTGCTCAACAACACCCTCCACCTCGGCATGCGCGATTCGGGCAGTCACCTTGCGCTCTTCCGCACCGGTTTGCGAGAGCAGTTGCGCTGCACGAGCAAAAGCCCCTTCATCATCCCTGAACTCTATGCCCGCGCCAAGAAGCAAAATCTCTCATCCATCCAGATAGGTATCAAGAGCTACCAACGCCCCCGCAACCTCCCCGGGAATATCTATCCTCATCTTCATTTTGGCTCACTGTGGGAATTGCTGATGTTTCGGCTGCTTGAGCGGTAGGAGGAGGTGGGTGTGGGGTGATGTGGGTTGGCAATACTCTTGCAACAACAGCGGGGAAAGGGACGTCATAGCCGCACGACCGGCAGAAGACTACCGAAACCTATCAACAGCGATAAACATGGGGGAATATATGAGCGAAACCAACGAGCAAAACGAGCAATATCAGCAGCAGGCCGATCAGCAGCAGCAATATCAATCGCAATCGCAAGAGAAGCCACCCAACCCCAATACACCCGACCTCTTCCGTGAGCTGCACAACTTTGGCAATCAGCTAGAGCAGGTGGTGCGCGGGGCGTGGGAAAGCGAACAAGCCAAGACCTTCCAACGCGATATCGCGACAGGAGTAGAGGCACTTGGCCATCAAGTCCATTCGGCGATGAGTTCTGTGAAGAAGAACGAAGAGTTTACCAACCTCACCGAGCGCGGCCAGAAGGCAGTGAATGAGTTTCAGGAGAGCGAATTCGTTCGCGACCTGCACAATGTCCTGGCTCAAGGGATGTCGCAACTCAACCAGCAGCTTGCCGACTTCGTGAACAATATGAACCAACCCCGCCCCGACCAGCCTGATCAGCAGGAGGGCCAGCAGCAGGCAGACCAGCCGAAGCCAAAGCAGGGCTACCAAACCTCGCAGAAGATTGATATTGAAGACGGGAACGAATAGCATGTAGCGTTCCAAACCTATCCCGATATATCATCCCCATCCCTTCCCTACCACGCAGAAGGCCACAGTACCAACCGAAGCGACAGTACCCGTTTCGGCGTCCTGTGGCCATTTGCATGGGGCGTTGTGTAGAGATCTCTCACAGATCTCACAGATCTCACACTTGCACCCGCTCTATCCGCGCGCCAACCGCCGTCAGCCGCTCCTCAATGCGTTCATACCCGCGGTCGATCTGCCCAATATTGTAGATAACACTGCGCCCCCGTGCGCATAAGGACGCGATTAAGAGCGCCATACCGGCGCGGATATCGGGACTCGGCAACCCCTCCGGCTCGCCGTGGAGGTGCGATGGGCCGACGACGACGGCGCGGTGGGGGTCACACAGCACAATCCGCGCGCCCATCCCTACAAGCCGGTCGACAAAGAAGAGGCGGCTCTCAAACATCTTCTCGTGGATGAGCGTTGTCCCTTGCACTTGCGTCGCCACGACCAACGCCGTGCTAATCAGGTCAGGGCTGAAACCGGGCCACGGCGACGAATCGATCTTGGGGATAGCGCCGTGGAGGTCGTTCTGGACGGCAAGCTCTTGCTCATCTGGCACCAAGATATCATTGCCGTCGTCGTGCCACGTCACCCCAAGCTTGCCAAAGACAATGCGCGTCATTCGATGCTCTTGCGGGCGCGCATCGACCAACCGCAGTTGGCTCTTCGTGACGGCGGCAAGGCCTATCAGCGACCCCACCTCCATAAAGTCGGGGCCGATGGTATACTCTGCGCCGCCCAAGCGCGATACGCCCTCTATCTCCAGCAGATTGGTGCCAATGCCGCTGATGCGCGCGCCCATCGCATTGAGGCAGTGACAGACATCCTGCACATGCGGCTCTGAGGCGGCGTTGGCGATGGTTGTACGTCCTTCCGCCAGCACCGCCGCCAAAATCGCTTGTTCTGTGCCAGTCACGCTCATCTCGTCAAGGAAGAGATCGGTGCCGCGTAGGCCATCGGTCTGCATAATATAGCTATGGGGAGCAACCTCGACCGACGCCCCCAACTCTTTGAGCACCAGAAAGTGGGTATCAAGCCGCCGACGGCCAATCACATCGCCGCCCGGCCGTGAGAGCGTCACAAAGCCGCGACGCGCCAAGAGCGGCCCGGCCAATAGCGTTGATGTACGGATCTTGCGGCACAATGCGGGATCAGGGTTGTTTTCATTGAGCGTTGCTGCATGCAGGGTGAGAGTGTGATTGCCCACCCGCTCAACGGAAACGCCCAATCGCTCCAATAGCAGGAGCTTGTTACTAACATCGCCAATATAGGGGATGTTGTGTAGGGTCAGCCGCTCATTGGTCAGGAGCGCGGCGGCGAGTAGGGGGAGTGCGGCGTTTTTGTTGCCGGATGGCTTGATCGAGCCGGACAGCCGATGGCCACCCTCAATGACAAATTGCTCCACGCGATACCTCTGATTTCTGTTTCTTGGGCAAAAAGAGGGGGTGTGTAGTACCCCCTCCGCATCATATCGCATTATATCATGGCGGGTTTCATCATTCCTCTACGCTCCCCACAGCGGGCGTGGGTTCCACCGCCCAACGCAGCTCTGTGCCAAGCGCCTCCTCCTGCCGATTGAGGGCAGCTATCTCAACGACCGGCGCGGTCAAGATAGCATTGGTATTGGTGGGCACCCAGAGAGCACGGCGGGCTTGAGATGCGGCTTCGACGACCACCACACCCCGCCCATCATCCGCCCACAACGCCTCCTCAACCGCATAGCTCTCACTGCGCAGCAGCTGGGGCATACCCTGCGCATCAAGGAGGTAGGGCGCGGCAGTGGCGTTCTCCCCGCTCTCCCCCTTGCTCTGCGCAAAGAAGTACACCTGCCCATCGGCAGAGACGTGTGGGTGCGAAAAGTGGTGCATTTGCTCGTTTGATGGCAAAAGAACCTCTCCAATGCCTGTCACGGCATCGGCGCGCCATATACCCGCCTCATTGGCCACGTAGACCGCCGTACTATCAGCACTCCACACCGCGCCACCTGCCTGCAGACCTGTCCCATCAGCCGCCGTGAGCGGGATAAGCATACCATCGCGCTTTTGGATGGCCAACGTCGTGCGCTCTGCCGACACTTCGATAAGCAGGTCGAGGCCAGAGGGCGATGCAACGACGGGGGCATAGGTGCGGGGGCCGTTTGGCTCAGATGGCGGGATGTCTGTCTGCAGCACGTATGGGCACATCCCGATATCAAGCGACTGAAATAACCCTGGCCCGGCGCGCTCTGGCGGGATATCTGGCACCTGCTGCGTGACCCGATAGACGATCTGATGGCCATCGCTCTCTGGATCAAAACCGCGAATTTCTTCGTCTATACCTGCAAAGCGTGGAATTTCCATCGCCGCGGTGAAGATTTCACGCCGCTCATCGCCGCTCATATCGGTGTAGATGAGCGCACGGTCGTTGGGAGAGGCGAGCGTCGGCGGCTCAACGATGTAGGTGAGCGAGCCGGTCTCCCGCGAGTAGTCAAAGCCGGTAATCTGCCCTTCTTCGGCGGTCATCGGCGCGGCATTGGAGCCATCCGCCGCCACCCGCACAATCTGTCCGCCAACGAGTGCATAGAGCGGTGCGGGGAGTGTCAATGCTGTCGTTGGTGTGTTTTCCCCCGTTGGAGCGGGCAATATGGCGGTTGGTGTCAAAGGTGTTGTCACGGCGGGGGTCAGCGATGACGGTTCCGCAGTCGGAGCAACATCAGTGACGACAGATGGAATGACAGGTGCCGTGGCAGGGGGGGATGACGTGGTCTGTGGCTCTGCCGTGGGAGATGTTGTTTCTGGTGGAGAGGCGGCACACCCGATGAAAACGAGAGTAGCCAGCACTGCCACCCATATTCGTACGGCGGAATGTCGAAATGGAATCATATGTTGCATAAAAACCTCTTCATTGGCTGTTCAACAAACGAATTTGCGCTCTTGACGTACCCTTTTGCACCATGTTAAGATGGAATCAAGTTCTCTTCGCTTCCTGTAACCCTATCTGTCCAGACAGCGCATAGGCCAGTGGCGATAGGATATCGTTTGGAAAGGAGGATGGTGGTACGTTTCTCTCCCCGTGTGGGTAGGGAGCAGTACCGCCGGTTGTATGATACGAGTAACCGTTGATAGCATCCGGGTCAGCTTACTTTCGCAACACCGTGTGGTGGTCTTGCGCGAAGCCGACAGTAAGCGGTATCTCCCTATTTGGATTGGCCCCTTTGAGGCAGATGCGATTGCAATGGCGATACAAGGGCACGAGCCGCAGCGGCCATTGACCCACGACTTGCTCAAGACCATTATCAATGAGCTGGACGGTAGTGTGAGCCATATCTTTGTCAACAACATTCATGATAATACGTTTTATGCCCGCATTGTGATCGAGCAAGAAGGCCGGACGTTTGAGATCGATTCGCGGCCAAGCGATGCTATCGCATTGGCAGTGCGTTTGGACGCTCCCATCTACGTTGAGCCACATGTGCTCGATCAAGCCGGGGTGTTCTTTGATGAAGAGGAACAACAATCCACCACCCTGCCAGAACCGAGCAAAGATGATCCTGAGATCGAGATGAGTGATGATTCGCTGTCATTGTTCCGCGATTTCATCGACACCCTCGATACGGATAATACAGACTAACACCCAACCACGTGAGGCTTGTCAAGCAACATATATCCTACGGTGCTTGAGGCACGGGCAGAAGGGTGCTCCTCACCCCTAGGCCTCACGTGTGCGGGTGTGTCCGTTTTTCCTGATACCTCGCAATTCCCCCCTCCCTCTTAATATTGACCCGCGGCCTGTGGGTATTGGCTTTCTCCTCTCTTTTGCAGATACCTATCTGCATGCATCACACACCACGCGATGAAGTGTGGTGGGCATGTAGGCACGCTGTTTATCCTCCTATGCGCGCGCAAACAAGCACTCCCCATTTTACCAAACACACGCTACAATACCAGAATACACGTCCCTTGATCGGAAGTCCAGCAGTCATTTGCTGGACATAACGTTCTGTTAATGTGGTGAATAATCATCATACATTAAAGATTGTCGTGTCATATGATAACTATCATCGTATCATTTTTCTGTCATTATACGACTAATGTATCATTTGAGGGCCTGTGGATAACCTGTGGATAACCTGTGGATAAGTCGTGGAAAACTGTGGATAAGTCCAGTGTTGGGAAAATTAGTAGTAGTTACATGCGATGTGAGTTATCCACAATATTTTGAAGTTATCCACAAGTTATCCACACAACTCGGTTCGTGTTTCCCACATCGATTTTGGTTTCCAAGAAAGTAAATAACAATGTGTCAAGTAAAAGTTATCCACATTATCCACATCCCTACTACTACTAGTTATATATCTCTCTTAGAGAGATTTTTCTTATAGTAGTAGCTATTGCGTCGGCGCGATTTTTTCTTGAAAACGGGTATTCGTTTCCGAGAAGTGGAAAAGAATAAAAAACAATGTCAATTGGTGAAGCAATATCTTCTTTTTTCTAACAGAAATGTAGATAAAAAAGGGAAATATATTGTCCGCGCCCGAACATTTGTTTGATTGTCGTTTAGCCATCGCCGTTGAAGACCAAAGGAAGACCACCAGAAGACCAAAGAAAGAACCAACGTATGAAGAAAGACATCATCCCTATGACGCCCTCTGCGCCCTCTGCGCCCTCTGTGTCCCCTATGACCTATCAGCAGGCGCTTGATTTTCTCTACCAGCACGTCCGCTCGCAACGCACTGTGGCGCGCACACCCGCCGCCGCCCAACAAAAACTGACCCGGATGCGGGCACTCTTGCATGCGCTTGGCGACCCCGATCATCGGGTATGTTCTATCGTTGTGGCGGGGACAAAGGGCAAAGGCAGTACGTGCGCCATCCTCGAACGTATCCTCCGTGCGGCGGGCTACCGCACCGGCCTCTGGATTTCGCCCCACCTCCACAGCTACCGCGAACGCATACAGGTCAATCGGGAGATGATTACGCAAGAGCAGGTGGTGGCGCATGTTGAGCATCTCCGCACCGTGGTGGCTGATTTTGACGTGGCGCAGCACGGTGAGCCAACGCCCTTTGAGCTTGGGTTTGCGATGGCATTGTGCTTTTTTGCTGAGCAGCAGGTCGATGTGGCGGTTTTGGAGGTCGGAATCGGCGGGAGATATGATGCGGTTAACGTCGTCACGCCCATTCTGTCGCTCATTAGCTCAATCAGCTATGACCACATCGAAATTTTGGGGCCGACACTGGCCGATATTGCCTACGATAAGGCAGGAATATTGAAACCGGGGATTTCGTCGCTCTCCGTGGCGCACAGCGGCCTTGTGGGCGATGTCTTGAAACAAGTGGCGGATGAGGTTGGCGCGCCCTACTGGGTGGCTCACGAGGAGAAGATTGTGTGGGAAGGAGGCGGGAGAAGCAGGAAGAAGGAATATCAGCGCTACCCCGTCGCGCCGATACCCGCTTTGCGTGGGGTTTTCCAACGCCACAATGCGCGGCTTGCAGTCGGGGCGGCATTGCTGTTGAGGAATCAAGGATGGAATCTGCCCACATCGGCTATCGCGGATGGGCTAAAAGCGGTACAATGGGTAGGGAGATTGGAGGTGATAGAGCAGACACCATATACACCAACAATTGTAGTCGATGGCGCGCATAATGGAGAGTCGATTGGGTTGCTCTTGCAATCGCTTGATGAGACATGTTCCTACCGGCGGTTGATTACTGTGTTTGGCGTCACGCAAGGGAAAGATGTTCAAGCCATGATCGAGCGTATCGCCCCGCGATCCGCGGTCATGATATTGACCCGTTCGGATCATCCGGCGGCCAATCACGCATTTGATCAGCTGACCGACATGATCCAACCCCATTTGCATGGTATGCTGTTGGTAGCACCATATATGCAAGATGCACTTTTGTATGCAAAAGAGCACGCATCTCCTGATGACCTGATCTGCGTGACTGGGTCACTGTTTGTGGTAGGTGCGGCCCGCGAAGCATTGGGAGTGGCGGGTGTGTGCGACTAGTAACCCATACAACCCATACAACCCATACAACCTTACGAAGGGGAGAGCAATGTACTCGGATGATGTGAGGAGAAGATTTCATTCATTCCTGCAGTGGCTGGAGGGCAGTCGGTTGCGTGTCCTCTGGGTAATGGTGCCTGGGTTCTTTTTGGTGGCATCGCCCCTCCGCCTGGTGCCGCCCCTCCCGCCGGAGGCCGCCGTGCGTGACCCGCAGACGCCTGTGCTGATGGCAGAAGAGGGAGAGGTATCTATTGCCTACTCGGCCCCGCAGCAAACACAAGATGTGCAAGAAGAAATCGAGCATCAAGGCGAACCAGCACAGCGGTATGAAGTGTTTCCGGCACAACTCGTCAAGGTGGTCACCGCGACGCCGGTCGCGAGCCAGACGGTGGTGGTCAGGAGAGCGACAGGGATGACCGCGACGGGGGCGAGAGCAACAGGGACGACCGCAACGGCTATTGCAGCTATTCCCGTTATTCCTCTCACCCCATCCTCTGCTGCTCTGCCTTCTGCTACCATTGTGCCTTTGCCTTCCCCTTCTGCCGAAGCCCGCCCATCATCGAAGAAATATACAACTAACACCCACTCACCGCCCGCTGCCGCCACGACATTGCCCTATACCCTGTGGGTGATGCTGTCGTGGGAAGAGGTGCCCACGACCATCCCCACCAACACCATTGTGCCGCTTTCACCGTCGGCGATTGCGGCTGACGGCGGCGAGGAAGAACAACCAGAAGAACAACCAGGTGTGCACGATGATGTGCGCAGTAATGTTGTGTTTACCACACCCACGCCCATACGGCTCCCCGATATCGGGTACCCCGGCAGCGAGATGACCACGACCCCGATTTCAGCCTATGACGACGCGCGGGAGTGGGGTGAGCAGGATGAGAAAGAGACGAAAGAGGCAAAAGAAGCAGAGGGGGCGCGCTATCAGATAACGCCTCAAGCCACCGTATTGCCGCTTGCCACGGCAGAACGAGACCATCAAGATCATCAAGATCATCAAGATCATCAAGACCATCAAGACCATCAAGACCATCGAAATGGGTTTATCCCCATCTTGATGTATCACTATGTGCGCGATGTGGATGCACTCGCCGATCCGCTTGGCTACCGGCTCTCGGTCTCTCCCGAAGCGTTTGCCGCGCAGCTTGAGTGGATTGATGAGCAGGGGTATACGACCGTGCGCATGGATACGGTGGCGGCGTGTCTGAAGGGGACACACCGTTGCCCGCCCAAACCATTGGCAATTACGTTCGATGATGGCTATCATGATAGCTATACGACCGCATTGCCGCTGTTGCAAGAGCACGGTTTTGTCGCGACGTTCTACATCATCAGTAGTGTGGTGGGGTATCCCAACTATATGGGGTGGGAAGAACTACAGGCATTGCGCAATGCGGGGATGGAGATAGGCTCACACACGGTCAGCCATCCAGACTTAACGATGGTCTCTCGTGGGGTGGCCTATGCAGAAATCAACGACTCAAAACAGACGCTTGAAGAGCGGCTTGATATCCCCGTCGTGAGTTTCTGCTATCCAATAGGCAAATTTACTGCTCAGACGGAGTGGCTCGTCGCAGAGGCAGGGTATGAAAGCGCGACGACAACCTACCAAAGCTGGTATCAAGGGGATAGATATGCCCTGCCAAGACTGCGAGTTCGTGGGGGGATGGGGGAAACCGAATTTGCAGCGCTCATTGAGTCCTATACCGTTGCTCCGTGACGGAAACCAACGGAACCGAAAGGAGAGCAGCGTTGCGATAGCGTGACTACTCCCAAATCCTAGAAGGATTGGGCTTCTCGGGACGTACACCCAGGCTGTGTAGTCCCACAGCCAGTATATTTATCGCGGCATTGAGATC
>CAZGLO010000053.1:8303-24012 GCA_964526735.1 uncultured Chloroflexaceae bacterium | reverse complement strand
GTGGTTTCGGAGGTTCCGACTGCTGCTGCGGCGGCTGACCCCACTGCGGCGGTTGCTGCGGAGGTTGGCCCCACTGCGGCGGTTGTTGTGTTTGCTCCTGCGGGGGGTATTGCGGCGGCTCCGGTGGTTTCGGAGGTTCCGACTGCTGCTGCGGCGGCTGACCCCACTGCGGCGGTTGTTGAGGAGGTTCCGGCGGTTTGGGTGGCTCAACCGGCGGCATCCCCTGTGGCGGGGTGGTTTGCTGCGACTGCGGCGGTTGTTGAGGAGGCTCCGGCGGCTTGGGTGGCTCAACCGGCGGCATCCCCTGCGGCGGAGTTACATGCTGTGGAGGCTCCGGCGGCTTGGGTGGCTCAACCGGCGGCATCCCCTGTGAGGGGGTTGGCTGTTGCTCTTCGTCTTTCTTTTCCGGCTGACCACCTTGAGGAGTTGCTCCTGTTTCCTCTGGTGACGATTCACCCTCTGGTGGTGTTCCCTCTGGGTTCATATTTTGTGAATCCATAAGTAAAAACCCCTTTCTCGTTGCTTGGGTACGCAAAACAACCCAAGCACAGGCATACCTGCGTAGGCACAACAGGCAGAGAATCCATCTCTTAAAAATATGATTCTCATATTGGCCAGAATAGTATACGAGATCTTTTTCAGGAGAGATTAAGCTGAATGTAAGATTTTGGTAAAGATTTGGAAAGGAGACGGGTTTTTAGCGTAGTGGTGCGGCAAAACGCGATGATTGTGAAGCCTCTGCCAGCCGCCGTTGGCTACTCTCCACCGTATAGGCCCACGGCAGCGTAAAGGAGAAATGCGTCCCGCGCCCAATGCCTTCACTCTCGGCACGTATCTCCCCGCCCTGCGTATACACCAAGTGGCGGGTGATCGTCAGCCCGATCCCCGTCCCGCCGCTTGCCCGCGACCGTGACTTATCAACGCGGTAAAACCGCTCAAAGAGGTGGGGGAGGTGTTCCGGGGCGATGCCAATGCCGGTATCACGCACAGAAATGATCGCATATTGCTCTTCTGTATGGGCACGTAGGATAATCTTGCCGTTGTCGGGAGTATAGCGAAGCGCATTGTTCAGCAGGTTGATGACGATTTGCTCGACTCGGTCGGGGTCGGCCCAGACCGTCGGCATGGTTTCGGGGAGCACCAACGAAAAAGTAATCTGTTTCTGCGCAAACTGTGGCTCAAATTGGGTTGCCACGTGGCGCAAGATGGTGCCTAGCTCTAGCTCTTGCGGCGTCACAGAGATCTGCCCCGCCTCTACCCGCGACAGCAATTCGAGGTCTTCGATCAGCCGCTGGAGACGAGTCGACTCGCGCAATACCAGGGTATATGTACGTTCGCTTGGCTCTACCACGCCGTCGATTAGCCCCTCCATATAGCCCTCAATCGTCGCCAAGGGGGTACGCAGTTCGTGGGTTACATCGGCAAGCAATGTGCGGCGACGTTCTTCGGTCTGCTCAAGCGCTTGGGCAAGCTGATTGATGCTGGTACCAAGCTCCGCAAGCTCATCATCAGAGGTGATATCGGCCCGTTCGCGGTAGAACCCTTGTGCCAACCGTCGGCTCACCCGTGAAATCACCTGAAGCGGCTCAACGATGTGGCGCGATACGAATAAACTCATCACGATGGCGGCTGTCAGGGCAGCCACGGCGGCAACGAGCAGCGCTTCCTGCACCACTAGCTGAAATCGTTGCAGTTCGGCACGCTCCATGTCGGACGCGACGGGGTAGAGCGCGACATCTTGCACCAGCCCAACCCCGGCTATCATGTTGGCAGTGGTGAGGAGCGCCACAACAGCAACCAGAATGATGACGAGGTGGGAGATGAAGAGCTTCCAGCGGATTTGATGATACCATTTCATAAGGTTAACTCGCTTATTTGCCCACAAACTTATACCCAACCCCGCGCACTGTCTGGATAAGGCTGGCGTCTGTTGGGTCATCCTCAAGCTTGCGGCGCAACGTGCCCACATGTACATCCACCACCCGATCAATGCCATCGAAGTCTTGCCCCCACACCCGCTGCAACAGCTCTTCACGGGTAAAAACCCGCCCAGGTTGGCATGCCAGCGCATAGAAAAGGTCAAACTCGCGGGGGGTAAGCTCAATAAGGTCATTCCCGCACCATACTTCACGCCGTTCGGGGTCGATAATCAGCCGCTTGAACTGCAGCGAGGGGCGGCGGTTTGAGGTGTCTTGCGGGTAGGGAGCAACGTTGCGGCTGCGGCGGAGAATAGCCTTGACCCGCGCCACAAGCTCACGTGGGCTGAAAGGCTTGGTGAGGTAGTCATCTGCCCCCACCGAAAGGCCAATAAGCTTGTCAACTTCATCGGTTCTCGCCGTGAGCATCAGCACATAGACGCCGCTCTCCTGGTGGAGCAATCGACAGACCTCAATCCCGTCTAGGCCAGGGAGCATCACATCTAAGACCACCAAGTCGGGGTGGATATTGCGGGCGAGGGCGAGGGCGGTAGATCCATCGTAGGCACGGTGAACCTCATACCCCGCGGCGGCAAGATAACTTGCCACGAGGTCAACGATAGGCTCCTCATCGTCCACGACTAAGATCGTTGCTGCTTTCACGGGTATCACCGTTTCAGGTAATTGGGAAGGAAAACCCAGGTTATTCGTACCGTGCGCGCCATGGTAGCACAGACGAACAACCCGGGCAACTAGACATTGCATATCTATCTACATGTAGCTACATGTAGCCACCTATGGGCTTGACGGGGAGAGGAACCCCTGGACTTTTGAGTGGTAGGTAACCGTTCCCGCCGTCCCACCACCAGTAGTGCTCCACTCCCCAACGAACGAAATCATGTTGGGGTTGGCCTGGACAGCGCCTTGATACTCCTGCTCCACCCTCTGCAGATATGCCTCTTTGAGCGCGGCTTTAATCTCGCTATCAGAAGCATTCGCATCCAACTCCGCCTCAACCTCAAACGTTTTAAACCCAGTCGGCAGATTTTGCGCGGGAGCGGGAGGAGGCGTTGGTGTGGCGGCAGGGCGCGGCGTGGGCGATGGAGCAGGCGTGCGGGTAGGGAGCACAACCGCGGTGGGAGGGGCACTTATTGGTGTTTGCTCATCAACGACTATCGATTCGGTAGGGATAAACATAAGAAGCGAACACAAGAAGATGAGTATGATTAGGATAGCGAGCAGAACTTTCCATATGCACCCCCAAAACCGCTTTAGCTCACTCTCTTGGATAGGGATCGCATTGGGAGGGATGTAGGGAGCCGACGAAGATGAAGAAGACCGCGAAGAACGAGAAGAACGCGACGATTTTGATGAGGAAGATGATGAGGATGAGGTTGATTTGCGGGGCGGCTTGGGCTTCTTCGATGGCAGCGACTGCGCTGAGCCGGAAACTTGCTTGGGCGCGGGCTGCTGGGCCATCTGTGGAAGCGTCAACGTACTGGCGGGAGAATCTGGCAACGGCTCATCATCGCCGCCTTGGAGCGACCGAATCGCTGCCCGAAACTCAACCACCGTCGCAAAGCGGTCTTCCGAATTGAAGCTTAGCGCCTTATCGACCACATCGCTGGTTCGCCGCGAGACTTTGATATTGATATCGCGGGCAGGCTCAAATGAGAAAGGCGGGTGGAGTGTTGGGTCGCGGCCAGTCAAGAGGTGGTGCAACGTCGCGCCAAGTGCGTAGATATCCGACTGCACCGTCGCAATGCCTTGATACTGCTCTGGGGGGGCGTAGCCGGGTGTGCCGATTTGGGTGCCGGTCTTGTTGGGCTGAAATACCTTCGCAATGCCAAAATCCACCACCTTAACGTTGCCATCCGGCTCTATCATCACGTTGGACGGCTTCATATCGCGGTAGACGAGGTTGTTCTGATGGATGTGGTGCAAGACATCGCAGATTTGGTATGCCCATTTGAGCACTTGGTCTTCGGGGATAGCCCCTTCCCGCTCCACAATCGTCTGGAGGTCTTCCCCCTCCACGTAGTCCATGGTCAGGTAGTGACGGCCCTCGTCGGTAAAGTGGCTGTAGATACGTGGAATGCGGGGGTGGTGGAGCCGCTGGAGGATGGTCGCCTCAAGGTTGAACCGATCAATCGCCTCTTGCTTCTCTTGCGGGGTCGTGAATGCGTCAAGCATCTCCTTGATGGCAAACACCTTACCATCCTGGTCAACGCCTTCGTAGACCGACCCCTGCCCACCCACCTTGATGACATCGGTGATGTAGTAGCGGCGGTTGTCGGGCGTGGGGATGTCGTTGTTCAGGACGATATCACGGCCACAGTATTGGCAAAATTTGGCGTCAGGACGGTTTTCTTCTTGGCAGAGAGGGCATAATACCCGATCTGGCTTCTGGTGCGACATAGCTTTTCTTCGCTTTCCTCGCGGCGACTACTCCTTGCTTTGTAGAGTAGCACAGGCAGGGGTATCAGGCAAGAGAACCGCATATACCATTTAGCCGGACGGGGCGGGGTTGAGCCGACACGCGCGCTCGCCAAAAATCGCCCGTCCAATGCGCACGTGTGTCGCCCCTTCCTCAATCGCAATCTCAAAATCGTCGGTCATACCCATCGATAGCCCACTCCAATCGGCGGGAGAGGTGGCATAGCGGGCTGCTAAGTTGTCGCGGAGGAGCCGCAAATTGCGGAAAACCGGTCGCAATGCCACCGGATCGCGCAGCCAGGGTGCCATGGTCATCAGGCCACACACGTGCAGGTGCGGCAGCGCAAGGATTTCCTCCATCTCGCCAAGAAAACGGCTATATGCCTCGCTATTTTCGACGCCATTGGGCAGCTCAAGGCCACCTTTCGACGCCTCGCCACTCACATTTACCTGCACAAAGACCGGCATCGGGATAGTACAACCTTCGCGCTCTGCAAGGTGGCGGTTGAGAGCCGTCGCCAAGCGCACATTGTCCAATGAGTGGATGCTGCCGAATAGCTCAACGGCAGGCTTGATTTTGTTGCGCTGCAGATGGCCAATCATTGCCCAAGATAACGATGCAAGCGAGGACGAGAGCGATGGCGAGAGCGATGGCCCCATCTCGGCAATCTCGGCCTGCTTGTCTTTGGCCTCCTGGACTCGGTTCTCGCCGACGGTGGTGATACCTGCCTTGGCCACTTCAACGACCATTGATGCGGGATGCGTCTTTGAGACGGCTACAATGTGGACTTCGTTAGGGTTGCGTCCGGCGCGGGTGGCGGCCGCGGTGACCCGTTCCTGCACATGAGCGACGTTTGCTGCTAGAGAAGACACGTAATCCTACCATTCCAACCTGATGCTTACATACGGCGGCGGATAACGGACGATGGTGAATAGAGTGAACAGGATGAGCAGGATGAGCAGGGAGAAGGGGGGAGAGAACCCCCACGCACTATACGCTTTGGGCACCCCGTCGTGCCCATATACTTCCTCTATATCCCTCCCAAGGAAGAGCGCGTGTGGGGGTTCAAGGCGGTTGCTCAAAGCTCTCCCGTGCTGCTTGATGTCCTGATCGATTCGAGCAGATTGGCCATTTCGATGGCGGTGGCAGCGGCTTCATAGCCTTTATTGCCTGCTTTGGTGCCAGCGCGTTCAATCGCCTGCTCAATGCTTTCTGTCGTCACGATGCCGAAGATGCACGGCACGCCCGTCTCAAGCGATGTCTGTGCAAGGCCGCTGGTCACGGCGCTGGTCACGTGGTCGTAGTGGGAAGTGTCGCCGCGGATGACGGCTCCAAGCGCAACGATAGCGTCGTAATGGCCGGTTTGCGCCATCCGCTTGCACACGATGGGTACCTCAAACGAGCCGGGTACCCATGCCACGTCGATGGCGTCGTTTGGAACGCCATGACGCCGCAACCCATCAAGTGCGCCGTTCAAGAGCGACGTGGTGATGAACTTGTTCCAGCGGCTGACAACCACCCCGACCCGTACCCCTGTGCCGACGAGTGTCCCTTCATACTTCTGCATGGTGTTGTTCCTTTTGCTGCTGCTGCGAATCGTTTGTACGGTCATCGGCTTCTGCACTGGCCTCTGCACTGGCCTTTTCCGCCTCTATATTCTCTTCATCGGCGTTCCCCGTATCATCGCAGAAGAGATGCCCAAGCTTTGTGCGTTTGGTGTCAAGGTAACACGTGTTGTATGGCGTGACGGAGGTGATCATAGGAACGCGCTCCACAATCTCGAGGCCATAGCCCTGCAACCCGACAATCTTGCGGGGGTTATTGGTCATTAGGCGGATGCGGCGAACACCCAAATCGGCCAAAATCTGCGCCCCAATGCCGTAATCACGCAGGTCGGCGGGGAACCCAAGCTCTTCATTGGCCTCAACCGTATCAAACCCCTCCTCCTGCAGCGCATAGGCACGCAGTTTGTTGTGGATACCAATCCCGCGCCCCTCCTGCCGCAGATAGAGTACCACGCCGCGGCCTTCTGCGCCAATACGTTCCATCGCAAGCTCAAGCTGCGAGCGGCAATCGCACCGCAAGCTCCCAAACACATCGCCGGTCAAGCATTCAGAGTGGACACGCACCAACACCGGCTCATCCGTGGTGACATCCCCCGCAATCATCGCGATGGACTCGGTCGGCTCAACCGGACTCTGGTAGGAAATAGCGCGGAAATTACCGTGGCAGGTGGGGATAGTCGCCTGGCCACCGCGCTCGATCAGCGAGTCGTAGCGGCGGCGGTGGGCGATAAGCTGGGCGACGCTGATAATCTTCAGTTGATGGCGCTCGGCAAACTGCTGTATCTCTGGGACGCGGGCCATCGTACCATCGTCATTCATTATCTCGCAAATGACGCCCGCCGGAAGAAGCCCGGCCATCCGCGCCAAGTCGACGGAGGCTTCGGTATGCCCCGCCCGCACCAATACCCCGCCATCCATCGCACGGAGGGGGAAAATATGACCAGGACGCACCAAGTCTTCAGGCTTGCTCTGGGGGTTGATGGCCACTTGGATGGTACGAGCGCGGTCGGCGGCGGAAATACCCGTCGTGACACCCGTCGCGGCCTCTACCGACACCGTGAAGTTTGTGCCGAGGGGCGAGGTGTTGTTGCCAACCATCAGGGGGAGATTGAGCCGGTCAAGTTGCTCCCCCGTCATCGCCAGGCAGATAAGCCCACGCCCTTCCCGCGCCATAAAGGCAATGCTCTCCGGCGTGGCAAATTGGCCTGCACACACCAGGTCGCCCTCATTCTCCCGCTGTTCATCATCTACGACAATAATGATGCGCCCCATTGCATAGTCGTGTAGGGCTTCTTCGATTGATGCTAACATAGTCTTTTCCAATCATAGTTGACGGGTTGGGTTATTCTTTGTCCTTCGACATAAAGCTCACAAGCCGCTCAACGTACTTCGCAATGATATCGACTTCAAGGTTCACCTCCGCGCCGACATCCTGCTTCCCCATGATGACTGCCGTCTGCGTATAGGCGATGACCGCAATCGTGAAAGTCGTCTCCTCATCATCAAGCCCGGCAATCGTCAAACTCACGCCATCAACCGCGATAAACCCCTTCTCAACGATGTAGGGCATCAGGCGGCGCGGCGGACGTATGGAGATAAGCTTGGAGTCGCCTTCGGGCACAATGCGGACAATCTCTCCCGTGCCATCGACGTGGCCCTGCACATAGTGGCCGCCAATGCGATCTCCCCCCGCCAACGACCGCTCAAGGTTGACCGGCGAACCAACGCTAAGTTTGCCAAGGTTGGTGCGGCGGAGGGTCTCTGGCGCGATGCCAATGGTGAATGTGTTTTCGGTGCGCTCGGTGACGGTGAGGCAAACACCGTTGACAGCGATGCTATCGGCAACGTTTGTGCCCTCCAACGCCGTCTTGCACTCAACCGTGAGCATATTGCCTTCTTCTTGATCTGCCTTGATTTCGCGTACAACGCCCATTTCTTCAACAATGCCACTGAACATATTTGCTCCTTTTATGTGCAATAACGTGCTTTTACGTGCTCTTCTTTTTTCGTGCTTTTCACCCCCACCATGCCGCATTGGCCGCCCGCGCCACGATAAGCGTATCATCGCCATAGCGCTCCACGCGGTGCACGGCAAAGGGGTGTGCATCGGCCATCTGCGAGACGCCTGGGTCTCCAACTGGCCCGGCTGCCTGCGCCCCGCCGACAATCTTCGGCCCGATGAACGTCCAGGTTTCGTCAATAAGCGATTTGGCGGCAAATGTTCCCAATACCCCCGTCCCGCCCTCCACCAAGACGTGATTGTGGCCTTCGGCGGCAAGCAGGGATAATAGCGCAGGGATATCCACCCGCCCCGCATCCCCCTCTATATAGGCAATCTGTGCACCAGTCGCTTGCACCGCCTCTGCCCACTCCGGCAACGGATCGACCACGGCAAAGAGTGTTTGGCCGGGGGTGTCGGCGGCAAGGAGCCGTGACGACAGCGGAGTGCGGCCATAGCTATCAACAATGACGCGCAATGGATGTCTGGTTGGTCGCCAATGCGATTCGAGGCGCGTGGTGAGGGAAGAATTGTCAGCCAAGATCGTGCCCACCCCCACCAGAATGACATCAACTCGGTCGCGCAGCTCATGCACCGCCCGTCGCGCATCGCTGCCGGTGATCCACCTGCTCGCCCCGCTGACCGTCGCGATGCGGCCGTCAAGCGTCATGGCATATTTGGCGGTGACAAGCGGGCGATTGGCGAGTGAACGACAGCGGAACGGCGCAAGTATATCAGCAACCGCCCCATCCTGATCGGGAAGCTGGTACACATCGATGTTTGCAGGTTGAAGGCACGCCGCCGCGCCCTCCCCAATGCGGGGGTCGGTATCTTTCGCGACAAAGAACACCCGCCGGATACCGGCTTCGCGGATGGCGTCGGTGCAGGGGGGAGTGCGGCCATAGAAGGTACACGGCTCAAGGGTGACGTAGAGATCTGCGCCATGGGCGGCTGTGCCCGCCATCGCCAGCGCAACCCGTTCGGCATGCGGGCCGCCCGCGGGGTGAGTGGCCCCACACCCAACGACTTTGCCATGGTGCACCACCACGCACCCAACAGGTGGATTTGGGCTGGTGCGGCCCTGAACTGCCCGCGCCTGGCTAATCGCCAAGGCAAGGAACTGCTCATGGAACCCATGAGGGATATTATGAGGTGTCTCTCGAGAACAATTTTGGTTTAAAGACATCAAAAAAAGCCCCAACGCAAACGCATTCGGGGCGGGCCATCGAGGAGAAATCACGATACCTCAATGGTACCCTGCCACTCGCCCATACAAGAGGGCGGCGGAGGGAAGACAACTCTTTCTCTCATCCGGACTCTACCGTCGGCCCTGGGATCGCACCAGTGTCCTGCCAAAATGGCTCGCGGGCTCGCCTCCTGTTGGGAGGATTACCGCCGGTCGGGAATTGCACCCTGCCCCGAAAGCTGTCTTTACTTTATTTCCTTCTCTTGCCCCATCACTCTGCACGAGCTTGGGGGTTCAGCCGCTCATTATAGCACAAATTACCAGGCTGATATCATGGTTTCTCCCGCCATGTTGCCAGGAGCGGTTTCCTATGCTATCCTATCGTATATGTATGAAATTGCATAGTATGCAATAAGAATGAACGGCCCAGAAGTAAACGGAAAGCGGAATACAGAATCACTGGAAAGGGCTTGTGTATGACGAGTACGTTCAAACGATTATTGGCGGTCTTGCTTATGCTTTCGCTGATGACGGTTGCGGCATGCAGTTCCCCCGTGGCCCCCGCCGACACCGGCACGGAGAGCGACGAAGCAACGACTGAAGAGACAGAAGCAACAGAAGGCGAGGCGAGTGAGGCCGAAGAGGCTGAAGACGGTGAGATTGAGAGCACGGAAGAAGTCTCTCCCACCGACGATATGGAAGAGCCCGAATCTACTGATGAGGGTGACGGTGAGGAAGAATCTACCGACGTTGAAGCCGACAGCGAAGAGGACGATCAAGATAGCCAAGCATCAGGGACACTGATGAAGTTCTCTATCGTGCCGGAGGAGTCGGAAGTCACCTACGAGGTTGATGAGGTCTTCTTCAAGGAGGGCAACAAACTCGTCACGGCCGTGGGGCGAACGCAAGAAATCAAGGGTGATATCACCGTTGATCCTACCACCCCCCAAAGCCTGGAAGTCGGCACGGTGGAGGTCGATATCAGCACCTTCAAGTCCGACAGCGACCGCCGCGATAAGGCGATCCGCGACAAGTGGCTTGAGTCGGCCACCTACCCGATGGCGACCTTCGAGCCGACCAGCATTGAGGGCTTGCCAGAGACCTACGAAGAGGGCGATGAAGTCTCCTTTGAGATAACGGGCGACTTGACCGTCCGCGAGACGACCTCCGAAGTCACATTCGACGTTGAGGGAACGGTTGAGGACGACCAGATTATCGGTACGGCCACCACCCTGATCCAAATGACCGACTTCGACTTTGAGCCGCCGGACATCGGTGGTATCCTGCGCGCGGAGAACGACACCAAGTTGACGTTCACGTTCTTGGCCGAGTCTACCGGCGAAGTTGAGGCCGATGCCGAAGAGCCTGCAGCCGATGCCGAAGAAGAAGTTGCCGACGACGAAATCCGTGAGCCAGAAGGCAACGTCGAGGATTTCTGGAACGAGTTTTTCTGGGAAGACATGACAACGGCTGAGCAAGAGCAGTGGGAAACCCTTGGCTGGGATGAGGAAAGCTGGGATGAGGAAACCTCCATTCCCGAGTCAGACGAACTCTTCTGGGAAGAGCTGACCGAAGAGGAGCAAGAGGCTGCTGCTGCCCTTGGCTACGACGAAGAATCTTGGGATGCTACCCTCGAAGAAATGGACGAAGAATAGCCAAATGCTGTAGATAAGCAGCCGAAGGTGGGGCGAGGAGCAAATTTGCCTCCCCGCTCCACCCTACGCCAATCCCCACACCAGGCCACACAACCCCTCCGGCTCCTCATCGCTCGTCAAGGTATGAAACCCTGCCTCACGCATCCACCGCTTCATCCGTGGGAGTGGGCGCGTTGCTATCACCCATGGTTCTCCGCGCTGATCTGAAAGCACATTCGCAACGATTTCCTGCCGCGGGTGCGAGGGTTGCGTCGTCACAAGCAGGTGGCCATTGGGCCGCAAAAGGGTGTGTATCTGCAGCAGCGATTGGCACACCACCGCGTCGTCAGCGATGGATTCGTACAGCCCCGACACCACGACCACATCCGGCACCTCTTCCAGCAGGGCGTTGTTCGACGCATCAACCAATTGGAATGCATTGCCGTAGACATAGGTTATCTGCGACTCAACCCCGGCCTGTTCCGCCACATATTGTCCCTCTTCCAAAGCCACACTATCGTTATCCACACACGTCACCAAAACATCCTGGCATGTTTCTTCCTGCAAAAGCTCCACGTAGATGCGCCCCACACCCGATGCCAAGTCAAGGATACGGGTAGATGCACCACGTTCGGCCCGCTCCTCAATAATCGACCGCAGTTGGTCTTTGAGCAGAGTAGCACGAGCACGCAGCGCACGGTTTATAGATTGGTTGAGGTAGATACGGTCAATCAGCTCCCCAAAGAATGATGTGCCATTTGCTTCGTTCTCGTAGATATAGTCAGCCATACAGCCAGAGTTGAAACCGTGAGTAGTACCGATGGCGAGGCCAGTGCTGATCCGTGCGCCGAATTTGAGTGCCCATCGCAGGGTGGCGTAGTGAGGGGCGTTGCGGCGGAGCGATGGAAGTGTTCGCATTTGTTGGGTTGATGTGTATTGCATCTGTTTTCTCCTTAGTCTTTCAGTCTATGTATATTGGGTTGGGGAGCGGTGTTGTGTTTGGTTGTGTGCCTCCACCATAGCACACGCCCCCTTCGGTGGTACTGTGGCACAACTTCGGTTGAACTTCGGTCGCGGGGCGGGGGGAGAAGAAAAGGTCGTGAGTAACTGAGACACGCAAATCTCCCTCTAGAATGGGAGAAAGCCACACTGCGGTGAAACTACGGTCAAACTGCGGTAGAATACCCTAAGGCCAACACGGTTTGGATCGGGAACGACTCAACGACACTCATAACAGCATTTCATGGAGGAAATTATGATAGGCATGATTTTGTATGCCTGTATTATCTATCCGATACGGGCACTGATGAAGATTGGCTGGTTTCGTTGGCGCGTCGAAGGGCTTGAAAACCTCCCCCCGCGCGACCAAGGCGGCATGCTGTTCGTCACCAACCACATCAATTGGGTTGACATTCCGGCGCTTGGCGCCTTGATGCCGTTCTCCTACCGGCTCTCGTGGCTTGGCAAGGTAGAAATCTTTGAGCACCCTCTCGCGCGGTGGTTTTTCAACACGATGAATGTCATCCCCATCAACCGCGGCAAGCGCGACCTCTCTGCGCTCAAGGCGTCGGAGGATACCCTGAAAAATGGGGCTATTCTGACTATCTTCCCCGAAGGCCACCGCAGCCGCAATGGCGTCTTGCAGAAGGGCCACGGCGGCGCGGTTCGGATGGCGATGCGCAGTGGGGTGCCGATTGTGCCCGCGGCTATCACTGGTTCGGAGCATGGGTTTATCGGCGGGTTTAAGCGCAAAGAGCTTGTACTCCGCATTGGTAAGCCTTATACTCTTGAGCCGACCCCCAATAACAAAATTCCGCCGGATATGATGGAAGAGTTGACAAACGATATGATGGTGCGGATCGCCTCGCTGATGCCAGAAGAATACCACGGCCACTATGCGGAGCAAACCCGCGAACGTTTGGCGAACGTCTCGCGCACAAGCCAAACTCAGAGCAGTGACAATAGCAGTCTATAAGGAACTGCTACGGTGGGAGGAAAGCGCAGGTATTAAGAAGGCCTGCGCTCGTTGCTTCTTGGCGGACAAGGCGGCAGGAGGTGGGGTGAAGAGGGTGGTCTTGTATATGGGGGATATACGGATGTCTGTAGTATCACTTTTTTCGCTCTCTCCACATTGACCACCTCATAGGGAGTATGCTATAGTAGTTTTCAGAGTGGTTCTTTGTCTCAAATAGTCTACAAGCTAGCTCAAATTAGTCTTAGGCTAACAGGCTAACCTCAGGCTAGCTCAAGTGTAGTCTCAAAGACTGTGCAACATCTGTGTAACATCTGTGTAACATCTGTGTAACATCTGTGCAACATCTATGCAACATCGTCTCTACAAAACCGAGGCTCTTGTCCTTCATCGGTCATCCATCCACGAAGCCGACCGGCTGCTTTTGATTGCGACGCCGCGGGGGAAGCGTCGGGTGATAGCCAAGGGCGTGCGTAAGATGACCAGCCGACTAGCTGGCCATATCGAGCTGTTTACCCATACTTCCCTTCTCTTGGCGACCGGACGCAACCTGGATGTGATCACGCAGAGCGTGGTTTTGCATAGTTTTTCTTCTCTGCACCACGATATGAGCCGTTTGGCCTGTAGCTACTATCTGGCCGATCTCTACGATGCGCTGACCTACGAAGAGGAGCACGAACCACTCTTTGAACACATGGTGGCCGCATTTTCGTGGCTCGATCAGACATCCACACCGCAGTTGGATGTTGTGGTGCGAGCGTGTGAATTGCGTTTGCTTGGAAGCGCAGGCTATCGTCCTCATCTCTTCCGATGCGCTATCTGTCACGATCTACTCACCGAAGAAGCCACACATGTTAGCCCCTCATTGGGAGGTGTTTTGTGTCCCCGCCATCAACATCACGACCCACATGCGCTGGCGATGAGCTTCCGCGCCTTCAAGGTGCTTCGCTACTTGGAGACGGCGTCGAATGAGGCCATTGAGCGCGTGCACATCTCGCCAGAAACCTGCGACGAGATAGAATCTGTCCTGCGCAGTTATCTCACCCATATACTTGAACGACCCCTCAAAACGGCTCACCGAATCTTACGCGGTGGAAGCCACGCCACTTCAGTGGCAGTGGAGGAAACCGCTCCAGGGCTGCTGTCATACCGCCTATCGTCTCGGAGACGGCTCTGCCGTCGTACCAGGGACAAGCCGCCTGACTTTCGTCAGTGCGGTATATGACTTTACTCGTTCTCTTCAAGAGAGCCAGAGGTCATCTTTTCCTGCACATGGGGGGTGGGTCACGGCGAAGCGAGGGATGAGGATAAAGAGAAACAATTGCGAGAAAAACGCTTCACGAAACGGAGATGCGACCCCGTAGGGTATATAGAAAGTAGTAGTTGCCGCTATGAATCCCATTGATGAGTTGCTTGAGAGCAATGAACAACCACTCTACCAGACGCGCCAACATCACGTCACCCTGATTGTTCCAGCGGTGACGAAAGTCGCTCTAGTGGTTATCTTGATTGCCGCGGGGGTACAATCAAACATTGCATTTGGTCAGCATCAATTGGTGTTGATCGGTGGCCTCACCGCAAGCCAGGTTATCCCATTGGCGTGTGGGGTTATCAGCTTTCTCGTTTTGGCGAGCATCGTGAATGACTACATGCGCTGGAGAGGTGAGCATTATGCCATCACCGACCACCGTCTGGTACTTACCCACGGCTTTATGGGTCGTAGAGTGGTGCAATTACCCTTTGAGCACGTTCAAAACACCTCTTGGAGCCAAAACCTGCTTGGGCAGCTCATTGGGTATGGCAAGATCGAGATTGTGCAGCATAACAACGATGTTCACTCCGTTGACTATGTAGTTGCCCCGAAGCTGTTTCACCAAAAACTGTCCGAAGCACAGCGCGACTTTGAGCAAGGGTACGGCTATCTCGATGATGAGAGCGCCAATCAACCGACCGAATCCTACCGTGACCCACCCCCAGATGACCCACGCCCAACGCAAGAGAACCATCACACATCCAATGAAAAGAGCCACTCATTCTCTGAGCGGTTAGAAGACCTCAAAGCGCTCCGCGACCGTGGTATCCTCTCTCTGGAGGAATTTGAGACGCAGTTGCGTGAGCTGCGAGATAGAGCATGATCCTCTCAACCACCCATTTTGCGGCTCGGATCGAGCCTTCAGGAGAAACGTGCGCCAATAGGCGGAGCGTGTCCTGAGAAGCTGTCTGCTTTAGCTGACAGAGTGATCACTGCAAACAAAGCTACAAAAGAAAGCGATGTGGGTAGGGTGGCGATGCGAAGGACACAACATACATTACAGAGCAAAAAGCAACACAGATATCTCGCATATCTAGCCATGTGGATATGGGTGGTGGTTGTAGGGGGGGTGATGGCCAGCCTGATTTGGGCTTCCCCCGCTGATGCCACCCCTCCCCACCCTCTCTCTGAACGCCCCGCCGCTGAACAGTTGCACGGGGTTGCTCCCACCTACACCATCTTTGCAACCAGAGAAGGGCTTGTTGGCAAGAAGACCGCCAATGGCCATATTATTCAGCCGCGGGATCGGTTTGTCTCGCTGCCATCGAAGCGGGTACTCAGCTCTTTCGGCGGCAACGAGTACCAGGTGCGCATCACCTACAAAGGTCGGTCGGTCGTGGCTCCGGTGTGGGATGTGGGGCCATGGAATGAGCACGATGACTATTGGTCTGCCAACCGCGAACGCCATAGCGACCTTCCGGTTGGGGTACCGATGGCGCAGGCTGCCTATTTAGAGGGGTATAATGGCGGACTGGATGAGTTTGGCCGTGTCATACAAAACCCCAATGGCATCGATATCGCTGATGGTACTTTTTGGGATGACCTGGGCATGACGAGGAACGATTGGGTGCAAGTGTCGTTCTTATGGCTTGGTGAAGACCCAGGCCCCGGCAGTGCCGCCAACATCATCCCCCCACCCACCACTCCGCAGCAAGAGATCCCCACCCCACAATCCTTTGCGCCACCCG
>CAZGLO010000053.1:0-8293 GCA_964526735.1 uncultured Chloroflexaceae bacterium | reverse complement strand
AATCCCGCTCCCCCCGCCACCACCGATCCGACCGATCCGGCCCCAACATCAGTATCAAAGCCACCAAAGCCAGTCGACAACCCGCAGGTAGAAGCAGGGGGGATTGCCGTTGACAATAGCGATGCGAGCTATATGGCAAGCAGCCAAGCTCCCTGGTTTGATTCGCCGTGCGGGCTGTATGGGAGCCATTCCTGGACATACTCAACCAACAATGCGACAAACAGCGAAAACCACGCACTCTGGCGTCCCAAATCGCTCTCCGAAGGCGTCTATGAGGTCAAGGCCTACATTCCTCCCGCCTGCAGTGGGCCACACGCCACTACATCCGCCTCCTACCGCGTCACGCACAATGGTCGCATCTCTATCGTCAAGGTAGACCAGCGGGCCGCTGCCGGTACATGGGTTTCGCTCGGAACCTACCGCTTTGGGGAGGAAGGGGCGCAATTGGTTGAGCTGAATGATGTCACGAGCGACTCAATGCAGGCAGTGCGCTTTGACGCAATTGCCTGGATACCAAGCGAGAAGCAGCCCAATGACGGCGGTGAGGTGGCACGTGAGAGATCAACCCCCACCGCCATCCCCTCACCAACGCCAAGCCCCACTCCTCGTATTGATATCGCCCCTCCCGACGCCTTCGTTGTGGCGATTATCCGCGACGGGCGTGGCTATCTCATCCAGTGGGACGGGACGGACGATGTGAGTGGTATCGCCTCCTACGATGTGCAGGTGAAGCAATTGCCGCGCGGCGGGTGGCGCGATTGGATACACGAAACGACCGCAGAAGAAGCATGGTTTGGCCCCGATGAGGGCAAACATTTTGCCTTCCGCGTGCGGGCACGTGATAATGAGGGCCACTTGGAGGATTGGCCGGACGAGGCCGATATGGATACAACCCAAGCCCTCCACCCCGATCCAAAGCCATAAGCCTTCCTTCATGAGCGGGCAAGGCAATCGGAGTACTCTATGGGTTATGAGCCCCCCCCGACTCTGTGGACATCTTCGCTCTTTTCTGGTACGCTACCTATAGAGCATATCCCATTACCCAACACCCGGCACCGCAAGGGAACGGGCGGGTTGATCTATATATGAAAGCAGAATCAAATGTACAGCCAGCAGACACATCAACAGCACCGATCTGTCCCCCATGGGTATCCATTGGGCATTGCCCATACTGACGATGAGCGGCAGCAATATCGGCGATATACGCAGCTTTTCTTTCGCCATCTTGGTATCAGCCTTCTGCTGAGTGCCATTCTTGTGCTCTACCATGCACTTACGCACTCGTGGTTGCCCTACTCGTTGCCCCTCTTCGCGGGCTACGAGTGGATACCGCCTATATTCGTTGCGCTCCTCTATGCATATGGTGGGCTTCCCTTTGTGGCGATGGCAGAGTATGAGCTGCGGCAGCGAACGCCCGGCCTCATGACCCTCATCGCCCTTGCTATCACGGGGACGTTCCTCTACAACGCCACCGCTCCGCATTTTGTGGGTGGCACGGGTGGTGCATTCCTCTGGCAGTACGTTGTGTTGGTCAATGCGATGCTGTTTGCGCATTGGGTCGAGGTGCGTTCGCTCTACCGGGCGTCGTGTATGCTTGATGAGCTTGCCAGCCTGATACCCAACACCGCCGAACGGCTACGCGATGACTGTAGCATTGTCGATATTCCGGCACTTGCGCTCCAAAAGGGCGATATGGTGCTTGTCCGCCCACACAAAGTCATCCCCGCCGACGGCACGATTATCGCAGGCGAGTCGGATGTGGATGAGTCAAATCTGACCGGCGAGCCGCTGTTGGTTGAGAAGGGGCGGCGTGACCGCGTCTTTGCTGGCACAGCCAATGGCAATGGCAGCTTTCGGATGTTGGTGCACGCGGTGGGGAATGATACTGTCCTCGCCCGCATCATGCGCTCTATCTGGGATGCGCAAGACGGCACGACCCGTTCAAAGCTTGTTGTCAACAAGATTGTGCAGTGGGTGCTGTACATTGGCGGTGGGGTGACGGCGCTCGTAGGGCTGGCATGGGTGCTGGTGAATGGGTTGAGCCTTGATATGCTGAAGCGGTTGTTTGCCTTTATGCTGGCGGCAAGCCCGCCCGCGCTCACCCTGATGGAGGTAGTGGTTCCTGTCGTAGCGACCGTCGCGGTGACTGTCGGCGTGACCATCGCCGTGACCAACGGTCTTCTTGTGGGCAAGCGTGCGGCACCCGGTGCGGCCCGCAAACTCCGCACTCGTGGCACCCTTGGTATCTACACCACGGCGAAGGAACGCATCAAGGTGCGCGAAGAGCGTCAACCTGTGCCTATTCTGACGCCCAGCGAAGCAGAACACCTTGTCACACAAGCATTCTGCGATCCCAATGAGCAGTTTTCCTTTGAAGCACCGAGTCTTGAGATCTTTGAGACGCTCAAAGGCAAGGGCGTGTGCGCCACCCACCACGATCCTGCAGCGGAGGTTGATGGGGTGCGGATGGCCGATCTCTTTGAGGCGGCCCTCCCCAAAGGAATGCGGCCGTTCAGCCTGGAACAGACTGAGCGGGGCGATAATGTGGTGTATGTGGCGCAGGATGAAGATGCCTTCGTCGCCACGGCCCTCTCCGATAAGATACGGGAAGAGAGCTGCCGTGCCATCGACCGACTGCACGAGTTGGGGATTGAGGTGGCCCTGCCGACAGAAAAGCGCGAATCGGTGATGGCAGAGACGATTGCACAGGCTGTTGAGCAGGCCAAGCAGCGTCAATACGGCGTGACGCCATCATTGCAGGCCGCGGAAATAGCATGTGCGAGCGCTTCTAATGCAGGCCTCTCCAATGTGGCATCTGTGGCATCATCCCTCCGAGCTACGAGTGCCTCCACTCAGCAATCTATACAGGGAATGCAGGAGGAGGTTGATCGAGCGCTGCGCGTGGTCACAATGAACCGCGATACCTACCGCAAGATGCTGGAGCGGATGGTCGCCTCAACCGGCTCAAGCATTGTGATGTTGCCCATTGCCGCGGGGGTGTTCTTGCCTATTGGGGTCTTTTTCTCTCCCGCCGTCGGCATCTTCTTTATGACGATTAGCACCATCATCGTGGTGATCAACGCGCAACGTCAACAGCACGTCAACAGCACGTCGGTGTCGCAGTGAGCGAGGTGTGAGGGGGAGGGGCTGAAAAGCCCTTCCAAAAACATTGACGTTCTCGCGGGCCTCTGCTATAATGGTGGTCGTGCCGAAGTGGCGGAATGGCAGACGCGACGGTCTCAAAAACCGTTGGAGGTAACTCCGTGTGGGTTCGACTCCCACCTTCGGCACCACGTTTTTGTCGGGGCGTGGCTCAGCCTGGTAGAGCGCCGCGTTCGGGTCGCGGAGGTCGGTGGTTCAAATCCACTCGCCCCGACCATTCTTCAAGCACCAGCGCCTCTGTAGCCAATCCGTTGGTTGCAAGGCACTGGTTTTTTGTCCTTAGAGGCCATGTGTTGCATCCAAACGAGTTCTTCTTCTCTCTGCCAAGGGCGTTGATCCTACTTCTCATTGCCGGTGTGTTAGTGAGTGGGTGCAATGTGCTTGTCGGAGGGGTTCCTACGGCTCCTTCTCCCTTTCCGACCATCCCCCGCCTTCCGAGCGTCACGCCCGAGCCACCTACCCCGACGTTTGCTCCCACGCGCACCCCAGCTCCTACTCCCACTCCACGGCCGTTGCAGGTTATTCATGCCACAGCCGTCGGGGACGCAAATGTTCGTGCTGGGCC
The DNA here is from genome assembly GCA_964526735.1 of uncultured Chloroflexaceae bacterium. Lineage (GTDB taxonomy): Bacteria > Chloroflexota > Chloroflexia > Chloroflexales > Chloroflexaceae > JAAUSY01. Next base: position 4,566 of record CAZGLO010000053.1, on the reverse strand, counting down.
TGCTACTGACTTCACCATCATCAACACCGTGGTCAAGGGGGAACAAGTGACCATCCACAGCCGCATCGACGACTGGTATTATGTGACACTTCCCGATGGAACCATGGGGTGGATGGCTGATATCGTCCTCACGATCAATCCACGGTTGGTAGATGCAATCCCGACCGCGACGCCAACCACTACCCCCTAAACACTCATCATCGCCGGACAGCTCAATAAAACAATTCAGCGAAAACGAACACTTACACCCATATGTTCCACATCTCTCCACTATCTCAATCTCTCTCTGAATAGCACAAAGGGATATATCCAATGCAAGGAAAAGGGAATAGTTTTCGGGGGCTTATCAGCGGCAAATACTACGACCGATTTATCGAATGGGCGAATGTACCCGCCCTCCACCAAGAAGCAGTCAACCACCTCCCGCTTTCCTATGGAATGCGCGTGCTTGATCTTGGGTGTGGCACTGCCTCATTTGGCCTCATGATTGCCAAGAAAATCGGCCCAACTGGCAAGATTGATGGCGTTGATACGTCGGAAAAGCAGCTTTTTCATGCGGTCGAAAAGACAGGCAATTCGCCCACACCTTTTGAATTCCACCTTGCCTCTATGGATAAGCTTCCCTTTGATCCCAACACGTTCGATGCTGTTGTCTCTGCTCTTTCCTTCCACCACGTCCCGACTGCGGTGCGGCGCGGTGCTATCGCCGAAACCGCACGGGTCTTGAAGCCCGGAGGGGTTTTCGCCTTAGTGGATGTGAGCCGTCCCCGCCCCGGGTGGACAGGGTTGTTAGGACTTTCTTGGTTTGCGGCCCATGGCTTCGACCCTGCTATTGAAGATCATTGGTTCAATCGCTTCCCAGAGTTGTTTCAAGAGCACCATATGACTTGCATTCAAGACCTCTACCTCAACGAAATCATACGCTGCCAGATCTTTGAGAAATAAGGGGGTGAGTAGCGTCCAATACCTATGCTATAATGAAATTCAACGTAGGGATATCTTGGATTGCTATCGGAGCGATTGAATTGAACGAGGCTATCGAACGGCTGGAATAGTGGCGGGGTATCGTGCATCTGTATGCATCTGTATGTGTCTGTATGTATCTGTATGCAATAAACAACCCGTCATAAGCCTCAGGGTGATCGGGAAACAACCATGATTCGGCGCTTGTTCCGAGACTCAGCAAGGAATCTTCATGATCGAGAAGGTGATCCAGGGCGACCACAATATCGTCGTAGCATCAGCACACGGCTGCGATGGTCATACCTCATTTCCTCAACATTGCCACTCCTCCTTGTTGGGGCGCTTCTCATATTCCTCAACTTTCGCACTCAGGAAAAGAGCGTTTACAATGAACAGGTGATGCTTGCCCTGCAAGGGGTGCGTGAGATTTCTAACTACCTCTCGAACATCGAGCTCCAACTCCTCAGCACTGGCCAAAACATGCAGCCTGGTGTCTCGGCCAAAGAATGGGAATTGGCCGCGCGCGAGCTCATCAATATGAATTTCCCCGACCTACACGAAGTCTCTGTCTACAACCTCGACGGCATCCGTATCGCTCATTTTTCGCTCAACCGCGGCTCTGCTTCTACCGCTTCTATCAGCCCTACCACGACGAGTGACCCACTTATCTCCTCTGCGCTCAACGGTATTGGATACCGCAGTGATATTACGCTCGACAGCGAGGGAGAACGTACGTTTACGATTGCCCTGCCGCTGCGCAACAAGATTCGCAAACCGGTTGGAGCCATCAAGGCCAAAGTAAGTGCGATCCAGATAGAACAGTCATTACGACGGCTTGAACGTGGTTCCGACAGCATCGCATACCTGGTGAATGACAACAATGATGTCATGATTGGGACAAGCAACTCCGGTTGGAAACCACCCCCAAGCCTAGACACGTTCCTCAACCCTAGTCTAGAGGAGTATGAGGAGCATCTTGTCTATGAGCGTGATAACAACCGCGTTGTTGTCTACAAGAATGGGAATGGCGATTCTGCGCTTGGAGTTATTTCCCCTATCTTCCCAAGCAAATGGACAGTCATCATTGAGCAGCCTTTGCGCATTGCCTTCAGCAATGTGTGGAACAATGTCATCATCTTGGGGGTGCTCGTGGTGGTGGTTGGCTTGATTGGGCTTGGATGGGGCCTTACTCTCTCACAACACTTTGTAGATACCCTCAAAGCGTTGCGCCGCGGCGCGTTGATGCTTGGCTCTGGACACCTCGACCACCGCATCGATATCAAGAGCGCGGATGAGATGGGACAACTGGCATGGTCATTCAACCAAATGGCATCACGCTTGCAACAAAGCTTGACTGAAATTGAAGAACAGAACAATAGGCTGCTTGAAGGCCTCCAATTGGCCCGCGACATCCAGATGGGCCTTCTCCCAGATCACCCGCCGTGGGACAATGAAACCCTGATGGTACATGCTCGTTCTATCCCTGCATCCGAGGTGGGAGGCGACTTCTATTCCTATATGGCCCTGCCCGACGGCCGTGCGGCCATCTCAGTGGGGGATATCTCTGGCAAGGGAGTTGGGGCTGCCTTGATGATGGCGCTCACGAGCAGTATGCTCGAATCGCAAGCACGCCAAACAGCGCGGCCTGCGGAAGTGCTCAACGCGCTCAATCGCATCCTGTTCCCACGGATGAAGACCAATCATATGAATGCGGCTATTCTCTATGCCGTCTTTGATATTGAACAGCATGCGATGGTCACGGCAAATGCTGGTATGATATCTCCGCTGCTTATCCGCTGGCAGACGCAAGAGGTTCACGCCGTCGGTGAAGAGTGCCCAAGGGTCACCTGTCGCTTCCTAGAGGTGGGAGGGTTGCCTATTGGTTCGTTGAAGATAGCGCTCTACCACGATATTACCGAAACCCTTCAAGAAGATGATATTCTCCTCTTCTTGAGCGACGGAGTGATCGAGGCACACAACGAAGCGGGCGAAATGTTTGGGTTTGACCGATTTGAAGCATTCATCTCCACACTACACAACTACCCAGAGGTGCTCAACAATATGCATCTACTGGTTGATCTGATTATCAAGCAAGTGCAGACATTCATTGGCGAAGCTTCGCAGCACGATGACATCACCGTGATGGCAGTGCGCCCAACATTGAGTGTCTATTGCGATCCCTGGGGAATACAGCAAACCAGCCTCCCATCGTCGCAGCCGGTGTTGGATAGCGAATGACCAACGACGACCGATCAACGACCGATCAACGACCGATCGACGACCGATCGACGACCGATCAACGACCAAAGCATAATAGTCATTCGAGAAGGCGAGAACCAGTACGAAGGAACGGTATGTTTTTATACAACTCACAAACCGGGACAAAAGAGGAATTTCTCATCCCGACTGACCGCCCAGTCACGATCTATGTGTGTGGCGTGACTCCCTACGACACCACCCATGTGGGACATGCCCGCACCTATCTCTTTTTCGACACATTGATTCGCTACATCCGGTGGCACAATGCCGACGTGCGCTATTGTCAAAACGTCACCGATGTTGATGACCCCCTCTTTGAGCGCGCAAAGCGCGATTCGGTTGATTGGCGGACGTTGGCAGAGCGCGAAACTGAGCGGTTTGTCGCCGACTTCCACGCGCTCAATATGATCTTCCCAGACTACTTCCCCAAGGCCAGCGAAGAAATTCCTGGGATGATAGCCATCATCGAGAAGCTTTTGTCCAACGGGGCAGCATATATCAACGATGGCAATGTCTATTTTGATATCAGCGCCACCCCCACGTTTGGGAGTATGGCCCGTATGGGCTATGATGACCTCCTCAAAACTGCGAACGAACGGGGGAATACCCCCAACGATACCCGCAAACGCGATCCACTGGACTTTGTGTTGTGGCAGCGAAGTACCCCCGATGAACCCGCTTGGGAAAGCCCATGGGGGCCAGGCCGCCCGGGCTGGCACATTGAGTGCAGTGCGATGTCTACCCACTACCTTGGCCCACAAATAGACATCCACGGGGGAGGACACGACCTCCTCTTTCCCCACCACTCGTGCGAAATCGTTCAAACCGAGTGTGCCACTGGAAAACACCCCTTTGTCCGCTTCTGGATGCACGTGGGGATGGTCTACTTGAATGGGGAAAAGATGAGTAAGTCGCTGGGGAACCTCGTCTTTGCAAGGGAGGCACTCAAAGAACACGGCCCAAATGCGCTCCGTTGGTATTTGCTCAGCATCCCCTATCGGCAAGAGTTTTTCTATGAACAGCGCGGGGTTGAAGAGGCACACCGTCATCTTGATACCATACACCGTGCATTGCATGCACAGGGAGGGCAAGGGGCATCTTTGGATGTGACCGCACTCCGCAACGACGTTGATGCGGCACTTGCTGACGATATGAATACCCCCCTCGCATTAACCCTCATCATACAGATGGCAAACCGTACTATCGTTGCTGCTGATGCCGGGCAACACGTTGAAGCAGCACAAGCAATCCTTTCGGAAGTGGTACATGTTCTTGGGCTACGTGATCTCTAGTCATATACCGCACGCTCTCAAGAGCGGCGGCTTGTCCCTGGCGCGACGGCAG
>CAZGLO010000052.1:0-24650 GCA_964526735.1 uncultured Chloroflexaceae bacterium | reverse complement strand
GACGGGTGGAGGAGCGAGCACAAGCCCAGGTGCTTTAGCTCTGGGTAGCTGACACTGCATGATCAGGCGGTGGTAGTTTTGCAACCAAGCAAAAGCCCACTCAACATTCCCGCCTTATTGTATCACTCTTTATGAAGAGCGGCTGGAACAGATAGAGGTGTGGGTAAAGCAGGAAAAGAGGAAGGAAAAGAATGAATAAAGACAAGCGTAATAAAAATATGATTAGTATGTTCATTGGTGCGCTCATTGGTGGGATGATTGGGACGGTCATTGGTAGGGTCATTGGTACAGACACTGGTATGTTCCTTGCTAGGCTCATTGGTATATCCATTGGTGTATTCATTGGTGGGATCATTGCCAATGCTCGCTCCCAAAACACATAACCCCCACCCCCTATTGCGAAACCACCCAAGCTCGGCTATACTTGCGGGACGTGGTGAAGCTCACTGGTAGAAAGGAGGATGGGCGGCGATGGCGCTCTGGGGGAGCGAGGATATGCCGCCACCGCATATGGATCTGGTACGAGCGCGAGTATTTGTGACGGGTCGGGTGCAGGGGGTAAATTTCCGTGCGGCGACGCGGGACACAGCCCGCCAGGCCAACTTATTGGGCTGGGTACGCAACCTTGACGATGGCCGTGTTGAGGCGTTATTTGAGGGATCGCGGGCGTCGGTACACCGACTGGTGAGTTGGTGTCACAGTGGGCCGCCGAGCGCGCGGGTGGAGCATGTCGATGTGCAGTGGGAAGAGCCGACGGGTACCGAAGATGGTTTTTCGATTCGCTGGTAGGCGATGGGAAACCACATCTTTGACTCCCATCGTTCCTGATGCTACAATAGGCGTCTACAAGATGATGCAGCAAGAACACCAATCGAGAAACTCCACAGGGTAACCAAGATGTCATTGATGCAAGGAAAGCGGATTGTGCTGGGGGTATGTGGGAGTATTGCTGCATACAAAGTGGCCGAACTCGCCCGCAACTTGACCCTAAGTGGTGCGGTTGTCGATGTGATTATGACGGAGGCTGCCAAGCGATTTGTCGGCCCTACCACCTTCCAAGCGCTCACCGGTCGCCCCGTGCAAGATGATATGTGGGAGCTGCCAGAAGATGGTGTTGTTGGGCATATTTCGCTGGCGACGCAGGCCGATCTCGTAGTGATAGCGCCTGCAACGGCTCATACCATTGCCATGGTAGCAGCGGGAATGTGTGATACCCTCCTGACGACGGTTGTTTTGGCAACACAGGCCCCTGTTTTGTGTGTTCCGGCGATGAACCCGAATATGTACACTGCCGCCGCGACGCAGGACAATATTGCCACCCTGCGCCAACGTGGTATGATGGTCATGGAGCCGGAAGAAGGACGAATGGCTGAAGCGGTCGTTGGCAAAGGACGGCTTCCCGAAGCACCTACCATCGAAGGCGAGATCCGGTCGATATTGGGGCGCGAAAGTGGGCCTCTACGCGGGCGGCACGTGGTAGTCACGGCGGGCGGCACGCGCGAGCCTATCGACCCTGTCCGGTTTATTGGCAATAGCGCATCTGGCACGATGGGCTATGCATTGGCGAGTGTGGCCCGTGATCTTGGAGCCAATGTTACCCTTATCACCGGCATGACCTCCCTCTCCCCACCCATCGGCATCCAGGTTATCCAGGTAGAGAGTGCCCGCGATATGGCCACTGCCGTCAACCAGGCTTGCGAACAGGCCGATATCTTGCTGATGAACGCGGCCGTGGCTGATTTCCGTCCGGTGGATATGGCCGAACATAAAATTAAGAAGGACGGAGATCAGGGCATGACTATCACTCTTGTGCCCAACCCCGATATTTTGGCGGAGATGGCGCATCGACAAGATGTTTTCAAGGTTGGCTTTGCCGTTGAGACTGAAGATCTGCTCGCCAACGCCCACGCAAAGCTCATCCGCAAAGGGCTGCATATGATCATCGCGAACGATGCGGTCAACAGCATTGGGCAGCCCGATATCCAAGTGACGCTGCTGGATCGCAAGGGAAATGCCTTCCCTCTACCGCGCCAGGCCAAGCACCAAGCCGCGGAAGCTATCCTACACACCATTATTGAGCATTTCTTTGAGTCATTGGGAAGCAATCTGCTGCCTGAAAAAGAGACCAAAATCGGGTAGATCTTCCTGTTTACTAAAAATAACGCCTTTTTATTCATATGTCAGAAAAGCAACACGAGCTCCATATGCCCAATATGCCGCACGCATCAGATGATATGTCTCATGATGCGTCTCACCGTGGTGTATCGAGTGATCACTCGTCGAATGACCAGCATGACGACCAGTATGAAGGTCGTCCTGACCATACCAACCATGCCAACCATGCCGACCACCCTGATCAGGCGGGCCAACCCAGCCAACCCAGCCACCCTAATCAAGCCAACCAACCTGGCCAATCAGGCGATACAAGCCAATCAGGCGATACAGGCCATACAGACGATACAGGCCATATTGACCACAATCGCGGCACGACGCCCAACCAGCTGCATACCCAATTGCCACCACAACAACCATCGCCTTCCCAATCATACCCACCACCGCAGCCGCAGCCGACATACACGCCGCCACAGCCACAGCCACAGCCTGACCCTGGCTCTTCGCCCGCTTCTCCGTCTGTCGACCACATCGATCACATCGATCACATCGATCACATCGATCGCAATGCAGCCACACAGATAGGTCAAATCTTCCGTGGGGTAGGTGGAAAGTTGAGTCAACATATTCCAGATATTTCGCACATTGATCTTTCTCGTTCCGTCAAGAAAAGCAGCTCCTCAGGTGTTTCCCGTGAGCAGATTGCCCGCCTGATTATGGCGTTGGGAGATCCCGAACATCCCGACCACGCTGGTGCCCTCGAAGCAATTGTTGAGATTGGCCCACCGGCTGTGCCGCTCCTCCGCGAGACCTTGAAGATACAAGAGCCGTGGCTCCCGGCCTACCGCGCGGCGGAGGCATTGGGGCGCATTGGCGATGGGCGTGCTACCGGCAGGCTGCTCCAAACTCTCCACCACCCCAACAGCAATGTACGGTGGAGTGCGGTGCGGGCATTAGCGCAAATTGGTGATGTGCGTGCCATCCTTGAGCTTCGGCGGTTGGTGCAGCACGACCATGGCCGGACGAGTTGGGGAGAATCCGTCGCAGGTGCGGCCCAAAGCGCGCTTGACCAGATACAAACGCAAAGTGTCTGGGCACAGAGCCTTGAGCTTATCAAGACGGCAATTACCAGCATTTTGATGATCCTCTCTCTCATCCTGGCTTTCAGCGTGGTGACAACTCTGCGCAATGAGCTGGTGAGTATGGGCTTGGCAGAATCACTGCCTAGCGGCATTATGAGCAGCAACACGGTGGTTCCGAGCGACCCCGATGGCGAATCGGGAGGCGTCGGGATAGCTGCCGGGGATGAAGAGGACGAATCGGAATCTGCATCGGCCACTGAAACCGCCGCGGCAGGCGATGAGGAAGGTGCCGAGGCCACTGAAGAGGATGCTGAGGGTGCTGTCCAGCCCGACCCGCGTGCGACTCGCCGTTCGCTCTCAACCACCGGCTCACTGACTGGTACGATATTGAGTAGCGCAAATGTGCGGCCTTCTCCTTCTGTGCGTCAACAGCCCGTTGGAGTGGTGCATCAGGGCACTAAGGTCATCTTTTTGAGCGTTTCTCCCGACGGGACGTGGTATCACATTCGGCTTGATGAAGAGAATGCCGACAATTCATTCATCGACAACCCGGATGAGGAGGATACCGGCTGGATACACCGTGGTCTTGTCTCCGACCCAGATGAAGACCTTCCTGTTGAGGAGTATGGCGAAGAGGATGAGGAGGAAGAGGGTGATGCAGGCGGTGACACTACTGACGACGCTTCTGATGACAAGAGCGACGACACTGATGACACCACTGAGACCACTGATACAGGTGATGGTGATGAGGAAAACGACGAAACCGAAGAATCTTCCGGCACGGCCACGCCAACGGATGAATAAGGCATCGTAGCAGAGAAGGGGCGCGGATGCGATGCGCCAACACACGCTCAAGATCGCCCTCTCGCATGCGGTTTTTTGGCTCACGGCGTGGCTGATCGGCCTTGTCCTGATCACGGCCCTCTCCCAATACCCTGCCCACCATACGATTGATATTGGCGGCTATGATGCGGCATACGTTCAGGGTTTCCACGACACCGAATCCCATTCCTCAACCGATTCTCCGCCTCCATACCTTGTCGGCTCAGATGGGCGGGTGCGCTGGAGCCGTGACCACTCATTTTTGCTCTTGCCGCAGGCGGGTCTTCCCGCCACGGTGACCATTCGGCTGCGGGGGTGGCGGCCTCCCACGCCCAACGTTGTCTCTCCAGTTGTCTCTCCAACGGTTCGGCTCTACCTCCACACCGCTACCGCGCGCCATCTGGTGGCGGCATTCCCCACAGACGGCAGTTGGCAAGAGCACCATATCCCCATTACGCACGGCTACTACAAGCCCAATGATGTCGTGTTGGAGATTGAGAGCGATATGACGGTGCTCCCCGACGACGACCGCACGGTGGGCGTGGTGGTGGATCGCGTTTCCTACCGCGTTGAGCCGGGCCATCACCGCATTTTGCCATCGCTTTCGTACATCGCCCCCTACCCCGCACAGCTAGCATACGGCTCAATCGCGACATTGCTCATCTGGCTACTGACGACGCCGTTCACCGCCTTCCCCACCCACTCTACCCGCCCTTCGCGGCGGCAATGGCGCATCCGATTGCTTGCATATGCGACTTTAGGGTTAAGCTACCTTTTCCTCTTCCGCCTGCAGCCGCACCCCTATCCCTACCCATTGCGCACCCTTCTGCCCACGGTAGACCTCATATTGGCGACAGTAGCGATGATACGCTTTGGCCCGCCGCTCTTCTACCGCCTCTCGGCGACCTACCCCTCATTGGTGCTGCTCTTCGATTGGGCCGCAGGAGTGGGGATTGTGGTGTGGGGCGTGGCGGTATGGTGGGTTGGCCGTGCCCACGTCACGCTGTCGGTGCCGGGGGTGGAGAAGGATTTTCGGGTGTTTGCGACCCGTGCTTTTGCCCTCTCCGACGTGCTGCAAACCGACGGTTTTTACCAGCTTGGCTACCCTTTCTTGCTGTGGTTTGTGCGCCCCTTCACCGATGGCAACCCATTCTTAGCGGGCCGTCTTGTGGGGGTGATGGCGGGAGTAGGTTTTCTGGCGGGGAGTTATTTCCTTGCCCGCGCCATCGTCAGGGAGACGCCGATGCCGGGTGGCGGGGGGGTGTTGCTTGCGCTTATCCCCCTCTGCCTCAGCCCCTTTGTGGTGCAGTATAGCCTCTATGTTGGCAGCGATATGGCATGTGCGGCGCTGTTTACTCTCTCCGTCGCACTGCTGCTCTGGCGACCGCGGCTGTGGAGCATTCGGTTGGTGGCGGGGCTGATGGCGGGGGGGAGCTTCCTGATGCGCCATCCCGCATTGATACTGCTGCCGTGGGGGATACTTACATCGTTGCTTCTCGCCTCTGTACAAGGCATATCGTGGCGAGATCGATGGCGAGGGGCAATCATCACGGCTCTACCCTTCACCTTAGGCTTTCTCGTGGCGAGTATGCCGCAACTTGTGGTCAATGTAGCAGAGACGGGAGAACTCCTCTACAGCCACCAGGCGAAGAACATCTGGCTTGCGGTCTACGGCAATACCGATTGGGGGCGGTGGCATGAGGTGCCGGACACGATTTCGCTCCACACGGTCGTGCTCAAAGACCCACTGCGTGTATATGCCAATTGGTGGGGGAATGTGAGGGCGTTTGTGGGCACCGGCGCAGAAGATACCCGCGAGTTTGGGCGGGCGATACAACTGCGGCTATTGGGCTTTCCGGCCAATTGGCTGGCGATAGCGGGCATTGGCGGGTGGATGGTTGGGTTACTCTCCCGCCAAGCGACGCGCCGCCAGCAAAGCCTTCTCCTACTCATCCTGCTCTACGTGGCGGGGGTAAGTGTGGGGTTTGTTTTGCCACGGTTTTTCCTGCCGCTCGTGCCGATATATGCCGTTGCGGCGGGGTGGGCAGCGGTGATGGCGGCTAATACCCTCCACGACATCGCCAGCCGATGGATGGCACAAACGACACAGATGGTTCCGTGGATGCTGCTCATTGGGATGGCGTTGCTGCTGATGCTCTTTGGCGGCTTCCGCATTGGTGCCGATGCTGTGCTCAACCGCCAAACAGCCGATGAACAAGCGATCATCACGCAGACGCTGGCCGCGCTCGAGGAGGGAGAGCAGGTGGTGGTGCGGGTCGAGGCCGATGTACCCATTGCCAAATACTCCGCGCTCTCGCACCGAACACTCTCCTGGCCCACCGCCGAGGATGTGGCTCCTGAGTCGGTTATCGAGCAGATGTGGCAGGCGGGGGTGACCTATCTCCTTTGGAGCAACAGCTTTGGCCCCCCACCTCTCCCCGCAACGCAGCATCCCATCGCACATACAGTGGTGGGGCAGGCGGGTAAGTATACGCTCTACCGCCTTGAATGATGCGGCTTAGCACTCAAGTGACTACTCCCAACCCTTAAGGATTGGGCTTCTCGGGTCGAAACCCAGGCTGTGTAGCCCCACAGCCAGAATGTGACTGCGTATAGCATACTATCACACGCCCGTTCTGTCAACATCGAAAGCGGCTGAAGCGGAGAAAGCCCTTATATCCCAGGGCTAAAGCACCTGGGCTTTACGGGCTACTTCAGTAAGACCTTCATGTTGCCGCGGGTCGTCTCAAATGCGTGTTCTGCCTCTCGCAGCGCAAAACGTGCACTGATAAGCGGCTCTACCTCCACCAAGTTGCGCTCAAGCAGCCGCAAGGCGGGGGCAAATGGCCCACACCGTGAACCCACCAACTGCACCTCATCTACCACGACCATCGTGAGATTGAGATCGGTATCGGCATTGAATGTACTCTTGAGCACCATCCTGCCGCGCGGGCGGATGAGGCGGCGGGCGGTGGCAAGGCCGCCGGGTTGGCCAGTACACTCCACGACAACATCAAATGTGGTATCGGGGGCATCATCTGAGTGCATACAGGTGATGGCCTGGCGGCGGAAGAGATCCCATCGTTCCGGGTGATGGCCAAGTAAGGTCAAATCGCAGCCGGTCAGCCGCAATACCTGCACAATCAGCGCGCCAAGCTTGCCATCGCCAATCACCGCAACGCGGTCAGTCGGGCGGATGTGCGATTGCTGGACGATTTCGAGCGCAGCGGCAAGCGGCTCTACGAAGACGGCCTGCTCATCAGAGACCGACTCGGGAACGGGGTAGAGGCAGCTTTCGGGCAGGGTAAAGGCTTCCGCCATCGCGCCGTCGCGGCGGTCAATGCCAAGCGTCGTGCGGTTGGGGCAATGCGACTCATCGCCGCGGAGGCAGGCAGGACAGCGGCGGCAGGCGGCATTAATCTCTCCCACCACACGCTTGCCTACCCACTCTGGGTCATCGCTCTCTTGCACCGTGCCGACAAACTCGTGCCCAAGCACCCCTTGAAACCCCATATAGCCGCGGGTAATCTCAATATCGGTGTTGCAGATGCCAACGAGATGCGGCTTGATGAGGGCCTCGCCAGCAGGACGAGTAGGCGTGGGGTAGTCGGTGTCAAGGCGGAGCGTACCATCAAATATAACTGCGTCCATAGGAGGAAATCGCTCGCTTTCTAGCTATAGTAATCCTATCTGACTTGTGAACGAGGAACCGACATGATTTGATTATCTTCAACCAAGCTGCTCACCCTCTTCCCAGGAGATTCCTATGACCGAATCCTTTGCAACAGTTTTTTGACGAGACCCGCGATACGCGCGAATACAAACGCGCCCTGGCGGTCAAAATGGCCCTGAGAGCAGTGCGAGCAGGATGCCTGATCGGTGTCCTTACAAACCTATCTGTGCGACACCTTTCAGGTGGAGTATCAGTCGTTGCAAAGCTATTATAACCTCCTGCACGCAGCTGGACTGAGCTGGAAGAAGCCCCAGGCGACTAATCCCCAAAAACAACACCCTGATCGCGAAACGTCATCGTAACCCGCAATCAGGGTCATTGCCTGTGGACTATCGCCCGCCTGACCAGAGGTCAGAATGAACTGCAACAGGTTGCCCAATCTATCGACACTGATGTGGAGCTTGCTGCTGAACCCACCGCGACTTCATCCCAGGAACTGCTCCGCCTGATCATCATTTTTTTGCGGCCCCTACCGCGCAGGGATGCGCCCGGACTATGGTGCCATCCAGGAGCAGATGCGTCATCTCCGGGTCATGGGCAACATGGGCGAGCATTTGGTTCCAGATACCCTGGTCACACCAACGGGCGAAGCGCTTGTATAGGCTGTTCCAGTTGCCATAGTGGGGCGGCAAATCGCGCCACGGTGCCCCTGTTCGGTTGATCCAAAGCACGGACTCAATGAAACGACGGCTCTCTGCTTCGCGGCCCAGATAGATATGGGGGCAATGTTCCAAGAAACCGCGTATCTTCTTCCATTAGTCATCAGGTAAGGTTCTCCTTACATGGTGACACAGATGTCAAATACCGACACACCCTAACACACCAGACATCTTGGTACAAATGCGCTCAACAACCAGGGTTCTCGAGGAATTTCTGATGAATTTTCGACGGATTTGACGAATTTTTCATATTGATCTGAACATCAGTCCAAAGTAGTGGTATGATTTGCATACACAATCCGTGCGAGTAGGATGTATGCAAGAAGAGACCATCTTCACAAGCTATTTGCCAGTGCTAGTCATGAGGCAGGCACAGCACAATCCCCACCTCTTGGAGCAGCCAACGGGGCAATGGATGGAAGGGGTGGTGCTTTCCGCCGATATTTCGGGATTCACGACGATTACCGAGCATTTGACGAGGCGTGGCCTGGTGGGGATTGAGGAATTATCCCTGCTGCTCAACACCTACTTCGGCCAATTGATCGACGTGGTTATCGACCACGGCGGCGATATTGTGGAGTTTACTGGCGATGGCATGATTGCGCTATGGATGGCGACGGAAGAAGAGAACAGGAGCCTTGAGACGTGTGCGCATCAGGCCGCGCAATGCAGCCTTGCTGCCCAACACCAGCTCAGTGGGCAAGAGGTCGTCAAGCATATTCACCTATCATTGCGCATTGGGTTGGGGGCGGGAGAGGTGTTTGTCGCATCGGTGGGGGGCGTGCTAAATCGGTGGGAACTGCTTATCGGCGGCGACCCGCTTGTGCAAGTCAGCACCGCCCAGCGCCAAGCGGCTCCGGGCGAGGTGATGCTCTCCCCCGCCGTCTGGAAACTGATACAAGAGCATTGTCTGGGCTACCTTGCCATCGGCGAACAGCAGGAAACCGGCTTTCTGCTACGCGATCTCCGACGGTACCTCTTGCCGCGCCCACTCAAAACGCCACAGCTTTCTCCAGAGACGATGGCCAAACTGCGTGGCTACTTACCTGCAGCGCTGCTGTCACGGCTTGATGCAGGCCAACCAGATTGGATTGCCGAATTGCGGCGGGTGACGGTGCTGTTCCTCAACATCACCGGCATAGACTATGCTTCCCCCTCAACGCTTGATCATCTTCAAGGGATTATGCACCTCTTGCAGACGCTGCTCTACCGCTACGAGGGCAGTGTCAATCAGTTTATTGTAGATGATAAAGGGACGTTGTTGATTGCCGCTCTGGGGTTGCCGCCCCTGACCCACGAAGATGACGCTGTCCGCGGGGTCAAGTTGGCGATGGATATGCAGGCGGCATTGCGCGATCAGGGCTTTCAAAGCTCGGTTGGCGTCACGACCGGACGCATTTTCTGCGGGAGCCGGGGGAGTGACCGCCGCCGTGACTATGCGATGATCGGCGACGTGATGAACCTCGCTGCGCGGTTGATGCAAGCGGCGGCCAATACCGTCCTCTGCGATGAGGCGACCTACCAGGCAACACACCTTGCCATCGCCTTCGACCGACTCTCGCCCATCAACGTCAAGGGCAAGACGAGTCCGGTGGCGGTGTATAGCCCGCGTTCCACTCCGCAGCACGACATGTGCGATTACCACTCGATTATCGTTGGCCGAGAGCGAGAGCAAGACCTCCTTGAGCAACAACTGACGGCATTGCTCCAAACGGATATTGGTGGCATCGCGGTGGTAGAGGGCGACGCCGGTATGGGCAAATCGCAGCTTGTTTCCTACCTCCTCCGGCGGGCGCAGCACCACCGTATTGCGAGCTTTGTCGGCGCGGGGGATGCCATCAACTCCCTGACCCCCTACCACGCCTGGCAACCTATCTTCCGACAGCTCTTTATCCCCACGGTGCAGCAGCAGTGGGAGGTGTATGACGATTCGATGCACATCCACCCCATTGACCTCCTCCACCACATCTACTACGACGAGTGGATTATGCAGCACATTTCGCTGCTCAATACCGTGGTGCCTGCCACAAAAATTGTCACGGGAGCCGATATAAGCGAGAGAGAGCAACAAAATGCGTACACAAAGGAGATACATACCCTCTTATTGCGCATTTTGATGATTACCTGCGCCCACCGACCAACGCTTATCGTGCTTGATTGCGCCAACTGGATGGATACGGCGTCGTGGGAGTTGGCAATTGCAGCCAATCACCACATCCCGTCGTTGATGCTCGTCCTCACGATGCGCCCCTTGACCGATATACCATTGGGTGGGGTGCTGGCTGACCCTCCCGATGACGAGGATGACGATGACGATGAGGACGATGAGGACGATGAGGACGATGAAACGAGCCCCGCCGACAACCAAGTTGACTACCACGCCCTGCTGCGGCAAGAGCACGTCCTCCGGCTGGTGTTGATGCCCCTCTCCCGCAATGAGACGATTGCGTTATTGCGCCATTGTCTGGAGGTGGAGACGGTTGATGAGCCGGTGGTGTCGCTCATTATGCAGCGCACTCAAGGCAACCCCTTCCTCAGCCGCGAACTGGCCTATGCCCTGCGTGACAATGGTATCTTGGCCGTGCGGGAGGGGAAATGTTCGCTCAACGCCACCTACGACACCCCCGAATCGCTGAGTATGCTCGATGTGCCAGAGACAGTGCAAGGCATCATCATCAGCCGTATCGACCGCCTCTCGCAGCGGCAGCAGCTCACACTGAAGGTGGCGAGCGTCATTGGGGAGCGGTTTTCCTTCGCCATGCTCTACGACCTCTACCCCATTGAGCAGGATAAGCCGCATTTGGCGAATGATCTACGGCTGTTTGAGCAGCTTGACTTGATTGTGCAGCACACACCCGACCCCAATCTGATCTACACCTTCTCGCACGCCATCACCCAAAGCGTGATCTACAACACGATGCTCTTCTCCCAGCGCCGTGAGCTACATCGTGCCGTGGCGGAGTGGTATCAGCAGACCTATGTCCACAACCTCGCGCCCTACCTCTCCCGCATCGAATATCACCTCCAGCGGGCACAAGATACCACCACCAAAGCATTGGAGCCGTTGGAGGAGAAAAACCCATAGCCACATACAGCCGCCCTCTACGGCTGCGGAGATGGGTTGGGAGCAGGGGGTTGTTGAGGTTCTTCGGCGGGGGGTGGGGCCGCAGGAGGCGGGGCAGACCGCGGCGGGGCATCGGGGAGCGACGCCCGCAATATCGTCCGGCCATTCACCAGGTAGAGCCTTGGGATGGTGCCGCCCTCATCCACATAGATGTCGGTCAGTTGGTCAAGCTGTATATGGTTGGTGGGGCGCACCTTGATCTGCTGGATGACGGCTCCGGTGGTCTTTTCGAGCTGAATCACCCGCTCATTCATCGTGTCGAGCAGGAAAAATGACCCTTGTTCTGGCGAGCTGCCGGTGGCAAAGAAGCGCGTAATCGTGTTGATAGGCGGATGCAAGGCTTCGGGCACAATCTCCCGCTCAAACATCCCTATAGAAAAGGCCAAAATGTTGCCATTTGGCAGCAGCAGGTAGATATTGCCGTCTATCGCCATGTCGACCGCCGTGGTGAGGTCAGCATCTTCAAGCGCGGTCTTGTCAAGCCACAGGTAGGGCAGATTATGGTAGTAATTGTTGATATATTTGAGGATTTCGCGGTCTTCCGCGCCCCACACATAGAGATGGCCATCGTAGGTCTCAAGGTCGATGCGCCCGCGCGGTGCCCATACCTGGCTGCCGCCTAGCCACAGGTAGTCCCATTCGCCATTGCGGCGGTAGTAGAGGCCAGATGACTCCGAATTTTCATCAATCGCCACGATATTATCCACCCGCCACGTAATCGCCTTAATAGAGCCAACGATGATATTCTTAACCGCATCGTGCGAGCTGAGGAACAATTCAGGCTCGCCCCCGCCCCGCGGAATGCGGTAGAGGTTGGCGTTGTTGCGGCTTGCATCTGTAGCATAGATGTACTGCAGCGCTTGGAGAGAGAACGTATCGGTAGAAGGCGTGGTGGGCGGCGGCACAACCACACTCGCAAAACGGCCCTTGGGGTTGGGGTGCGTGGTGACGGGGGTGACTTCCTCAAAGAAGGTCAGCCGTTGGATGTTGCGCAGGCTTTGTTCATACTCTTGCATCACTTCGCGGTAGGGTACCCACAATGTCGGGTTGGTTTCTGTTACGAGGTGGCTCTCCCGAACCTGCGTTATAGACTCTTGTGCCTGCTCAAGGTGCTCAACCGCGTCCTGCGTCGTGGCGGAGTCGCTTGCCGCCACCAAATGCTGCCGCGCCGCCTCCAAGTACTCCAAACTATGTTGTGCCTCATTGCGACGGGAGATATTCAACCCATAGGCCACCAGCACCGCAATCACCCCAACGACCGCAAACACCGTAAACCACGGGAATGATTGCGCGTGTTCATTGTCGTAGAGCGTGGTGGAGCGGATCATTGGCTCGGTGTAGGGCACGCTACGCTTCATCCGAAGCTTATGCCTTCCCTCGCCAATCACCATGCGTAGGTAGAGGAAGGGGTAGGCAAGCCGCTCATACCACCGCATATCGACAAAGGGCCGAAGCTGATAGCGGGGGCGGTAGGGCGGTGGTTCTTCCTCCTCCTGGAAGATGTAGCTTAGCTCAATCGGCGAGTTGGCAGAGAAAGAGACGCCTTCCTCCTTGCCCTCCCCCAGTTGATGCGGCGAAAGTTTGCGTTGGGCAGCACGCTCACGCTGTTCGCGCTCATACCGCTCATTCATACTCTCACCAAGATTAATTTCCCGCGGCATTGGAATAGGTGACGGCGAAAGGTAAGGGCTATTGGGGTCAACCCGCGTCGGCTGATTGGAATCGAGTTCGCCCGGATGGATGAGCGGGGCTTTGGGAGGCGTCTTGCGGCTGAAGGGCGATGCCACCCATTGTTTGAACCGCTTTGCGCCATCCTTCGCCACCCGAATACCAATTGAGAGGTATTCCGCGATGCCAGAGGGCGAGAGCGATACCCCTTGCAATGAGGAGCGCACCATCGGCAGCACTCGCAGCGTAAACGCGTGGGCATCGCTGAAGTGGTTCTGCTGGCAGAGCGAATGGAGTCGCTCAACGATGGTGTTGGGGCCGTGCTCCGCAAGCAGCGAATACACCCGCTCTTGCGTCAGGACGTGGGAGAGGTTGGTTGAGCAGCAGCACAGCGCATCGTCGGCAAAGAGCTGGGAGCGGGAGAGTTCTGGCTCGACATGCAGGCTCGAGCCAAGCGAAGATGGCCGCATAAAGGGCGTGACACTGCTATGGGCACCGCGCCACAATGAAGGCAGGGGGATCGCCCGCACCTCGCCCTTTGAGAGGATGTAGATCTGCGATGGCATCACCTGGGCGACAAACAAATCTGTCCCCTTGATGACGGCGCATGTTACGCCAAGATGAGCACGCTTTTGCGCCGATGCGCGCAGGTTGTAGTGGTAGAGGGCACGATTTCCCGCGCGGATCGCACCACGCAGCGAAGCGGTGATACTCAGCGAGGAATCTTCATAAAAGGCTTTTTTTATCGTCTTGGTGACAAGCTGACACGCTTCACCGCGGGCACTTCCTTCCGCGGCCTCTATGACCACATACAGCGAACCTTTGCGCGTTTCGGTTGAAAGCAGGCTTTGCGGTTCGGCAACCAGTATCATATTGCTGTCAGGGTGCCGGATGCCACCGCTGAAACACAGTTGGCTTGTATGGGTTTCGTAGTCTTGCACCATAGGAGGTTTTTGATCTGCTCTTGGTTAGCGTATTGAGGTTAGGAGTGGTTTGTATTGCAAAGCTCAAGCACTTGACTATCTTGCCCCACCTCCGCCACGCCCATAAACCCACTTGCGCGCATTTCTTCGAGTGCCTGCTCTTCCGGCATCGTCCACCGTGGGCTAAAGTGCACCAACACCAATCGCGCCACCCCCGCCCGCAACGCAATCTCTCCGGCCTGGCGCGGGGTGGTATGAGCGGCTTCGGGGTGAGGGCGCGTCGCTTCGTGGATGAGGGTCGCGGCTCCTTGGGCAAGCTGCGCGACTGCATCACACGGCTCTGTATCACCCGAATAGACCAACGAATCGCATCCGCACGGTGACTCAAACCGCATCGCAAAGCACGGCTTGGAGTGGATGTTGGGAGCAGTGCGCACGCGCCAGTTGTCTCCAAGCGGGATATCATCCCCCGCCGTGATGGTCTTCCATACAATGGGAATATCAAACTTGATCTCAAAAGCTTCCCATAAGCGTTGGACGAAGGTGATCGTTTCCTCAAGGCCGTAGACGGGGAGCGGATCATCTCGTCGGCCCGCAATCGCTGAGCTTGAGAGCAGGGGGAAAAACCCACTAATGTGATCCATATGCGTGTGTGTCAGGATGATACCCCGCAATCGTTGGGGGTCTATGCCGACCTGCAACAGGCGTTGGTAGGTATTGCCACCGGCATCTATCAGGAGGGGGCCGCCCGGCCCATCCCACACCATATGCGTATTGCCCCGATTGGCATCTGGGACACTCGTTCCGGTACCAAGTAGGATGATTCGTGCCATACGTATCGTGCCCCGCCGCCCCGCTCCCTCATATCAGCCAGCGATGGACGACGGGTGGTTTCCTTTCTTGCTTTAAGAGATCTGTTGAGGCCTTGGTTGAGTGTCCTCGTTCCAACCTCGCACTCTAAGACGACCCTCGTTTGCGCTTCTTCTGCCGCGATGGCGTTTTGCGCGATGTCTTCCGCGATGACGATGACGAGGTGGAGGGACGTTTCGATTTCTGGTGTGAATCGTCGTGGGAAGAAGAAGATGGGCGGGATGGACGGGATGGACGGGATGGACGAGATGGACGAGACGGATGGTTTGAATGCTCACGGGACGTGTCACGGGAGGGGTCTTCATAGCGGTGTTGAGGTCGTCTCGGTTGGCGGTGGCCCCGCGATGGTGATGATGATTGGGAAGATGGGGAAGATTGGGAATACGAGCGGTGCTCTTGCGAATGGCCACGGCGACGCGGGTGCGACTCGTCACCCTCCTCCTCCTCCTCATCATCGTTATATGACCAACAGCCGCACGAAGAGCAATTCTTCTCTGCGTCGAGGTCAAGATCCTCCGCATCGCCATCGTGCCCATTGTGATCGTCGTTCAGCAATGCCAGGATACTTGAAGGATCGAGGTGGTCATACTGCTGCGAATCGTTCCGCCGGTCGTGTCTGCCACGGGGAGGCCTCCGGCCACGGCGGGGGGGCGACGGTTCAGCAGTCGCCTCGCGCAGGTCGGCGACGGGATATTGCTCTTGCATGCCGCTGTGGGCAAGCCGCACCACCACCATCTGCTGCAAGACGTTGACTTCTACCACTTCTCCCCGGCCATCCGGCGTGTAAACACACATACCACGGCGGGGCATCCCCTCTTTGAGATCGAGATATTGCTCGTGCTCATAGGAAAGACAACATAACAATCGGCCACATACCCCGCTGATCTTCGATGGGTTGAGCGGGAGGTCTTGATCTTTGGCCATCTTGATGCTTACGCGGGCATAGTTGGGCAAAAACGTAGAGCAGCAAAATGGACGGCCACAAATGCCGATCCCTCCAAGTAACTTTGCTTCGTCGCGGGGGCCGATCTGCCGCAGCTCAATGCGGGTGCGGAAGGTACGGGCAAGGTCGCGCACCAACATCCGAAAATCGACCCGGTGCTCGGCGGTGAAGTAGAAAGTGAGGCGGGAGCGATCTTCGTTATATTCTGCTTTGACCAAGCGCATATCAAGGCCGTGCGTGACGATTTTTTGTTGGCACTTGGCCATCAGCTCATCACTCTCGGTCTGCCGTTGGCATACCTGAGAACCACCATCCGGCGGCGTGATAAGCTGCAGGACGGGTTTGAGTTCCCCTTTGATCTGCTCATCGGGGATATCGAGGCGGTCGCTGGCGACGGTGGCAATCTCTAGGCCGTGGACAGTCTCAACCAGTACGTAGTCCCCTTTTTGTAGGTCAAAGTCTCTGGGATCGAAGTAATAGGTTCTACCATGTTCTTTGAAACGGACAGTAACGACGGTGGTCATGGAGTTGGGTTTCTTCTCAATACCTTATAGGTGTTCACACGGGTTTTCTTTCCTTTGAGCTGAAGTTCTCCCACCCCCTCCACCACGAAGCTCTCTCCAATCGCTTGGCGTGTTGCCTCGCTGATGAAGACCGTCCCGGGTTGCGCGGCTGATTCCAAGCGCGACGCGGTGTTGACCGTATCGCCGATGGCCGTATACTCCAAGCGGTGGCGCGTGCCAAAAAAGCCGGTGTATGCACTGCCGGTATTGACCCCCACCCGTATCCGAAACATCTTCCGCGAGTCGAGCTTACCCACCAGCCGCCGCTGCGCAAGCTGCATCTCCAGCGCGGCAGAGACCGCATTGCTGGCGTGGTCTTCGCAGACGGGTTCATCTGGTAGGCGGGGCGCTCCAAAGATAGCCATAATGCCATCGCCAATATATTTATCAACCGTTCCGGCATATTTAAAGATGACATCGGTCATTTCGTGCAGATACTCATTCAGCAGGTCTTGCACCTCGTGCGGGAGCATGGTCTCGGAGAGCGAGGTAAAGCCGGTAATATCGGCAAAGAGGACAGAAATATCCTCTTCCTGCGCCTCCCACAGCCGCCCATATTGCGAGACATATTTGGCCAATGCTTGCGCGACGTTGGGTGAGAGAAATCGCTCTAAGTTTTGTCGAAGCTGTGCCTGCTGCTGAAGTTCTTCCGTGAGACGAGTCCGCTCAATGGCGACCGCAGCGTGGGAAGCAATCGCAGACACCAAGTCGCGATCATATTCGCTGAATCTATCACGTCCCGGCGAATCAAGCAAGAGCACTCCCATAGTTGAGCCGCGCAAAATGAGCGGAACGGAGATGGCAGAACGGATATTGGCACTGATAATGCTCTCGGAGCCGCCAAACTCAATGCGCGCGTCGCGGGTGAGCACCGCCTCACCCCCTTCCAGCGCCTTGCGGATGATAGTGCTACTCACAATCACATCGCCCTCTTGCGGGGGGTATACCACCATCGGCACCAGCTCTTCGCCCTTGAGCAGGAGGAGGAGGCCACGTTCGGCGGGCACCAGCTGCAGCACCTCTTCCATCACCATATCTAACAGCGTTGGAACGTCTACTATTTCGTTGAGCCGGATGGTGATTTCGTAGAAGTCGCGCAGGTCGATGGTGGTTTGTGCCGGTATCTCTCCCTCTTTTACCGCGCGGGCATCGGCGCTGAGTGGCAAATAGTGGCTATCATCAAGGAGCACCTGCTGAGCGGCACGGTTTTCAAACCGCAGCTCAAACGGGCCTATCGAAACCACATCGCCATCGCTTATGCGTTCTCGCCGCACCCGCAGCCGATTGACGAAAACTCCGTTGCGGCTGTCCAAGTCTTCGACCCACGTTTGATGGTCGTGCTTGGTAATGCGGGCATGATGGCGCGAAACAATAGCGTGGTTGAGCACGATATCGTTGTTGAGCTGCCGTCCGATGGTGAGACCGGATTCGGTGAGGGCAAACGTGTGCTCCTCGTTATTGATCGTTACTGAAACACGGGCCATGGGCTTCCTGATCCAAGTATGTGCAGTTGAAACTTGTCAGTATTATAGCCCACTCTTGAGCGCATCCGCAATGGCATAGCACCAACTATGACCTGTCGCAATATTATTTTGTTGGACGCAGCGTACACCACCACGAAGGCGATGGCTCATGGACATAGCCCTTGAGAGAGAGCAGCGACAGGTATGCCGACACCTCCGCCGCCGCCATGCCGCTCGCCCGACAGAGGTCATCAATGTATATCGGCTCGGCAGAGAGGTGGCTTAGGAGCGTGGCTTCGGTGGGGTCTTCCGGCAGCTCTGCGATCATCTCTTGCTGCACGGCGACTCGTTCCAACTGAAGCTCGTCAAGGATATCCTGAGCGCATGTCACCAGCCGTGCGCCGTTGTGTATGAGTCGGTGTGGGCCAGCACTCTTGCCACTGAAAACCGACCCGGGGATAGCAAACACATCGCGGCCATACTCCCCCGCATACTTTGCGGTAATCAATGCGCCGCTCTTCTCCCCCGCCTCAACAATCACCACGCCCAACGACATCCCGCAGATGATGCGGTTGCGCGGGGGGAAGTTGAGTGCGTGCGGCTCCATCCCCAACGGCAGCTCGCTGACCAATGCCCCCTGCTCTATCATCTCTGCCACCATTGCTTGGTTGCGGCTGGGGTAAATCACATCCACGCCGCAGCCAAAGATACCAATCGTCCGGCCACCTGCGTCAAGCGCGGCACGGTGGGCAAGTGCATCGATACCCATCGCAAAGCCGCTCACAATGGTCACCCCACTTGCGGCCAATTCAGGAACGAGCATATGGGTCACCTGCTTGCCGTAGCTGCTTGGAGAACGTGTCCCCACCACGGCCACCGCCAGCGAATCCCGCTCATCGAACCGCCCCCGAACGTAGAGCATCGGTGGTGGGGCGGGGGTCTCTAGGAGGAGGCGGGGATAGTTATCGTCTTCTTGTGTGACAATCGTAACGCCCTTGGCCTCAAGGCGCTCCATTTCTGCATCAAGGTCAATCGTATCGCGCTTCTCAAAGAACTTGCCGCGGGCTTTCTCATCCACCCCCGCCGCCTCAAGGTCTTTTGCCGATGCGTTCTGCCACGCCGCCTCAATCGAGCCACACCGTTCCATCAGGGCGCGCAGCCGGATAGGGCCAATACGAGGGACTAAGTTGAAGCCAAGGTAGTAGCGCGTATGTGGTGGATAGGTCATAGAGATGACATCTTACAGCTCTGGCGATTGGCGGTGGTAGGTGGTGATCCGTTGGTATGCATCGCCCACCCGCAACAACGTCTCCTCATCAAACGGCTTGCCAATCAGTTGCAGCCCAACCGGCAGATTGCTGCTAAACCCACACGGCACCACTAACCCCGGCACCCCTGCTAAGTTGGCGGTAAGGGTGAAAATATCGCTCAAATACATAGAGACGGGGTCATCCACTTTCTGCCCAATGGGGAAGGCGACCGTTGGCGAGGTAGGCGTAACCAGCAAATCAACCTCTGCAAAAACATGCTCAAAGTCGCGGCGGATGAGCGTGCGGACTTGTTGGGCGCGGTGGTAGTAGGCGTCGTAATAGCCCGCCGACAGGGCATATGTTCCCAACATAATGCGCCGCCGGACTTCGGCCCCAAACCCGTGTCCACGTGTCGTCTCAATCTCTTCCCACAGCGACTCGCCGGGGACGCGCAGTCCATAGCGCACGCCGTCATAGCGGTTGAGGTTGGAACTTGCTTCTGCGGGCGCGATGATGTAGTAGCAGGGGAGCGCATAGCTGGTGTGCGGCAGAGAAACATCCACAATCTCCGCCCCAAGCTCACGCAGCGCGGCGATGGCTTCACGGGTGGTCTTTTCCACCCCTTCGTCAAGCCCTTCAACGAAATACTCTTTGGGGATACCGATGCGTAGCCCGCGAATATCGCCTGTCAGCGCTTGCGAGTAGGCGGGGACGGGCGAAGAGGCACTCGTACCATCATTGCCATCGTGTCCGGCAATCACCTCCATCATCAGGGCAAGGTCTTCGACCGTGCGGGCGAGGGGGCCTATCTGGTCAAGCGACGAGGCATAGGCAATCAGCCCATAGCGGCTGACCCGCCCATACGTCGGCTTGAGGCCGCTCACGCCGCAGAGAGACGCAGGTTGGCGGATACTCCCGCCGGTATCGGTGCCGAGGGTGGCCGGAGCTTCTCCCGCCGCGACCGCCGCCGCACTCCCGCCGCTGCTGCCGCCCGGGACGCGGGAGACATCCCACGGGTTGCAGGTGTGGAAAAACCCACTATTCTCCGTGCTCGACCCCATCGCAAACTCATCGCAGTTCAGCTTGCCAAGCAAGACACTGCCCGCGGCAGAGAGCCGCTCAACGACGGTCGCATCGTAGGGCGGCACAAACTCTTCTAGCATCCGCGATGCACACGTGGTTCGCGTGCCGTTGGTGCAGATAACATCCTTGATGGCGATGGGAATGCCGTGGAGGGCAGAGTGGGTAGCACCGTTGTTTCGCTCCTCATCGGCGCGTCGGGCCTGCTCAAGGGCTTTGTCCGCCGTCACCGTGATGTAGGCGTGGACTTTTGGCTCAACCGCAGAGATGCGTCTCAGGATGGCCTCTGTGAGCGCGACGGAGGTGGTATCGCCTGCATCGAGGGCCGTACGTGCTTCACGGATTGTCAGGGTATGTAACGCTGTCATAGAACTCTTCGGAATATGCTCTTTCTATGCTTTTGCCTTGGGTTGGGCCTATTGTACCACGAATGGAGCGTGAACTGGGCCAATCGACTGATATCGACTGATATCGACTGATATTGAGCAGGAGGCGGGCTATGGCGATAGCAATCGCAAGGCTTCTTGGATGTGCGGATCATCCTTTTCGCGCTCTTCGCGGAACTGCGACCAATCAACATCGATGGTGATATCGGGCCGAACGCCTTGCCCCTCCAAATTCACCCCATTGGAGAGCCGGAAACCTTCCTGCGCCAACCACAACCGCCCGCCACCCGCCAACTCATAGGCATAGATCGTCTCTGTATTGCCCAATGATGGCACGCCAATCACTGTTGCGCCTGTTTCTACCTGCAAGATGGCCGCAAGCACTTCGGCGTATGAGGAGGAGGTGTTATCTATGAGCACCACCAGCGGGACATGCCGCAAATCAGGCCCGCCCCCCTGCTTGACAATGAGCGGCATGGTCGAATGTCTATCGAAGAACACGCCCACATCGCCGCGCACAAAGTGGCTCAATACGCTGACGAGCACATCACGCCACCCGCCTGGATTGCCGCGCACATCCAAGATAAGGCCGTTGATAGGCTTCTCAATGACGAGGTCGGTCAATCCCCCGCTCACATGCTCTGACATATCGCGCACCCACAGCGACGGGATACGAATATAGCCAATATCGCCCTCCAAGCGGCGGACGGTAGGCGTGACGCGTATCTGGATATGCTGCCGCGTGACCACAATATCGCGGGCATGCTCCCCTGGGCGGATAACGGTGAGCCGCACTTGGCTGCCGATAGGCCCTTCAATCTCGCTGCACTCCTCCTCCTGACAAGTTTCGCCATCTACCGCAATGATGCGGTCACGAGGACGAAGGCCTGCTTTCTCCGCAGGGCTGCCAGGCAAGACTTGTTGGATCAATGCGCCATTGGGGGTGGTTGTCGCGATAACTCCGATACCCACGCGGCGTTCGTTACCCGTAGCACTGACCTTCTCTATCACGGCGTCCTGCGGCGCAAGGAAACGTGAATGGTGATCGCCAAGCTGTTCGACCATCTCGGTCAGTAGCGCATAAAAGGACTCATCGCTGGTTGTTTCCGCAACACGGGGAGCAAATTGTTGGTATACCGCTTCCCAATCGAGGCCGTGGAAGTCGGGATAGAGGTAGTTCTCGTTCACCGTGCGCCACACTTCCTCAAACATGCGTTTGCGGGCAGTGAGCGGGATGAGCTTGGCTGAGGGGGAGGGGTTGGGGGTGACTGTGTCTGAATGTGAAGAGACAGAAATGGAGATGACAGCCTCCGAGGGGGTGATTGCGGTGGGGGTGGCAGTTGTCGTTACGGTGGTTGTCAATGAATTTGCCGTGGCAGTGGGAGATATCGTGGCTGGTGTCGTGGCTGTCAGCGATACTGTCGTGGCTGATGACGGTATTGACGACGGTATTGACGACGGTACTGACGGCGGCGATGACAAAGATGCTGTCGATGAGAGGGTACGACGAGCTTCCACGCCGAAATGGCCCGCACCAGTCTGAGTAGGAGAAGCAGTTGGATGGAGTGTTGGTGAAGGCGCAATACGCACATCTGCTTCTGCCAACGAATGGGATAGGGAGACATCGGTGAGTATCGAAAACCCTATCAGAAAGGCAATGGTTCCGGGCAGAAGGATCCAGATCGAGCGAAACAGCATTCGTATCATAATATCGTTAGGTTCGAGAACCTAGGAATGTTCTTGCACGCCAACCCTCTATTGAGAGTCCCATCGACTGGATACGATGGCAGGCACGCTGGGTGCCCCGCACGACTGCAAACACCTATATCAAAGATGGGGGTATCAGTGACGGCTCCCACGGCTAAAGCTCGTGGGCTTCAAGGGAGTGCCGCCCCACTCCACAAGTATCAGGTTTGAAGCGTATGGAGTCCGCGATGCAAGATCTAATTCTGCATCTTCTGGTGCTGAGTTTTGCCGTTAGGGAGAGGATGCGGTTGTCTCCAATGCAAATGCCTCTCGCAGCACCTGCCCTGCCAGTGTCGCACCAACTGAACTCCCTTCGCCCCCGCTCTCGACCATCACGGCGACAGCATAGCGTGGGTCTTCCACCGGCGCAATCGCCAAAAACCAAGCATGAGGGGGCTGGCCGGGGACGTGTTCGGCTGTGCCCGATTTGCCGCCAACCATAACGCCCGGCACGATATTCACCACGCTCCCAAAGCCATATTGCCCAACGGCACGCATATTATCGCGCATTTTGGCAGCGGTATCGGCAGACATCGTCCGGCGGATAGAACGCGGCACTTGGGTATAGACAAGCCCACCATCAGGCCGCGTGATTTCTTGCACCAGGTAGGGGCGCATCATCTCGCCGCCGCTCGCCACCGATGCTGCGACCATCGCCATCTGCAGAGGAGTGACCGACAGTTGACCTTGGCCATAGCCCGTATCAGCAAGCGCTGCCTTGCGATCTAAGAACCCCGGCTCAACGTAGAGGCGGCTGGCAAAGGTTGGGATCTCTTCAAAGCCGTCGTACGACTTGGGAACATGCTGCGGCGCAAAGATATCGAAGCGTTCGGCCTGTTTCGTAAACCGTTCTTTGCCCAAACGGAGCGCATATTGCGCAAACGCAACATTACACGAATAGGCATACACCCGCTCAAGGTTTGAGGGGTCGCCCGTAAGTGACGAGAGATTGGGAACCGCATTGACCACCGGCGGCGCGCCAGATTCTGTTTCTAGCTCGTTGAAGCAGCGGATATCGTCTGGCTGGGCAACGTCTGGGTGTTCCAGCGCGGCGATGGCCGTGATCGTTTTAAATGTTGACCCGGGCGCATAGAGACCCTGTGTTGGGCGGTTAATAAGTGGTTGGCCTGCTCCGGCCCCATTGATCTGCTGCCAATATTGATCGATGCGCGTATGTTCGCCTGACCAATCATCGGTCGTATAGTTGAAACTCAACCCACGAGGATCAAACCCTGGTACACTTGCCATTGCAAGCACCGCGCCGGTCTTGGGGTTGAGCACCACCACTGACCCATACCCCAAACTGCCCAAAAGGTTGTATGCGCGCGCTTGGAGATGGCCGTTGAGCGTGAGATGGAGATCATTGCCGACTTGCGGCTTGCCCAATAGCTCATTTTGCAGCTTCAGAAACGAACTACCACGCTCACCACTGAGATAGTCGCCATAAGTTGCCTCTAGCCCGCTTGCCCCAAACCGTGTGTTGAAAAATCCCACGATATTGCTGAATGCCATTGGCGTAAAGTGGTGGATGAGTGGGTAGGTGCGCAGCGCATATCCCCCCTCCACCGGCTGGCTGTTGACCAGCGGAATACCATTGCGGTCAAAGATTTTGCCACGCAGGACACGCTGTGAGTTGAGGATAGGGCGGATGTTGGTCGTGGTTTGGCTCGTCTCAGGGTCGATATGAAGGTAGTTGTAGACCTCGCTCGCCGTCACGACTTGGTGGCGGAGAAGCTGTAAGCTTAACAACGAAAAACCGACCCCTATCACCAACGCAAGATTGTAGACGCTGCGGCTGCGTCCTTTCGCCTTTGGTGGCTTGCTCAACCACGCAAATAGACCAAGCAGGGGGGCCGCTCCCCATAAACAGAGAAGCCACCGCGACTCAAGCTCTATAGGCTGGAATATCCCAAACACAATAAGAGCAAAAGCACCTATGAGAGTTAGTATCCGTGTTGCTTGCATATGATGAGTGCATCGGGCTATAGACACAACTGATCCACACCGATAGTGTAGCAGAAAGCTCGCCCGAGAGCAAGAGGGGAACCGCTATAGTAGGGCTACGTCAAAGTCACCGGAACGCCGATGAATGCCAGTGTGCGTGGCACCGATGCGACTGGCTTTCAATCGTCGAATGTCCCCGCCACAGGCGTTCCAGCAGCGCAGCATTAGCTTCACTCGGCGGCACACGAGTGATACCATACGTCACGGTGACGGTGCATTTGC
>CAZGLO010000051.1:0-24923 GCA_964526735.1 uncultured Chloroflexaceae bacterium | reverse complement strand
TTTCCGTTTGTCTTCCCGACATGCCGTTGGCCGGTGTGCTATAATAAAGCTACGACGCCGCCAAGAAGGCCGGTATCAAGCCTATCATTGGGGTTGAGGCCTATATGGCGGCGGGCGACCACACCGATCACACCCCCGCGGCCAAGACCGCCTATCATATTGTGCTGCTTGCCAAAAACCAAGAAGGCTACCGCAACCTCGTCAAGCTGACCACCCGTGCGCATCTTGAGGGGTTCTATTACGGATAGCCCTTATATCCCAGGTGCTTTAGCCCTGGGATATAAGGGCTTTCTTTGCTTCAGCCGCTTTCGATGTTGACAGAACGGGCGTGCGATAGTATGCTATACGCAGTCACATTCTGGCTGTGGGGCTACACAGCCTGGGTTTCGACCCGAGAAGCCCAACCCTTTCGGGTTGGGAGTAGTCACAAGCCCCGCATCGACCGCGACCTACTTGTGCAATTGAGGCCGATGAGGCGGATGAGGACGAGGGTGAGGAAGCTGATCAGGGTGAGGATACGATCACGGCGACGGTGAATCGCTTCGGAGAGTTTGCTCTGGTCGGAGAGACGCAAGAGTCGGCGCAAGAGCCGGAGGAAGAAACGCAAACGGAGCATGAAGTGCACTTGCCAGTTATCATGGTAACGCACTAAACTTCTTCTCCGTCCGACGCAAAACCACCCGTGTCTCCATAGAGAGGCATGGGTGGTTTTTTTATCTTCGTGAGAGTTGTATGAAGTTAATCAGAGCCGAGCAGGAGGGTTAATTGTTCGGCGGTGGTGCGCGCCCACATGGCTTCTTCCGCCCGCCCCTGCTGCTCATACAGAGTGGCGAGCTGTTCAAAGACGGCCAAATCATCGGCAGTACGTTGGAGTAGATCGAGTTGGGGTTGCAAATCGCCGGGTAGGCGCACTCGTCGATAGGTGCCATAGCCATAACCTTCGCGGCTCAACCTTGGTTTGGCAGCGGTTTCAAGCGCTTCAATGGCTTTGGTTGTTTCGCCGCGGGCGCGGGCAAGAGCAGCTTTGGTCAGGGCCTGGTAGGCGGTGAGGTGAAATGAGGGTTTATTTGAACTCATAATATGCGCCACCTGCAAGGCATACTCTGCCTGCCGATACTCCCCAAGCGCGATGTGTGCATTCGCCCGATCAAGCCACGGCAACGGATCGGTGCTAGCCATAGGGATGCGCTGTAAGAGGGTCAAGGCGTGGGAGGGGGTTTCCGCAACCAACGACGGCCATAGCTCTGCATGGAGTTCCATCGCTGTCGTACGGGTGATAGGCAGAGAAGTTGCAGCATTCCGACACGCATCGCTCTGCCGACATGCCGCCATCGCATAGCCGTGTGGCTCTGCCGCGAACCCGGCTGCGAAGGAGCGTTTTGCCTGTTCTTCATCGCCCTGTTGTGCATAGCGTTCTCCGAGCAAAAGGTGTGGTAATGCCCATATCTCTGCCTGCCGCAGGTTGGCGGCTGTGGTCAGCAGCTCATCGGCATTCACTCTCGTTATCTCATTATCCTCTTTGTAGAGCAACCACGCCGCATTGAGCAGATGTGGCACATAGGGCGGCTCTAGCACAAACGCCGTGCGATAGGACTCCAGGCTGCGTTGGCGAGCATTGGGGTCATCCGGCCCAACTATCGGAGACGCAACCACACTATAGGCATATGCACGCTGCCCGTGGTAGAAACCAAACGACGGATCAGCCGCCACCGCCTCCTCCATCGACCGCGCGGCATCTTGCCACTCGCCGTCCATTGCATAGAGAATACCTCGCATGGTGGCTTCCTGCGCGGCATTGAACCGGATAAAGACGACCAGTAGCACTACCGGAATAGCCATTACCAGCCCTGTCCAGCGGGACAACATTGGGCGGGGGGGGAGATGCAATACTCCAGCCGCGTGCATGCCAAGCGCACAGGAGAGCATGATGAAGAGATCGATAGTGCGGATGACCGTGCCTGGCAAATCTACCAATGCATGTGTCAGATAACCAGCAAGCCCGCCACACACTGCGATAATAATGAGGTGGTGCTCACCCCATGTGGTGGTGTCCACGTGCGGCGAAGGCGTGGAGACTATCAGGGTTCGCATAAAAGCGACTGCCCCCGCCAATATCATCCACCCCAGCGCGGCTATCCCCACTATGCCCTGGGTCGCCAATGTCTCGACATAGAGGCTGTGGGCGTGGTTGAGTGACCAAAACCGGACTGCAGGCAACTCCTCGACAAAGTGATGCCCAAAAGTCAACGGCCCACTGCCTACCAATGGGTGGTTAAGGAACATCTCCCACGCCACGCCCCAAAACACCATCCGATGGCCAGTCAATGCCTTAGAGATCGTATCGCCCGCGTTGGTAGAGAAGCCGGTCTGCTGGTAGGTCTCAAAGAACATCGTCCAGAGCGCGCCAGCGTTCTTGAAAAAGACAAAAAGCGCCACATAGACAAGCGTTGTGCCCCATATGCGAGAGGTGTTGCGCAGCCATCCGCCAACACGCTTCCTGCTCCACGCTTTCATGTTGAGGATATCTGCGGGCGAAGGTGCACCACCACGGTAGAGCATCAGCCCAAAGACCGTCACCCCAATCACCGCCATTGCAGCAACCATCCCGCCCCGCGAACGGGTAAAGACGAGCATGAGGTCAAAGACGAGCAGCCAACTTACCCACCACCCGCGCTCCCACCGCGATTGGCTGGTTGCCAAGCGGATGATGGCGAATGGCAGGGCAAGGTTGAGGAGGCCCGCAAGCACATTAGGATGGTCAGTTACGTTGAAGAGACGGAAGGTGATGGGAAAGGTTGGGTAATCAAGAGTGCGTAATTGCCACCACGACCAATAATGCGCAAGAGTCTCCCATACCCCAATGCCCATGAGGAAGGTCGCTGTACAGAGAATTAAGCTGATAAACGATTGACGTTTCCAGCCAATACGCAAGAGATCGCAAAACAGGAAAAAGAAGAGTACCAACGCTGTGCTAGTCAACAGCATGTCAAAGCTGCGCCGCATGTCCATTGACAGGAAGGTAGAGACGGTGACAGAGCCTAAAAATGCCACCATCGGCCACGTGAGCGGTGACAAGACAAGCCGTTCCCGTCGAAGCACTTTCCAACTCGCCCACGCACTGATGACTGCGAGCACGACGAGGTGAATAATCAGCGAAAAGGGCGAAAAATAGCGGCGATAGCTCAGCCATGTGTATATCCCGAGAAAAACACCGGCGATCAGCCAATGATGGCGCTGAAGTATTGGCAACAAGGCACGAAATTTGCTCATGCACGTCCTTTGGTTACTTTCGTTGCCTTCGTTGCTGAGGCTCTCTTGGGTGCGAGACAATAGTCATATACCTGCGCAGCAACGGTAGCAATGCGATCCCACGAAAAGAGCGTCCGGGCACGTTCTTGGCCACCACGGCCCAATCGTCTACGTAGTGGCACATCATACACCAGCATCACAGCAGCACGCGCAAGTGCTGCCATATCTCCCGCCGGGACGAGCAACCCACTCTGACCATCTTCAAGGTATTCGGCGACTTGCCCCACATTCGCGGCGACAATCGGCAAGCCCGCATCCATCATCTCCAGCAGCTTGACCGAACATCGCGACCGATTAATCAACGTGTCGTTCATAGGGGCCAATGCCACATCTGCCGAAGCAAGGAAGGTCGGAATAGCCGCCGCGTCCACCCATCCACGGTAGTCAATTGCGGAGCGAATGCCTGCACGTTCCGCCAATTGTAGCAGGAGTTGCTCTTCGCCGCGCTCGCCCTTGCCAATCACCAAGATACGCACATCGGGAATACGCTGTACCAGAACAATCAGCGCGGGAATGAGATCCACGACATCAAATTCCCAAAAGCGCGTGTAGAGCAATATCGTTGGGCAATCGTTTGGGTCGTTGTGTGGGCTGTTTTTCGGTTGGTTGGCAGGAGAGGGTTGAGAAGATGGATCTGGTGTGTCGGAAGGAAGCGCAGAATTGGGTGATACGCCATTGGGCAAGTAGAAAACACGCTCTGGATTGACCCCAAACCCCCATATTTGTGCTTGCAACGTCCGGCTTGCCACCGTCACTGCGTGGGCGCGGCGCGGTAGGTCATACTCTTGCCATGCAAAGAGCTGCTTGGCCAGGTGAGGGTAGGGGAGGAGATCATTCCACCCGCCCCACCCTTCCCAATCGTCCGTATCAACGACTATTGGTGGCTGATGGCGGGAAAATGGCACTTTTTGGAGGGCTTGCAGTAGGCGCACCGCCAGTCCACTATACCCCTTTGGCTTGAAAAGATGAATGATGTCTGGCCTCTGTGGGCCATGTGGGTTACCTGGATGGGGCGTGGTTGTCAGCGATAGCAATTCCCACACCGTCCGCGCGCTACCAATTCCTGCCTGCACCACCGACGATGCACACGGAGCAGCGGTATGCACCACCGTCACGCCATCATACTCATCAGAGCGACCAGCATCTTGAGGATTGTGCACGGCGGGGGCAATAATTTGAACATGGTGTCCTTGACGATGCAACGCCTGCGCAAGTGGGAGCATCCGTACCGCTAACGTCCCCTTTGGCCGTATCCCGAAGGGGGCAAGCATATGGATGGTCAGCGGATGCGCGGGCAGGTGCTGAGGTGAATGTGAGTTGGGTAGGGACGGGTGCATGGATATCCTCTTTCACTCACTCTGCTGCTCAGCCAAGTATGTTGGGCGATAGGAATATTCTGCAATCAACCACACCAAAATGATGAGGTAGAGTAATGTGCCATAGAACGACGGCGTTAGGAAGAAGACGCCCCAGCCAGTATGCAGCCATTGGTAGGCGGCGGGGTGGAATGTCTCCCACCCAGGGGGAATGCAGACGAGGGCGGTGGCAACAGCAAGCCATATACGTGCGAGGTTATTGCGCCGCCGCTCCAACAACCACATGATCCACAAGAATGGAAAGAGCAGGATGACCAAGTTATAATAGCCATTGGTGGGGAAGAGCAACATCATCCCGCACAACCACACGCTATAACGCAATCCTTCCTCGATGATCGTACCATGTTTTTTACCACGCTGCGCGGCCCATATGCACACAGCCACCACGATAAGACTCGTCAGTGTCGTCAACCATTGGGCGGAGGTTGGGTTGTGGGTGATAGGAATGGTGTAAGGGCTTTCGGTGAATAGCCGGTACCAAAACCCTGCAATTGAAATATTATGCTGTGCGGTAAAAGGGTAAACACCTTCTCCTGTCGCATTCTGCTGCACAATATTGGTAATATAACTCTCATAGGGGCCTGTGCCATAAAGAAAAAGTGACCCCACAACTAAAGCTATTCCGATCCCCACAGCCCACATCACTACCCGGCGCGGGCGGCGAAACAAATAATAGAACCCCATAAGAGCAGGATTAATGCGGATAAGGCTGATGAGTGCTAAAATGCCTCCTGCCGTAGCTGGGTTCGACCTCGCCAGAAGAAATACCGCAATCAAGGCAAGTGCAACCAAAATACTGACCTGGCCGAGCTGCAGGCTGACACGAGTAGGAGGTGCTACCGTCATCACGAGGACAATCAATCCCCAGTAGCGATACACAAGCCGTGACTCGTTTGTCTGTAGGCAGAGAATCAAAAAACTTGCCAAAATAATAGCATTGATAATGAGCCAGATGATTTGGCCCGTTTCATGTGATAACAAGGCAAATGGCTGGATAAAATACACAAACAGAGGCGGGTAGAAGTAATCCAGGCGGGTCACGTATGGATCACCGAACCATTGCAGATCCACTGCGGCTTGCCAATATCGCTCGAAATCATCGTAATTGGGATCGAGGGTCAGGGAAACAATGCCCACCCACACAATGGCAAGCACAACCCCCCAACGGTTAAGTACTATCTCTTTTCGCGATTGCGGTGTTATCATAGATGTATGGTACCACATGGTGCTTGGGATGAGAACCATTCTGGGCCGTGAAGCAGAGAACCGGGGAAAACCGGGGAAATTGCCATCTTGACAGACACCGCGGTTCGTGCTAAGATGATGCTGCTCATTGAGAGCGGGAGTAGCGCAGTTGGT
Source organism: uncultured Chloroflexaceae bacterium (assembly GCA_964526735.1). Taxonomy (GTDB): domain Bacteria; phylum Chloroflexota; class Chloroflexia; order Chloroflexales; family Chloroflexaceae; genus JAAUSY01. The sequence continues at coordinate 18,879 of CAZGLO010000051.1, read as the reverse complement.
AGCGCATCTGCTTCCCAAGCAGACGGTCGCGGGTTCGAGTCCCGTCTCCCGCTCCATATTTTTCTTCTTTTTGCCTATATTTCCCACACATATACACGATTTCAACACGATACGATACCATACGACACCACTCCCCCGCTTGACGACCTTCGTTTGTCAATCTATAATAACGCGGGTTTTTTGGTAACGTAGTTTGGTAATGTAGAAAGAGTGCTATTGCGAAAGCGAGAGTATCCGCAACAACCACCTATCATCGGGATTTGTGGAGCCGGGACGTGCGATGAGGCGACGGCTGCCCTCGCAGAAGACGTTGGCCGTGCCATCGCAGAGCGCGGGGCGTGGCTTGTCTGTGGCGGGCTTGGCGGGGTAATGGAAGCGGCCTGCCGTGGTGCGGCACAGCACGGAGGGTTTACGATAGGTGTTTTGCCTACCGACGATGCGACTGCCGCAAACCCCCACGTCCATCTCGCTATACCAACGGGTATGGGGCATGCACGCAATGTTATATTGGTGCAAACAGCCCACGTAATCATCGCCATCAGCGGCGGGTATGGCACACTCTCAGAGATTGCCATCGCTCGCAAAAATGGGCGGCACGTAGTTGGACTGCAGACGTGGGATCTTGGCACCTCTTCCGAAGGCCATCACCATATTCATTCGGTATCTACCGCTTCCGACGCGGTCTCACGTGCGCTCGAACTCTGTTCGCACCCATAGATCTTGCCTATAGACGCCCTTTGCTCCTGCGGAGGGCTTTATGTGTGTGTTCCCCTCTCTCTCGTCATAGGAAATCGTGATAGATTTGTCAGAATCTGTTCATCGTACAGATGATGTGTCTTTGTTATACTGTATTTGCGCAATAGTACCATTGGCATATTCAGGATACCAAGCACATAACAAACACCATTTAGGAGATAGTGGATATGATCAAGCGATTTGTATCACTCGTATTACTCGTTGCGGTCGTGACATCCCTCGTCGCGTGGCCGCAGTCGGGCCAGGCCCAGCAGGATGTGCCTGAGACCTACCCTCCCTACCGCGCGCACTTCTTCCCCGAAACAGGACACAGCGCGGTCAACTGGTTTTTGCAGAAGTGGCAGAGCACGCCCAACGCTATGTTCTTGCTTGGGATGCCCATTTCGGAGCCATTTGTCGAAGAAAGCTTCACCAATCCAGGGCAATACTACCGCGTCCAATACTTTGAGCGCGGTGTCTTGGAAGAGCACCCCGAAAACTATGGCAAAGAGGGCAATCAATACTACGTCCTTGGCCGCCTGATGGGTAAATTGGCCGCGCAGGGCCGCGAGGGCGAAGCCGGGTTCCAGCCCGTCGGCGACCCGGGTGATGGCACGTGGTTTGGGGAAACGCAACACACGCTGAAGGATGAGCCTGCGCCGTTCCGCACCTTCTTCTACGAGAATGGCGGCCTTGGGGTCTTTGGCTACCCCATTTCGGAGCAGTTCCAAGAGGTCAATGCGACCGACGGCCAAACCTATTGGGTGCAATACTTCGAGCGCCAACGCATGGAGTGGCACCCCGAGATTGAAGATCCACAATATCAGATCTTGCTTGGCCTGCTTGGCAAGGAATATGCTGAGAAGCACCACGCTACTAACCCGGCATTCGACTACCACGCCGCCCACGAGACCTTGCCACACCCCTTCGCCTATGGCTACAATGCCACGCTCTACCTTGACGGGGCTGCTTGGCAAGACCGCAAGCGCGCGCTCACCCTCTCCAAGGAGTCGGGTGTCGACTGGATACGGCAGCAAGTGGTGTGGGGCGACCTGCACGACATTTCTGGTGCGATCTACTGGGCAGAGCTAGACGACATTGTCCAGGATGTGCACGACGCCGATATGAAGCTGCTCATCAGCGTGGTGAAATCGCCAACGTGGGCGACAGATAACGGTTCACATGGTCTTCCATCGCGGCACCACTTCAGCACCTTTGCCGACTTTATGGGCAAGATGGCAGCACGTTACCAAGGCAAAGTGCAAGCCTATGAGATTTGGAATGAGCAGAACCGTGCGTGTGAAAACGGTGGTGACTGCAGCCGCGACGGCGGTGTGGGAGGCGTGGTTGCCGATACCAACTACTATGTTGATATGCTCCACGATGCTTACAACGCCATCAAGGCCAACGACCCCTATGCTATCGTCGTGAGTGGCGCGCCAACCTCCACAGAGACCAACCGCGCAGATATTGCCATTAGCGATGTCACCTTCGTCAACGATATGCTCAAGAACCCCAAGTTCCGCGCAGATGCGATTGGCGTGCACCCGGGTGGCCACTACAACCCGCCTTCCACCCTCTGGCCAGACAACCCCGGCCCCGGCCCCCACTGGCAAAACAGCCGCGAATTCTACTTCCGGCGGGTCGAGGATATTCGCCAAGCGATGGTCGATGCGGGCCGTGGCGACCTCCAGATCTGGATTACGGAATTTGGCTGGGCAACGGCAAATGATACGCCCGGTTATGAGTATGGCAACAGCATCTCGCTGCAGCAACAGGCTGATTGGATTGTGGAGGCCTTTGAGATGGGTCGCTACAAGTACGCACCGTGGGTTGGGGCAATGTTCCTCTGGAACTTGAACTTCTCGGTCGCGTGGAAGGGCGAACACAACAACGAGACCCACGAGCAAGCATCGTTCAGTGTCCTCAACGGCGACTGGTCACCACGGCCAGCGTGGATAGCTATCCAGTCGATGCCCAAAGAGTAATCACAGGGATGAAGAAGCGCTAAAAACATCGAAAATACAGCGATAGACAGCGTTTGTGTACAGGAGGGTGGCATTATCCTCGCCTTGGGGGTACCCACCCTCTCTGTGCACTCTGAACAGCGCAACTGAATAGAAAGACATATTGCCATGTTTGCAACCAAGAATACGGTCTGGTGGCGGATGATAGGAGTACTGGTGCTCGTCACGGCGCTTATGCTCGCAGCCTGCGGCGGCGGGGGAGAATCATCAGACACCATAGAGGGCGACGCTGAAGAACCATCCACCGCGACCATGCCCGCCGCGACTGAACCGATAACCACGACCGACCCTATGACGCCAACCATCCCGTCCGCCATTGAGCCGACTGTCCCCTTGACCCAACCCGCCACACAACCCGAGGTTGAAATACCAACTCCGGTCGAACTCCAGCCGGTATCAACCGAAATTCCCGATGGCGACACGGGAGCCGTGCCAGCCGACCCAACGGCAATAGCGGCTATTCCAGCCGTCCCCGTGGGCCAGGGAGAGCAAACTGGCCAGGCGGGCCAGACGGGAGGGAGTGAAATACCGCTCCATACCCAACACCTCAACTTTGGCGTGGTGGTGCACCTCTATTACACCGACCACGACCGCGTCCTGCAATTGACGAAGAATGCCGGTTTCGATTGGATACGGCAGCAGATTGTGTGGAAGGACACCGAAGGCCCCAACCCGGGTGAATATGTGTGGGATCACCTCGATACCATCGTCAATTCGACCAACGAGCACGGCCTGAAATTGTTGATTAGTGTTGTTCAATCGCCAGACTTCTACAACCCCACCAATGGTCTGCCCGAAGACCCCGCCGCACTTGGCAACTTTGTGCAGGCGATGGCAGAGCGCTACGGCGATAAGATCCAAGCCTACGAGATTTGGAATGAGCAGAACTTGGCGCACGAAACCGGTGGCCGGATTGTCCCCGAAGATGCCGGACACTACGTTGAGATTTTGATGGAGAGCTACAAGCGCATCAAGGCGGTCAACCCCAATGCGTTTGTGTTGGCGGGTGCGCCCTCCTCAACCGGCCACACGGAGCCATCTGTCGCGCTGTCCGACCTTGAGTATTACAAGGCGATGTATACATACAAGGACGGCATTATCCACGACTATTTCGATATCCAGGCGGTGCATCCTGGCGGCTCCGCCAACCCCCCAGAGACGCTTTGGCCCGACAACCCTAGCACCGCCGAGGGGTGGACAGACCATAGCACCTTCTATTTCCGCCACATTGAGAATGTGCGCAAGGTGATGGAAGAGCACGGGATGGCCGATCACGATATGTGGATCACGGAGTATGGGTGGGCGACGGAGAATGAGACACCCGGCTACGAGTTCGGCAACCAGATTACCTTTGAGGAGCAGGCCGACTTCATTACGCGGGCGGTGGAGTATTCATATGAAAACTACCCGTGGCTGGGGAATATGTTCCTGTGGAACCTCAACTTCGCCGTGACGTGGCAGCAGGCCAACCCCCCGCAGCCGCTCCATGAGCAAGCCTCCTTCGGCATCCTCAACGGCGACTGGTCACCCCGCCCATCATACACGGCATTGCAGGGGTTGATTGCCCGGCTCAAGGCAGAGCAAGGAAGAGCTAATTAGCTAACGCTACGCTCTCCCCTGCCCCGCTAAGCATACAAAACCATTCGTAAGACGCTCACAGTGCAGATAGGCCGCACGCTCCTATTAGGTAGTAGGCCGTTTGCGTGGGCGTCTTCGTTGTTTCCCAACCTCAAACTGCACCCCCAACCGCTCTCCGACCTTGCACACAAGCGGCCACACATCGGCGGGAAAGACCCATTCTGGCTTTTCATAGCTGCCAATACGCTCCATCAAGCGGTGGTGGGGCGTGGGGAGCACGATATTGGGGAGATAGTAGTTGTTCCCATCGCTGCGCACCCGGAAGGATGGATCATCTGCCACGGCGGCCTGCGCATAGCCGGAGAGGATCGCTCGTGTCTCCTCAATCGCCTCAAACCCGATCCCGCCAGCGCGTTGGCGGTAGACGTGGAAGTAGTCAGGGTGACCACGTCCCTTGCGCCGCCGGACGATCCACCCGCTTCGGAGGAAAACCCCCTCCTCATCGCCACGCTTATGCACCTCATCAGGCACCCACATTAGCCGGTTCGTATCAAAGTGGCTGTAGCGCCAATGGCTCTGGATGGGAGAAAAATAAGGTTCGCCAATGATCGGCGCGGGCGGGAGATCGGGCAGACGGTCGATTTGGTCTTCCAGCGTGAGCGGGATGAATTCTTGTTGGCGGAGGCGGGCAATGAGGCCATCTTTCCGCCACGATGTCAACTTAAAGACGCTACCCTCAATGGTTCCTTCGCTCTTGATGACCCGCCGGATACCCGGATTGCGGATGATAAAGGTATTGGGGCTGATTTCCTCGAGGTCAGCCTTGGGAGTAGATCGGGATTTGGTGGGTTTTCGTGGTTTGGATGGTGTTGCGTGGCGGTTTTTCTTGCGATGTTTCATAACTCTTCCGATTCAGCAATGCGACGACGCAATGGCGCGGTATAGGCGTGACAAATAGCCACCGCAAGTGCGTCAGCGGCATCGTCGGGCTTGGGGATTTTTGCCAACCCCAACGTCAATTTGACCATTTCTTGTACTTGACGCTTGGTGGCCCCGCCATACCCCGACAATGCTTGTTTGACCTCCTTCGGCGTGTACTCAAAAACCGGCAGCGATGCTTGGGCAAACGCCAATAAGACCACCCCGCGCGCATGCCCCACCGCCAATGCCGTGGAGACATTGCGGGAAAAGAAGAGAGACTCTATCGCTGCCACAGTCGGATGATAGTGATCGAGGAGGGTGGTCACTTCGTGGTAGAGTGTCAGCAACCGCTGCTCAAGTGGTTGATGGGCCGGTGTCTCAATGACTCCGTGGGCGAGTGGTTGGAGTGCTCCGTTTGTTTCTTCGAGCACTCCCCACCCCAGCCGTGCGGTGCCGGGGTCAATCCCAACGATACACACACAATCCTCTCAATAGGCACGGAACGTCACAATGACCATTGCGTGCGTGTTTGTGCTACTGTTCGGCAAACCGCCCCGCCAACTCATCACTAATGTCGAGGTTGCTGTAGACGTTCTGCACATCGTCCAAATCTTCCAGCTTTTCTATCAAGCGCATCACCTGGAAGGCATCTTTATCCTCAAGCTGCACCTGCGTGGTGGCGCGCATCATCTTCTCCGCCGAGGTGATAGGGAGATCGTGCGCCGAAAGCGCTTGCTGCACCTCGTGGAGCTTTGTCCATTCGGTGTAAATCTCCATGGTGTCGTCAGAGGTCTCCACATCCTCCGCGCCCGCGTCGATGGCTTGCAGCATCAGCTCTTCGGGGTCGAAGTTGCCCCCACCCCCATTGAGATCGACGGTGATATAGCCTTTCTGCTCAAACATCCACGCCACAGAACCAGGTTCACCCGGGTTTGCGCCGTTCTTGGTGAGGGTTGAGCGGACATCAGCACTGGTACGGTTGCGGTTGTCGGTGACGGCCTCAATCAGCAACGCCACCCCACCCGTCGCATAGCCCTCATATATTACGGTTTCTTCCAACGACCCATCGCTGCCTTTACCTGCCCCGCGGTCAACGGCGCGCTGAATGCTGTCGGAGGGCATATTGTGATATTTGGCCTTGTCTATTGCAAGGCGCAGTCGGAAATTCATATCGGGGTCGCCGCTGCCGCCCTCACGCGCCGCAAGAGCGATATCCCGCGCGAGCTTGGTAAATAGTTGTCCCCGCTTTTGATCGGCGGCACCTTTTGAGCGCCGTATGGTATGCCATTTTGAGTGGCCAGACATCTCACACTGCTCCTACTACCGTATCAAAAAAAGTGATTCTTTCATTGAAGGGGAGAAATCATAGCCCACACTAAGCCCACATCTCCTCTTTTGCCAGAGACGTGGGCCAGGGCTTCTCTCTCGTTGGTATTATAGCACATCTACCTTTGCCTGCTCTCCCGCCAGACAGGAAAGGCGCACAGGAACGTGTAGTTGCTTAGTTGCGGAACAATGACGGCGGTGGTTCCCCAGGATCTGGCTGCTTTTTTGGTGGAGGCGGGGCCGGTTGCTCCAACGGTTGCGGCTCAGGCTGTGGCTGTGGTTGCGGCTGTGGTTGCGGCTGTGGTTGCGGCTGTGGCTGTGGAGCCGGTTGCTGCACAGGCTGCGGCACAGGTTGGGGTTGTGGAGCCGGTTGCTGCACAGGCTGCGGCACAGGTTGGGGTTGTGGAGCCGGTTGTGGTTGCGGCTGTGGAGCCGGTTGTGATACGGCCGGTTGTGGCTGTCGAGCCGGTTGTACTCGCTGCGCAGGCTGTGGCACATATCGCTGCACAGGCGGCGTGTAGGGCTTGGGAGCCGTCCATTGTTGGCGGGGGGGGGAGTATGGCCTATATTGCGGCACCTGTGGCGATTGTCGGTTGTAATGGTCGCAGATTACCGACGTATTCTTCCCCTCTTTTTTGAGCTTGCGGAGCATTTCTTTGGTGAATAGCTCTTGGCCTGTCCCGCCAAAACCACTCCCAATGCCACACACGGGCCGCCGCTCAACTGAGTCGTGTATCTTAAACTCAATCGGCATGGTGTTATTGGGGAAGGGCGAGGCAAACAACTGTTGATATTTGGGGTTATTGTCGATCCACGTAAACAACTCCTCCATGATGTTGTGCCAAATCACCCCACCGCCTTCCAAGCTCTCCACGAAGGAGGTGCGTTCATTGTTGTTATTGCCACTCCACACGCCGACGGTCGCATATGGGGTAAAGCCAAGCGTCCACGCATCGCGCCAGTCCTCGCTGGTGCCGGTTTTTACCGCCGATGGCCGTGAGAGCTTTAACCTACTATTGAGACCCCAAATCGGCGCGCGTGCCCAATCATCGCTCATCATATCAACCACGATACTGTTGAGATCAGGCTCAACCACCTGTTGCATTGGCCGGTAGCTTGAAGACTCAATGACTTGCCCACTGCTATTGGTGATTTTGAGAATAGAAATGGGCGACACATATTTTCCGCCACTCGCCAGCGTATTGTAGGCCGACGTAAGCTCAAGCAGAGTGACTTCGCCCCCGCCAAGCGTCAACGACAGCCCATAGAACGAGGTGCCGCGCTTGAGACCCGTCTTGATACCAACCCGGTCAAGCAGATCGAGGGTATAGCCCACTCCCGCGAAGTCGAGCGCTTTGACGGCGGGAATGTTAAGCGAGTTTGCGAGCGCGCCCCGAATACGCACCGGCCCATGCCAACTCCCATCGTAGTTGCGCGGCTCGTAGCGGGTAAACCCGTCATCAAAGACCGTCGGCGAGTCCATAATGATGGTTCCGGGGGTCATGCCCTTCTCCATGGCTGATATATAGGTGAAAGGCTTGAGCGCAGAGCCGGGTTGCCGTTCACGTGTCGCCACATTTACCTGGCCATCAAGCACATTGCCTTCTTCACCGGGTGTGTTGGTTGGCTTGATGGCGTTATAATCGATACTTCCCACCATCGCCAAGACTTCGCCGGTGAGCGGCTGCATCACCACTACGGCCGCATTGTGAATATTGCGATATTCCAGGTTCTTGATGTGCTCAGCAGCCTTTTGTTGTGCCATCCGTTGGATATCGAGGTCAAGTGTGGTATGGATTTCAAGCCCGCCCTCTTCAACCATCTTCTTGCCAAGACGCTCCTCAAGCAGCTTTCGGACGTAGAAGACGAAGTGCGGTGCATTGATTGGCACTTCTTGTGGTGCAAAACGCAGATCTTGTATGGCGGCGCGGCGCGCATCCGCTTCGGAGACGTAGCCATCTTCCACCATCCGCCGCAGCACCATGACCTGCCGCCATTTGGGCGGAGGAACGTCGTCGGGAAGCTGATACTCTTCACTTATCCACCGTCGGCCAAGACGCACTCCGGGCAGATAGCCACCCTCTTCATCTTGGCGCAGGTAGTTGATCGGCTCGTAGCGGCTGGGCAACTGTGGAAGACCACCAAGAAGCGAGGCTTCGGCAAGATTAAGATCGCTGGCTGACTTGCCAAAGTAGACCTGGCTGGCCGCCTCAATGCCGTAGGCCAAGTTGCCGTAATAGACCTCATTCAGGTAGAGTTCAAGGATCTCTTCTTTTGAGTAGCGCTCATTGAGTTCTTGCGCAAGAATAATTTCCTTAAATTTACGCTCATACCGTTTTTCATACTGCAGCTCTTCTTCGGTCAAGATAACGTTTTTGACCACTTGTTGGGTGATGGTTGAAGCACCACTCATCTCCTCTCCCGAAGAGATATTTTGGTAGAGCGCCCGCATAATACCTTCGTAATCGACGCCGGTGTTGGTGAAAAACGTTTTGTCCTCAATCGCTATCGTTGCATGTTTCACCAACCCAGAAATATCCTCATATGGAACCCACGTACGCTTGCCAGAGTCGAAAAATTCGTAGAGGAGTGTTCCATGGCGGTCGTAGATGCGAGATGTTTCAAAGAATTCACGTCCTTGAAGCTGTTTCAGACGCGGTGTGAGCGAGCTGGTGATCTGCATATATGTGCTGAGACCAACCACAAGAAGCGCGACAAGAGAGCCGACAAAGGCCAATGTCAGCAAGACAGTCGTCTGTACCGTTATCCGCGGGAGCGATGGGACAGTTTGCTTCTCTCCCCGGCCTCGCTCTCCACGTCCACGGCGCAGAAGAGATGGCGAGATTCGGCGACGTTGTGGCTGATGGGCAGCGCGTATAAACCGGACATGGCGGTGGTGCATCATATGAACATCCCTAACACAATTCCTACGACCTTCAAATACACGACGAGGTTGGCCCCTTCATATTGCGTACATTGGCCAACACGGTTGCGATATACAACGGAGAGAGGCGATATCACCTCATATGTCGCGATGACTCTTTTATGACTCCCGCCTATGACTCCCGCGTATTGTGTCGTGCACGGTCTATTCTAGCATGCGCGACCAAAAAATCCAATGGAGGATAAATGGAGGATAAGGAGACATGTAGGAGACATGTAAGAACGGGTAAGAGGAGCAAAAAAGGGGCGATGCGGCGCGTCCCCGTATGGAGCCAGAGCACACGCCGCAGATGTTCACACCCCGCTGAGTGGGGGAGAATGGAAGGAGAGTTATATATCCTGATCGTAGGGCAACCCTTGCGCCGCCGCCGCCACGCGCTGGCCAAGCTCAACCGCATAGTTCGTCCCGCGATCCCACGGGTAGACTTGGCTCATGCTGGCCCAATAGAGACCGCCAAGTGGCGTCTCCAATGGTGGTATCTTTTCGCTGTGGTTGAGGCCAACGATAGGTTGCGCATACGGCTCACGTTGGAGCCACACATTGCGTATCCAGTCGCGCGTCGCTTTGGGGTTGAATTTCTGCATCGCGGGGAAGAACTGATCCACCAGCTCATCCACGCTCATGCGGAAGTAGTCGTGGTCGGCAGGGAGGTAGTCGCCGCAGTAGACCAGGTGATCGCCGCCGTAATAGGCCGAATCGATGAAGTTGGTATGCTCGACCAGCGCCAAGAAAGGATATTCTTCCTTGCGCATCCCCTGCATCCAGTAAAACCTCTTGGTTAGTTGGTGTTTGAGCGCAAAAACGAGCGCCACCGCTCCCAACGACTTGAGCGTCGCGATTTGGCCAAGATATTCCTCTGGGAGCGAGGGGACGAGCTTTGAGAGCAGCGCGGGCGACCCCGTCACAATCACCTTGTCATAGTGGTGCTCATCATCATCAATCACAATCGTCCAGCCGCCTTCTCTCGGCCTCACCGCGCGGACGGGGGTATTGCGATAGACGATGCCGCCAAGCTGCTGGAGGGCGAAGAGAATAGCATCGGCAAACCGCTGGAACCCGCCTTCAAAGTAGCCTAGCTGGAACGAACGGGCGCGGAGCCGTGCCCACAGCCACGCCATATTGACGTCGGGGGTGTAGGGGCCAAATTTGCCCTCGAGCAGCGGCTGCATAATTGTGCGATAGGCCGCTTCCCCCATCCACGTGCGCGTCCATTCTTCGGCGGTGGTCTGCTCAAGCGACCGCCAATCGGTCGTGATGTACTTGAGGTAGAAGCTCGCAAACCCAAACCGCACCCGGTCGGCAAAGGGGATTCCGGGGAATCGCAACACCTCGACCGGCCCGTCAAGCGGGTAGAGCTTTCCATTCCACCAATGAGCCGTCACCCCTTTGCGGAAAAACAGCTTTTGGTCGTAATTGACCTCTTCGGCAAACGACCGGATGGCGTTGTCCGTCTCAAAGATGTGGTGATAAAACCGTTCGAGTGGCCACTCCCACCGCGAGTCGCGAAACCCGGATGCAAGCCCGCCCACGTGCGGCTGAGCTTCATAGACGATGACTTGATGGCCTTCGTCGGCAAGTTCGTATGCGGCTGTCAGTCCGGCAATGCCCGCTCCAATGATTGCTACCTTCATAGTGCTCTCCCTGATGCAGCAACGTCTCGCTCGTGCGTCGCTTTTTCTATATCTCTCCAACCGATACTTTCGCGCAGCATATAGATCGCCCCAAGCAAGGTGATGGGCAACCACAATGCTCCGTGCAAGACCAGTGTATACCCTGTGGCCACCGCGTGTCCAACGCTGAAGTGAGTCAGGACAGCAATGCCGGGCGCATCGAAGGTACCGACATGGCCGGGCGCAGAGGGGATCGTCGTGAAGAGATTGACCACCGCCGTCATCAGCATCAGGGTGAGGAAGGACACCTCAAAGGGGAAGGCGTGCATCACAAACCAATATTTGGTCGTCTCTGTGAGCCAGATCAGGGTGGAACTCAGGAAGATGAGGAACATCTCACGTGGGCTGCGTAGCGATTGTAGCCCAATAATCACTTGGTCGAAGAGCGCATGCACCCGTGGCCGCACCGCGCTTGGCAAAAACCGATCTACCACCCATACATACAGCGTCCGAATGCGTTCTGGACGCGCGGCGATAAAGAAAAAGACCGCCAATGCCACCCCAAACAACACACTGAACCAAACAACGATATCTTGGTAGAAGGCGGGGAGTGGGGCAAAAGGAAGCGTCACAAAGACAAACAAGAGCATCACCAAACCATCAAACAGCCGCTCCAAAATCACCGTTGTGAGCGATGCGCTCATCGAAACGCCCTCGTTGCGGCGCAGGACATAACTCCGCAAGACCTCGCCCGCCCGCGCGGGGTAGACGTTGTTGCCCATATAGCCGATCACCACGGGGGAAAAGAGCGTCATCGTGGGGATGGGTTTGATATGGCGTAACATATAGTGCCATCGCCAAGTGCGCACCAACACCGCGACAAAGTAAATCGCCACGCCCGGAATAACCCACCAATAGTTGGCCTGCTTGAGCGTTTGCCAGAAATGCTGCAAATCAAGCCCGCGCAGCGCGATGTACAAAAATATAAAGCTGACAACCAACCCAATCCAAAACTTCCACCTACGCACATGATCCCCCTTGGCTGTTCTGTTCTGTCACGAGAAGGCTGCTCATTTGGTCTCAATCACCACAACCCCCTGCCGGATAATCTGCAGTTCAGGAGTGGTGCAGCGGACAATTGTTGAGGGAACCGCCCCCGGCGTTGCCCCACCATCTACGATAAACGGTATGTCCGCCCCGATTTGAGCAGCTACCTCGTGGGCAGTCGTGGTGTTGGGGTGGCTATGGAGGTTGGCGCTGGTGGTTGCAAGCGGTTGCCCCAACCGCCGGATCAAGAGCCGCAGCCAGGCGTGGTTGGGGACGCGCACGGAGACGGTCTTATCCTCCGCCACCAACTGCGCAGGCAGATGCGCTGCCGCCGACACAATCAGCGATAACCCGCCCGGCCAATAGCGTTGGGCAAGGTTATTGGCGGCTGGTGGGAAATTTGCCACGACCTGCGATACATCCGCACTGTCTGCAAGCAGCACGGGGATAGGGCTTGAGTAGGGGCGGCGCTTGACCTCATATAGCCGGTGGATCGCCTCTTCGTTGAGGGCAGGCACCCCTATGCCATAGATCGTGTCGGTGGGGAAGGCGATGGGCCATCCCGCCCGCAAATAGGTCAGCGCTTCCGACAAGGTGGCAGAGGATTCAATCGGGGCAATGAGCGTCGTGCGCGATGTGGTGCGGGTAGGAGTCTTTCCAGAAGAGTTTGAAGAGTTCATGGTGAGCCTCGAAACGTTGCATAAACCAGCGCAAGAAATAGCCCGACACCAAGCAGCCCATACTCAATGAGGAGATTGCGCTGGAGAGTGCCAGCCGCGTGGTGTTGGAGCAGGCTGACGGTGGTATAAAAGACAACTAGCAACAATAATCCACCAATCACAAAAGATGCCGACCAGTAATTCAGCGCCCAGGTCATCTCCCCCATCATCAGCCCAACGATCAGGGCGAGGGACATCTGCCCCCGCCGTGGCGTCCACTGCAATATCTCGTAGGAGAGCAGCACCGCCACCGTGCTGATGAGCGTCGCGGCGTAGAGCGTGCGGAAACGGGTAAAATAGACCGCGCTGAAACACCCAAACGCAAGCACGTATGTGACTGTTTGTAGGATGAGGCGCGACCTATCGCGGACAGGCTGTTGGCGGTCGAGGGCATAGTGCTGGCTGGTGAGCACGAGTAGGAGAATCCCCCCCGTCGCCAGCAGGGTCAGCACAAACGATGCGCCGTGCAGCGTGTCGTTGAAGAGGCGGAAGAACGCAAATGACCCCACCACGCTGAACGATGGCAGGATCCAGAAGCCGGGCGCAAGCTCTACCTTCGTCACGCCAAGGTTGAGTGTAGGAAGAGTACGGGTTTGCATCTGTGGGTGCGAGCGGACAAGCAAATCAGCGCCGGTCGCTGTGATGGCCACCAATGCGGCAATCAAGACCCACGAAACCGTGATAGTAGGAAAGTCGCCCCCAAGCCGCGCCCGCAGGATATTGGGGTTCATATCGATAATCAAGACCACGGCCAACCCCAATACGACCACCAACACAAGCGAGACAATGTGATCGTAGCGAGGATTGAATGATGAAGGCATAGTATCCCCTCTGATGCGGATCTGATGCGGACTCTGGTGCTGGTAGGTTCCGGCGCTGGCAGGCTCGGGCGCTCCTCATCCTCAAGGGTTATTCTTGGTGAGGCGAAGGAGCAATGTGCTTCGTGACCGGGCGGAAGGTTCTCCGGTGGATGGTAGTCAGCCCAAACTGCTCAATCGCCTTTTGGTGGAAGGCGGTGCCATAGCCTTTGTGGTTGGCAAAGCCGTAGCCGGGGAATACCCCATCCATCGTCTCCATAAGCCGGTCACGGGTGACCTTGGCAATGATCGACGCCGCCGCAATAGAGAGACACCGCGCATCCCCCCTGATGAGCGACTCTTGGGGGATAGAGATCCCATTGATGGCCAACGAGTCGATTAAAAGCACGTCGACGGGCCACGGCATCGATAATACAGCCACCAACATAGCGATACGGGTGGCGGGGACAATCCCATTGCCGTCGATGACGAACGCAGGGACAATGCCCACCCCCACCCCCTCTGCCGTGTCGAAAATCTGATTATAGGCGAGTGTCCGTTGGCGTTCGGTCAATGCCTTGGAGTCGTTGATACCTGTCAGCAACGACGGCTTGGCAAGCACGCACGACGGCAGGACGACGGCTGCCGCCACCACCGGCCCAGCCCAACACCCGCGTCCCGCCTCATCAATCCCTGCGATGCGCCGGTAGCCCTTTTCGCGAAACCGCCGTTCGCAGCTTACATCAGGAAGCATCTTATCGAGCGTGATTACAACCCCCTCTTGCTCCCCTTAAGAGGACTTATTTCCGACTACAATAATCACTCGGCTCTTCCCGACCTGCTCCTCATACTGCTGCAGGCCAAACCCCGCTTCGGCAAAGGTGTGCTGGTAGGGAATGTGAATCGGCGTGTCGTTGACTGACGATTGAAAGGTCAGCCGGTAGGCCAGGTACACCAGCCATTCATACCACCCGGCGGTGCAAAATTGCGCCCCATCGACCAATAGAAGCTGACCAGATGGCGAGAGCACCCGTCGTATTTCGGCGATGGTCGCAGGATGGATAATATAGTCGCTTGGGAAGGTGGCGAGTACCGTGTCGAAAGACTCGGATTGGAATGGGAGCGATTGGGCTAGTGCACGGGTGAGGACAACCATAGTGGCCTGGCCGCTTGCCCGATTGGCCCGCTCTACACGCCTACGGGTCTGCGCCAGCATCGAGGGAGATTCATCAACCCCGACCGCGCAGCCGGGCGCGGAAGCGGCAAGGGCAGTTTGCACATACCCCGTGCCACAGCCCAGCTCAAGGATACGCCCCGTCAGATATGGAAGTGCGGCGAGCGTCCACCGCTGCCAGAGTCCGCGTGATACCAGCCACGCAACCGTGTCGTACGTCCACGAAAACTCATGGTAAAACCGGTCGAACGCCCAACGGATGAATGCACGGTAAACAGGATACAATCCAGTAGCCAGAGGTTATCTCCGTCGCTCTTTGATCCGAGCCGCCTTCCCGCGCAGCCCACGAAGGTAGTAGAGCTTCGCCCGGCGCACCTTCCCGTGGCGCATCACTTTGATCGACGCAATACGAGGAGCATGCAGCAAGAACGTCCGCTCCACACCGATGCCGTGTGAGGCGATACGGCGGATGGTGAAGTTCTCGTTGATGCCACCGCTGCGGCGGCGGATGACCACGCCCTCAAAGTCCTGCACACGCTCGCGGCTTCCTTCGACCACTTTCACGCCAACGCGCACCGTGTCGCCAACACGGAACGAAGGAATATCTTGTTTATATTGACGACGAGCAATCTCTTCAAGTAGTACTTGCGACATAATAAGGCAACGTTTTCCTTTCTCCAAACATACAAAAAACCTGCCACGACGAACAGCAGGGCCGTTCATCGCCAGGGTTCTCACAGAATCTACAACGTCGCTATTATAGCATAACTAGCGGCAGAAGTGCAGGCCGCTTTTCTGTACGTGGCAGATAAAAATTATATATAGTATTCAAAAATCGCACGAAATACGCTATAATATGCAAAGAAGCAAAGAAAGAAGCAAAGAAGAAACGGATACCAGCGCGTTCTTTCGTCTACACAATCCAAACAATCTACACAATCCAAACAATCTACACAATCTACACAGCTACCGCCAAGACACGACCAAGGGTAGGTTAGAGAGGACTATCAGATGTATGTGCGTTGGGTGGTACGGCGGCATAAAAATGCCAATATTGCCGACACGAGTTTTCACGATGCATACCTCGTAGAGAGTTATCGGGACGAGTCTGGTAGCCCGCGTCAGCGAACGATATGTTACCTTGGAAACATTCGGAAGATAGGGGGCGAGTTTCCCCCTATTGAACGCGAGTTATTCTTTTTGCGAGCAGAGCGTATTTTGCTCAGTATTAGCGACATCTGCTCTGCAGACCGGGAAGAAACGATGCGGATGCTCCGACAAAAAGTGCGCCCGCTCAACGAGCAGGAAGTGGTTGTTGCATTTACGGAAAATCTTCGGTGGTACCGCCAATGGTGGGAGCAAAATGGCGGTGGCCCGACCGATGCCGAGTTGTTTGAGATGATCCAGGAGGCGCGCGGAGAACCAGGGCCATTTTAGCCCCCTCGCCAGCGTCGGGATGCGGAAAAGGATAGGTTTTCAGAGATGTGTATGCAGGGTATCGTATAGACACTATGGTGATAATGTAATACAAATAGCCTTGCATGAAAGACGCTCTTGTACTATCATTCTTTCAAGATCGCTATTGGATGCCATATATTGAAGTATTTCGTAAAGCAGAAAGGAGAAGCGGCGTTTCTTCTGCCCAACCAACAGCACGATAACATCAGGTAGGTTGCTGCGCCGCCATTTCAATGAAACACCATATCAATCCATACCGGCCCCACCGATTCGTCATCATCGCCCTTCTCATCGCCAGCTTGTTTGTACTCGCTGCGTGTGGAGGTGGTGAGACCGAACCAACCGCCACCCCCGAGCCGACTGCCGAGCCGACTGCCGAACCCGCCACTGCCCCTACTGAAGCCATGGTAGAGCCGACTGCCGACACCGGCGAAACGGAGCCTGTCGCTACCGATACGAGCGGCACGACGGATGGTACGACGGGGTCAGTCGATCCTATTTCGCCGATGGAAGGCCTTGACCAACTCGATAGCTATCACGCGATGCTCACTATCGCGGTTGAGGGCACAGACGATGCTGGCGAGCCACAGTCTGGGTCGATCAACATGGAGCTTGCGCGGGACAACATCGCCGAAGATACGCACACACGTGTGCAGATGGAAGGCTCTATCTTCTCCGGCGACGAAGATCTTGATATGTCCGAGGTTGATCTTGAGGGGTTCCAGATTGATGGCACGAGCTATGCGTTGATGACTTTTCCGGGCGAAGATCCTCAATGCCTCAAATCGACTACCGCGAATGATTCCTTCCCCGATATGGAGGACTTTGTGGGCGATGTCGAAAATGCGGAGCTGATTGAGGAGGGAGTTGAGGTCAATGGTGTGATGACGGATCACTACTCCATCGCCAATGCGGCAGAGGTGCTGGAGGCGGAGCAGGATGAGAATGTGACCATCAACAAGGCGGATGTGTGGATTGCCCAAGATGGCAACTACCTGGTCAAGATGGAGATTGAGGCCCAAACGACAGGGCTTCCGATGGAGGATATGAGTGGCGATCTGAGCGAAGCGACGGTCTCCTTTACCTATGATTTGACCGACATCAATGCGGTGAGCATCACGCTGCCGGAAGCATGCGAGAATGCGGTTGAGATCAATGAAGAGATGTTCAACCCTTAGGGTAATGAAGCCTTGCCAGGGGGATATCTATAGATCGCAATATAGATCGCAACTGGAGATATCGTTGTTGGGTGTCGCTACCGTCGTCGCACTGTCATCGCAGATAGGGTAGGAACGACACCACCAACGACAAACGAAATAGAAGCAAACAAGAAAGCGCGGGAGATGGTTTTTTCCCTTCTTGGTGGAGAAAACCGGCCCGCGCTTTTTGCATGGGGTGGATGTACTGAAGTTATTCTTGCTGTTTTTGCCGTACTCTCGCTATCAGCCAGAGATTGAGCACGGCGGCAGCCGAAAAGAGGCCAATCGCAAGCCAATACCCCACCTCATACGACACTTCCATATTTGCCTTCAGAAACTCATCCGCCGCCCGTTCCATGCCTTCAAGGCTGTCATCCGACGCAAAAATCTCGGCATTGATGGCCTCGCGGAGGAGGAGTAGCCCTCCCGCTCCAGCAATCCCCGCTATCAGTCCCACAACAGATGCTTTAACCCGTTTTGAGAAGCCCGCCAACACCCCAACAATGATTGCTCCTACTACTACTGCAGCCGAAACGAGAAGCAAGAGCGAAAGCTCGCTTGTATCTTCGGTCAGATTGAGTAGTTCGGTGCCGGTCAGGGTGATATCTTCCTGGCCGCAGGATATCGTGATAAATGGCAGGAATATGCAGAGTATCACTGCTGCGAAGAACCCAGATGAGAGTATTCTTCCCCCTGCTGGTGGCGTGTTGTGGGGAGGAGCTGGCTCTGGGTTGGGCGGCGGTGGGGGGGCAACCTCAGAGAAGAAACCAGAGGGATGAAGAGGGCTGGGTGGCGTTGTTCCCGTCATGGGCATAGATAGAGGCATAGACATGGGTGTGGATGCCGTGCCCGCTATCTTGTCGGTGGGCGGCGTGGGCTGAGGAGTAGGTTGAGTGAGAAGCTCGGTTTGAGGCGGGGCGGGCGGAGGAGATGGGGTGGTGTCGGCGATAGAGCCGGATGATAACGCATTGCCGCAGTGCGGGCAGAAGCGTTGGGCACTTTTCTTGATCACCATGCCGCAAGAGGGACACGTGCTGCTCATCTAAAAACTCCCTTCTCTGGAAACACAAACGCCCAGGCAAAAAACCCTGAGCGCTTGCGAAACCGTTTTCTGTAGTTGGCGACCCCGGTGCGACTCGAACGCACGGCCTTCTCCTCCGCAGGGAGACGCTCTAATCCACTGAGCTACGGGGTCAGATGTCAATACGGAATCCCCTTCCCTTGACTGCGCTCGTCATTGTACCATCGTTCCGCGGTTTTGGCAAGTAGCCCTATACATTCTCACTTTATCTCACCGACTCTTACGCGGTGGAAGCCACGCCGTTTGAACGGCAGTGGAGGAAA